>JBNMHE010000121.1:0-5471 GCA_050872585.1 Rhodocyclales bacterium | reverse complement strand
CTAGGTTAATCAAAAAACGCGCACAAGATTTTGCCACAAAATTGCGCTATGCGTTTTAATTTTTGCCATAATGCTTTTTTTATTTTGTGGAAAAAACCACGTCTTCTTTTGTTCAAGTGCCCGATTTTGGCGAAAAAATCACCTCAAACCAAATACCCAATTTTCCAATTATTCCTTTTATTCAAGGCGATGGCATTGGCGTTGATATCACGCCCGTTATGCAACAAGTCCTTGATGCCGCCGTTCATCAAGCTTATGGCGATTCCCGCAAAATCGCTTGGATGGAAGTTTTTGCTGGCGAAAAAGCCCAACAACTTTACGGCGAATGGTTTCCACAAGAAACTTTGAATTATTTAAAAGAATACCGCGTTTCCATCAAAGGACCAATGACCACGCCGGTAGGCGGCGGCATTCGCTCGCTCAATGTGATGTTGCGCCAATCTTTGGATTTATACCAATGCGTGCGGCCAGTGCGTTATTTTCAAGGCGTGCCATCGCCTTTGAAACACCCAGAAGATGTGGATATGGTGATTTTTAGAGAAAACACCGAAGATATTTACGCGGGCATTGAATGGCAAGCGGAATCGGCTGATGCCAAACAAATCATCGCCTTTTTGCAAAATGAAATGAAGGTTGCCAAAATCCGTTTTCCAAAAACCAGCGGCATTGGCATTAAACCGATTTCTATTGAAGGCACAACGCGTTTGGTGCGCGCGGCAATTCGTTATGCCATTGCCAACAAAAGAAAATCGGTAACCATTGTGCACAAAGGCAATATTATGAAATTTACCGAAGGTTTGTTTCGTGATGTGGCTTACAAAATTGCGCGTGAAGAATTTAACGCCAAAACCATTGGTGAAGGGCCGTGGTGCGAAATTCCAACTGATTTTGGCGCAATCACAATTAAAGACGCCATTGCGGATAATTTTTTACAACAAATTTTGTTGCGTCCCAAAGAATACGATGTGATTGCCACCACCAATTTGAATGGCGACTACATCTCGGATGCCTTAGCGGCAGAAGTGGGCGGCATTGGCATTGCTCCGGGCGCCAACATTTCGGATGATTATGCTTGTTTTGAAGCCACTCACGGCACTGCGCCCAAATACGCTGGGCAAAACAAGGTTAATCCCGGTTCTTTAATTTTAAGTGCGGAGATGATGTTGCGCCATTTGGGTTGGGTTGAAGCGGCGGATTTAATCATCGCGGCGATGGAAAAAACCATTGTCCAAAAAGTGGTGACTTACGATTTTGCACGTTTGATGGAAAACGCCAAAGAAGTTTCCACCTCCGATTTTGGCCAAGCGCTTATTCAAAATATGTAATGGTTTAATTTAAAAAAATCCACGGTCAACCGATTATTTTTTTGAAAAAAACAATCGGTTGACCGTGGATTTTTTTCATTCGTTTGCCATTTGTTTCAAACGTTCTTTGGCGGTTTGTGCCGCTGGATGATTCGGATATTTTTTAACCAATTGATTAAGCGAGCGGCGAGCACTACCCATATTGCCGAGTTCTTGCTGGCAAAGCGCAACGGAAAGCCAAGAATCAGGCGCATTTTCAGAATCAGGAAAGCGTTCAATGACCACTTGATGCGCCGCAATGGATTTGGTGCATTGCCCTTGGGCGTAAAAACTCGTGCCAAGCCAATAATGCGCTTTGACAAAAAGCGGGCTATTGGGAAAACGCTTGACAAAACTTTGAAAACCCTGCGCCGCTTTTTTGTAGCGTTCGGCTTTGAAGTCGGCAAGCGCGGCATCGTATTGCGCGGTTTCATTCACGGTTGTGGTTGGAACAGCAGGTGCGTTTTGCAAATGTGCCGCGTTGTTGGAAAATGGCGAAGGCGCGGCAGTGTTTGCCGTTTCAGCAGGTGCCGCGCCGCCCGATTCAAAACGGCGCAAGCGGTTATCCAAATCCAAATAAAGATCTTGTTGGCGTTTTTTGCTTTGTTCCAATTCGTATTGCAAGGTTTCAATTTGCCCGCGCAGCGTGGCGATTTCATCGGCTTGCTGTTGAATTTGGGTTGCAAATTCCAACAAGGATTCCGTTTGTTGTTCAAAGCGCGAATTGGCTTGTTGTTTGGCTTCACTTGCCAAGCGGCGTGCTTCTTGGTCGTCAAATAAGCCCGCAGTAGCGTTGGCAGAAAAAAGCGTTAAAGCGATGAAAGACGATAAAGCAAAAACGCGCATTTAAAATTCTCCCCTGCCGCTTGGCGCGCGGTAGAGCAAATCCGCACGGCGATTTTCTGCCCACGCCGCTTCGTTATGCCCCAATGCGCGCGGTTTTTCTTTGCCAAGGCTAACAGACTCCAATTGCGCCTCATCAACACCCAATAAGGTTAAAACGCGGCGCACGGCGTTGGCGCGTTTTTGCCCGAGCGACAAGTTGTATTCGCTGCTGCCGCGTTCATCTGTGTTGCCTTGGATAAGCATTAAAAATTGCGGATTTTCCTTTAAAAACTTGGCGTGTTCGCCCAAAAGCGCGCGGTATTCTTCGCGCACTTCGTAGCGGTCTAAATCAAAATAAATACTGCGTTCGGATAAAACACTTTCTGGACTACTTAAAATAAGTGGTAAACCGTTGGCATCCACCATGCCTTGTGTTTGCGTGCGTTGTCCTTGGCCACGCGATTCAATTGGCGATTGTTGCACATTGGATGTGGTGGAACAAGCACTTACAAAAACGGCTAAAAAAATGCCCAAAAGTTGTTTTTTCATTGTTTTTTCCTTTCTACCGATAAGGTCCCCAAGCAGGTTCGCGAATATCACCAGATGTGGCGCTCAAACGTTGTTTCATTCTGCCATCTGCCGATACCATATTCAAAACGCCTTTGCCATTTTCATGTGTGGCAAACACAATAAAACGGTTATTGGGCGCAAAAGAAGGCGATTCGTCTTTGCCACTGTTATTTAAGATTTGCACTTGATTGCTTGCAAAATCCAACACGGCAAGCTGAAATTGTCCATCGCGACGCGTAATAAAAGCCAAACTTTTGCCATCGGGTGATGGTCGGGGAGAAACATTGTAATTGCCTTCAAAGGTAACCCGCGAAGCGGCTCCGCCACTTGATGGCATTTTGTAAATTTGCGGATTACCGCCGCGGTCCGAAGTAAAATAAATCCAAGCGCCATCGGCTGAAAAATGCGGTTCGGTGTCAATGCCGCGGGAATTCGTCATCCTCACCAAATCGCCACCTTTGGCATTTACCGTGTAAATTTGCGAATTGCCATCTTTGGAGAGCACAATCGCCAAACGCGAGCCGTCTGGCGAATAAGCAGGCGCAGAATTAGAACCTTTAAAATTCGCCAAAATGCTGCGCGTGCCGCTGTGCAGGTTGTGGGTGTAAATCACCGGTTTTTTCTTTTCAAAAGAAACGTAGGCAATATGTTGGCCATCGGGCGAAAAGGTGGGCGAAATAATGGGTTCGGTGGATACCAAAGCGCTAACCGTATTTTGTCCGTCAGAATCGGCAATTTGCAGGCGATATTGCGCACCTGTTTTGACGATATAAGCAATGCGTGTTGAAAAAATGCCTTTTTCACCCGTTAGCTTTTCGTAGATTTCATCAGCAATATGATGCCCCAAAAGCCTTGATTGCTCAGGCGTGGTAATCAACGCTTTGCCAGCAATAGGCGAAGCGCTTGCCACATCATGCAAACGAAAACGCGCTTCAATTCTGCCATCGGGTGCTGTTGCCAAACGTCCAACCACCAGTGCATCCACGCCGCCGCTTTTGAAACTTTCATAATCGGGCAGCGATTCTTCGTTCAAACCCGCGCGCTCAAATTTCACCAAACGGAAAAGCCCGCTGCGTGTTAAATCGCTTTTGATGGTCTCAACCACTTCGGCGTTTTTGGGATGATCCATGCCGTCAAAAGGCGCGATGGCAATAGCCAACTGTTCGGCGCCTGCGCCTGTGATTTCAATGGTCAGTTGCGCTTGTGCGGCGGAAAATGTCAAGGCGCTCAAAACGCCTGCCAAAAAATATTTCATCGTATTCATAGGTGCATATTCTACTCTTAATCCAAGGGGCGATATTCAATCGTTAAAATCCGTTCATACAAAGAAGGATCATCTGGTTTGGGCAAGGGCGAAGATTTGTAAATGGCGCGCTGCACGGCGGCATCCAAGGTTTCAATGCCGCTGGTGCGCATTAGGCGCACATTCACCACTTCGCCCGTTGGCAATTGCGTGACTTCAAAAACACTTGTTGGATTTCCCGCAATATTGGGTGGCAAGGTTACATTGCCTTTGATTTTAAGGCGAATTTTTTCAATGTAACCCGCGTTCAACAGCGCGCGTTCTCTGGATTCACTGCCTGCCATTTCACGCAAACCTTTTAAATGCGCGCGCCGCGCGGCGGCAGCTTCTTCTTTGCGGCGCTCTTCGGCTAAGCGCTTTTCTTCGGCAATACGTTTTTCTTCGGCTAAACGTTTTTCCTCGGCTAAACGTTTTTCCTCGGCGCGTTTTTTCTCTTCGGCAATACGTTTTTCTTCGGCGATTTTTTTCTCTTTGGCAATGCGTTTTTCTTCGGCGATTCGTTTTTCTTCTGCCAAACGTTTTTCTTCTTTTAAGCGAATTTCAGGGTCAGAAACCGCCGGTTTTGGTGGTTCAGCGGCTTTGGGTTTGGGTTCGGGTTTTGGAATCGGTTTGGGTTCTGGTTTTGGTTTTGGCGCGGGTTTGGGTTCTGGTTTTGGCGTTGGAATTGCTTTGTTGGGCAATTCAATCGAATTTAATGCTTGCGGCGTCCACAAATCCACGGTCAACGCAGAATTTTTTTCAGTTTTCCACTGCACACCCAAAAACAATGCGGCTAACAACACAATATGCACCAAAGCACTCAACAACAGGGCGCGTGGATTTTTTTCCATTTTGTTAGCCGCCTGCCGATTTCACCAATAACCCAACCTTTTGAATTTGGGCGTTTTGCAATTTTTCCATTACCGACAAAATCACTTGGTATTTCACGTTTTTATCGCCCGCAATCACCACCGCACGCGGTGTGCCGCTTTGCGCCGTTTTTAGGCGCATAATCAAATCCGCTTCGTTTAAACGTTCTTCTTGTTGATTGTTGTCGCGGTCAATTAAACCAAGCGATGAATCTTCGTGAATCACAATTTCCAACGGAACGCTGGATACTTGTGGCGATTGCGCAACGCTGGGCAAATCAATGCTTGCGGTATTCATCATCGGCGCGGTAACCATAAAAATCACCAACAAAACAAGCATCACGTCAATATAAGGCACCACGTTGATTTCATTTTGCAAGCGGCGTTTCTTTGCCATGGTTTTTTCCTTTAACGCATTTGCCGTTGAAGAATATTAGAAAATTCTTCCATAAACGATTCAAAGCGAATGGCAAGACGGTCAATGTTGTGTGAAAAACGGTTATACGCCAAAACCGCTGGAATTGCCGCAAACAAACCAATTGCCGTGGCAACAAGCGCTTCGGCAATGCCGGGCGCCACATT
>JBNMHE010000120.1:0-5479 GCA_050872585.1 Rhodocyclales bacterium | reverse complement strand
GTGGTTTTGTTAAAAGCCTTGGAATCCAAAGATTTGTTGCAAAGCATCAAAGGCAAAATTGCGGTGGGTTGGTTGGTTACCGAAGATTTGGCAACGGTGTTGGTGTTGGTGTTGTTGCCGCCCTTGGCAACCATTTTGCAACAAAGCGGGGAAAATGATTTTCAATGGCAAACCTTGTTGCCCATTTTGGGTGAGACGCTTTTGCAAGTCAGCGCCTTTGTAACCGTGATGTTGGTGGCGGGGCAGCGCATTTTGCCGTGGATTTTGTTGCAAGTTGCCCGAACAGGTTCTCGGGAATTATTCACCTTGGCGGTGGTTGCCATTGCCATTGGCATTGCGTATTTGGCGGCAACGTTGTTTCACGTATCCGAAGCCTTGGGCGCTTTTTTTGCTGGAATGGTGATGCGTGGCTCGGAATATTCGCACCGTGCGGCAGAAGAATCTTTGCCTTTGCGTGATGCTTTTTCCGTTTTGTTTTTTGTTGCCGTGGGAATGTTGTTTAAGCCGGAAATTTTGCTTAGCCAACCTTGGCACGTTTTGGGTGTGGTCAGCATTATTATTTTTGGCAAATCCTTGGCGGCGTGTTTTATTGTGTTGTTGTTGAAATATCCTTTGCACACGGCATTAACCGTTTCTGCTAGTTTGGCGCAAATTGGCGAATTTTCGTTTATTTTGGCGGGTTTGGGCATTAGTTTAAAACTTTTGCCAGCCGATTCTTTGAGTTTGGTTTTGGCAGGCGCATTGATTTCCATTGCTTTAAACCCGGTGGTTTTTGCCTGTGTTGGCCCTTTGCAACGTTGGATTTTGGCGCATTCGGCTTATGCCAGAGCTTTGGAACAACGCCAAGACCAACTTGCCGAACTCCCGCAAAACACCGAAGTGCAATATTTAAAAGGTCAAGTGGTTTTGGTGGGTTACGGGCAAGTGGGGCAAAAAATTGCAATGAATTTAAATGCGCACAGCATTCCTTTTGTGGTGGCCGAACAAAATCGTGAAACGGTAGAGAGTTTAAGAAAAGAAGGCTATTCCGCCGTGGCGGGCGATGCCACCGACCCAGCCGTTTTAATTCAAGCGCACATTGCCAATGCCGCTATGTTGGTGGTGTCAACGCAACATCCGGTGAATGTGCAACAAATGGTGGATACCGCCAAGGCTTTGAATCCCAAAATTGAAATTGTAACTTGCACGGAATCTATGCTGGAAGCCAACAGCAATGAAGAAACTTGGAAAATTTTTTCCGGCAAAGAAGTGTTGGCAAAAAGTATGACCACTTATGTTTTGGCACGCTTTGAACCTGCGAATGAATGATGATTTTCCACGGTCAACGCACAATTTTTTTGAAAATTTAAAAATTTTTTTGAAGTTGACCGTGGATTTACAACATCCATTGTTGTGGTGCGATGTTTTTGGTTAAAGGTTTAATCATTTCCAAAAAGTTGGAACGCCTGGTGATTTTGCCTCCCCATTTTAAAAAATGTTCGGAAGGCACTTGGCAATCAATCAAAGAAAAACCCAACTTTTGGGCATTTTGGCAAAGCGTAAAAACGGCAATTTTGGAGGCATTGGGTTTTAAAAAAAACATGGATTCGCCGCTAAAAACTTCCCCAATTTGCACGCCGTAAAGCCCACCAACAAGCGCTCCGTTTAAATAAATGCCCAAAGAATGCGCAATGTTTAAAGCAAACAATTCTTCATAAGCTTGGATGATTTCTGCCACAATCCACGTGGATTCACCATTGCGCCGCTTGGCGCAACAACGGATGATGGCGTGAAAATCACAATCTGCCCGAACTTCAAAAGCATTTTTTTTCAGCGTTTTGGCAAAGGATTTTGAAATTTTAAAATCGCAAGGGTTTAAAACCATTCGCTTGTCAGGCGAAAACCAAAAAACGCCGTGGTGATTGACTTCCCACGGAAAAATGCCGTGGGTGTAAGCATCCAACAACAAATCCACATTGATTATTTGGCTTACCGCAACCAAACCATTTAAATCGTCCCGAGCTTTTTGTGGCGCTGGGAAAACGCTCTTTTTTTGAAAAGGATTGGTTGGCATTACAATAGCGAATGTGAAAAAGGTTAATCATTATGAAAATTTTCCTGTGGCTTCCAAAATCTTGCCGCCGCACGTGCGGCAAGCGGTTGTAGCCATTTACCATTTTGCCAGAACGGCAGACGATTTTGCCGATGAGCCGCAATTTGCGCCCGATTCTCGCCGAATTGCCTTGTTAAACGATTTTCAAAATGCGTTGAAAAAAATTGAAAATCGGCAAAATGATTTTGATTTTTCAGAACCGTTTTATCAAAGCATTTTTCAAAATTTAAATCTTGCCATTCAACAACATTCTTTGCCCATTCAACCTTTTTGCGATTTGCTGAGCGCTTTTTTGCAAGACATTACAAAAAAGCGCTACCAAAATGAAGCGCAAGTTTTGGCTTATGCCCGCTATTCCGCCGTGCCTGTGGGCGTTTTAATGTTGGAACTTTTTAAAGTTGCATCCGCTGAAAATTTGCGGCGTTCGGCAGATATTTGCACCGCTTTGCAGTTGACGAATTTTTGCCAAGATGTGGCCATTGATGCCCAAAAAAACCGCATTTATTTGCCACAAGATGAAATGGCAGATTTTGGCGTTTTGGAATCGGATATTTTGCAAGGCAAAATAACGCCGGCTTTTCGGGCGCTCATGAAAAAACAAGTGGCTCGTGCCAGAGATTTTGCGCAAAATGGCGCAGCGCTTGTTTTTGATTTGCCAGAGCGTTTTGGCTTTGAAATTCGCTTGACCATTCAAGGCGTTTTGCGCATTTTGGATAAAATAGAAAATGTTGATTTTGACGTTTTTCATCATCGCCCAACCTTAAAAAAAAGCGATTTTTTAAGAATGTTTGGGCGCAGTCTTTTTCAAAAAAATTTTCGGTTTACCGTGGAAAAATGAAAAAATTTTTTATCGGCACATTGTTGCTTGTTGCTTTTTTACTTTTGCCTTTTACATTTCCTTTTTTGGGTTTAACCGAGCCCAAAGCGCCGCCCAACCCGTTTTTTCCGTGGAATGTAACAATCCAAAACGGCAAAACGCAAGCCTTTGGCATTGTTTTGGGCGAAGCGGCATTGTTTCATTGGAAAGAGCGTTGGGGCGATGATTTTGATATCGCCATCATCACCACGCCGCAAAAGGAAAACGCCGATGCGCAGTTGGAAGTGTTTTACAACAAATTATCACTCGGTTTTGTGGACGCCAAGGTTGTGTTGAGCTTGGCGGCATCGCCTTTGGAATTGGAACAAATGGTGCAACGCGCACCAAAAAGCGAGGTGTTAAAAAGCGGCGCACGAAAAATTGCACTTGCCCAAACCGATAAAACCGCTGCGCTAAACCGCAAAATTGCCGCTGTTTCTGTGATTCCGAACGTGCGCTTAACGGAAGAAGACATTGTGCAACGCTTTGGCAAAGCGAATGTAAGAGAAGAAAAAGATGAGCGCATTGTTTTGTTTTATCCTGAAAAAGCCTTGCGTGTGCAAGTGGCAAAAAAAGAGCGCCCCTTGTTGGAATATGTTGCCGCCCAAAATTTTTAAAATCTTTTAATGTTTTAGGGCATAATGCAAAATTTGTAGTTTTGCAAGACCATAATAATGATGAGTGAAAGAATTTTTCGCCGCACACCGGACGGCAACAAAGCCTGCCAAAATTTGGATTTGATTGAAAACCGCGCAATGCGTATGGTTTTGATGCAAGTGGATGGCGTGCAAACCGAAGAAGGCATTATCAAAAAATTGGGTAGCACCGCCGATGTTAAAAAAGCCTTGATGGAGTTGGAATTGCAGGGTTTTATTTATTTGGCGCCATCGTCCAGCAAGCCGCCAAGCATTCCGCCACAAGAGGCAAGCAGTTCGGCAAACCATGCGCAATCCGATGCGCTTTTGGCAAAACTAATGGCAGAAGCCGGAAACAATGTTTCTGCCTCGGGCGATATTCCCAATCCTTATGCCAAACCTGAAAAAAAGGCGAAAAAGAAAAAGGTTAAAAAAAATCTGCCGCCGCCACCGCCGCCCAAACCAGTAGATACGCGCACGGCAGCCGAAATTGAAGCAGAATTAAAAGCGCAAGAAGCCATTTTTCACGAACGCCGCGCCGCCTTTAAAAATGCCGCACGCATGGAAGCCGAACGTCAAGCGCGCCCGCTGCACGTCACCATTATTAACCGCACTGCCAAAACATTGGTGATTTTGTTGATTTTGGCGATATTGGGAATTTTCTTTTTTCCTTACAATATGTTGCGCAATCAATTTGCTTCACAACTTTCGCTTTTGTTGGAGCGCGATGTGCAAATTGCCAGTATGTCTATGCAATGGGGCGAAGAACCTTATTTGCGCATACAAGGCATTGGCGATGTGCAAACCAATTCACAAAAAGAATCCAGTTTTGTGGTCAATGAAGCGCAAGTGGATTTTCTTTCCCTAATTAAAGCATGGGCAAATGGCGCACAATGGGGTGCGGATACCAAATTGCAACTTTCTGGCGTGAGTTTAAGCGTGGAGGATTTGTTCCGTTTTACGCAAACTTGGCGTTCTAATTTGGGACAAAATCGCACGCCGTTTAATTTTTGGCAACTCAACGATGTGTCGCTCAAAACGCCGCAAGGCAATTTTAATTTCAGCAAAGCGGAAATTCATTTTGCACCAGATGGCCAATTAAAAAAATGGGTGGCATTTGAACCTGAATTGGGTTGGAATGTCACTTTAACACCATCGGATTCCAAAACCGCGTTGAATGTGGATTTTCAAGCACAAGATTGGAAACCTTTGGGCAAGACCATGCGTTTTATCGGTGTGCGCGCGCAAGGACTTTTAACCGAAGAAGGTTTGGATTTGCCCCAAACCAATGTGGGCGTTTTTGATGGCCGAATTGAAGGCGCAATGAAAATCAATTGGAAAAAAGGTTTTCAATTAAACGCCAACGGCAATGTTTCTGTGATGTCTTTAAAAGTATTGGGTCGCCATTTGGCGCCGGGCGTGCCTTTGGATGGCACCATTTCCGGCAAAATCATATTAACTTCCAATCAAGCCCAACAAAATTGGCACACCATGTGGAAGAATCTGTTGTTGAAATTTGATTTGAGCATTTACAACGGCAAATTTGTTGCGATGAATTTGCCCGATATTTTGCGCACCAATCAAGTGACGATGATTGAACCCATCGGTTTTGCTAAGTTGCAAACGCGCGGTGAGTGGCACAAAAAAACCTTAAACGCCCGCATTATCAATATGAACGCCGGGCAACTTTTGGTGAATGCGGATTTTTCCGTCTCGCCCAATTTGAATGTCAATGGCATGTGGCTAACGGATATCAACACGCAAGTTATGCGCCGTGAGTTGAAAATACAATTATCCGGCCAACTTCCCAAAGTCAAAGCGCAACTCATTCAAGACCGCTCGCATTGATGCAGTTTGGATTGTTGAAAATTTTTTTTCGTTGACCGTGGATTTTTT
>JBNMHE010000119.1:0-5559 GCA_050872585.1 Rhodocyclales bacterium | reverse complement strand
TTATTATGTATTATTTTTTTAATCTTGTATTTTATTCCATTGAGGTAATAATTTTTTAAATCAATACTATTTTTTATTTTCTTTTTTATTTTTAAAAATAACAACCCTTTAAAAAAATTTTGAATTATTTTTTTATCCTTGGAATTTAAAGAATCAAAATTTAAAATTTGGTTTAATAATAAGTTAATAGGTTGCTTGAATTGTTCTTTGTAATAAATTGATTTTTCTTCTTTAATTTTTAATAATTCCCAAAAATGTTGGCGATTTTCAAATAAAAAAACCAAAGAATGAAAATGTGTTTTTTTAAATTCTTTTTGGTATTGTGGAAAATAATAACTTAAAAAACAAAAACTCAAAGCAATTCTTAAATGTTGTTCGGCTTCATTGTAACTTAACCAAATGCCTCCATTGGCTTTGTAAGAATAAACAATTTCTTGTGTAATATAAATATCACCAAAAGTTAAAAAAGACAAAACAATATGCGTATCCACAAAAGAATTCATTTGAATTAAAAAGTCCAATTGTTTTAAATTGGGTGTTCTAAAAAGGCAAGCAGCGGCATGTGTATAAGTTTGGGTTTGAATATATTCCACAATATTGTGTTTTCCATTTTTTAAATTCAAAGTGGTTGAAGGATTTTTTTCATTATTTTCATTGATAATTTCATGTTGAAATGCCGCAATAGATAAATTTAAATCATTATTTAAAATAGAAATGGCTTTTAAAATCCATTGATTATTAGAATAATAATCATCGCCATCGGAAATGCAAAAATAAATTCCTTTTGCATGTTTTAATAAATTCAACCGATTTTCTCCCGAACGTTTGGAAGGGTCGGTTGTTTTGTTGCGTGGCATAATAAAAAGTTGCATTTCTTTGTATTTTTTTAAATAATTTTGAATAATTTTTTGTGTGTGATCTGTTGAGCCGTCATCGCCAATTAAAATTTCGCGTTCAAAACCTTTTGGAATTTGAATGTTTAAAATATGATTTAACGCATTTTCAACATAATCTTGTTGGTTGTAAAAAATAACCAAAAAACTAATTAAATGATGATTCATTTTTTTCCTTTTTTTAAAAAAAAATTACTGTTGACCGTGGATTGATTGAAAAACCTGTTGAAATAAATGTTGCACCGATTGTGCGTGATTTTTTAATTCCTCGCAAAAAGGCACAATGCTGTTTTGAATATCATTTAAACGCAAAAAATGTTGGCGACGGCGGTAATCGCGGTAAGCGTTGGCAGCAAGGGCAGCGGCGTTCGGCTCAATAATGCCCGCATCGCCCAAACGCATCAAAAGCGCAATGTTGCCAGCGTTTTGGGTTAGTTCGGCGTGTTGGTGTGCGTGTTTTAAAACAAGATATTGCACCATAAATTCCACATCAATTAAGCCGCCCGAATCGTGTTTTAAATCAAAAAAATCAGGATTTTTTTGCGCTTTGTGTGCGGAAATTTTTTGCCGCATTTTTAAAATTTCTTCTTTTAAAACAAGGGCATTGCGTTTTTTTTGCAAAATGGCAATGCGCAAATTTTCAAACTTGTTGCCAAGTTCAAAGTCGCCTGCTGAAAAACGCGCACGTGTTAGCGCTTGGTGTTCCCACACCCAAGCGTTTTCATTTTGGTATTTTTGAAAAGCGGAAAAAGGCAACACAATCAAGCCCGATTCGCCATTGGGGCGAAGGCGCAAATCAATTTGAAACAAACCGCCCGCATTGGTGCGCGAAGAAAGCCAAGTGGTCAAGCGTTGCGCCAAGCGCGCATAATGTTCAAAAGCATCGGGATGCGCATCATCAAACAAAAAAACCAAATCCAAATCGGAGGCATAACCCAATTCTTTGCCGCCCAATTTTCCATAACTGATAATGGCAAAGTGTGGGCTATCGCAGTGCCGATTTTTTATTGTTTGCCAGACGCATTTTAAAGTGGTTTGTAATAATCTATCCGATAATTCACTTAAAAAATCGGAAACGCGTTCAATGGTGTAAAGCCCTGCCAAATCCTTTGCCAAAATGCGAAAAAGCTCGGCGTGGTGCGCTTCGCGCAAAATGTCCATTTCTCTTGCGGCATCGCCCTTTGCAGCGGTTAAGCCTTCGTTTAATTCTTCTTGAAATTCTGCCCAATTCAGGCTAGCTTCATACAAGCGCGGGTCAATCAATTCATCCAACAACAAAGGATAACGATTCAAATAATCTGCTGCCCAACTGGATGCGCCAAGCAAGGTTACAACGCGTTGCAAGGCAAGTGGGAATTGTTGCAACAGCGCCAAATACGCGCCTTTTTTGGCGATATTGTCCAAAAAGAAAAGGGCGCGCGAAAAACTTTGCTCGGGGCAGGGCGTGTTTGCGGCTTGTTCAATTAAAAGCGGCACCACGGCTTCAAAACGCGCGCGGTTAGAATCCAATAAAGATAAAAAACGTTTGGAATGCCGAATTTCTTGAATTTGCCGAATAACTTCATTGGTGTTTTGAAAACCCAATGATTTAAATGTTTCAATATGTTCTTCGGGCGAAAACCACAATTCTAATAATCCGCCAGATTCTGATTCTGGTGCTTTGAAAATAGAATCAAAATGTTTTTTAACAATCTCCCTGTGGTGATTTAAAAAAATTAAAAAATCATCATAAGAATTAAAATTTAAATAATGTGCAAGATTATTTTTTTCTTTTAAATCGGTGGGTAAGCGATGCGTTTGTTGGTCGTTGGTATATTGCAAAAAATGTTCTAATTTTCTTAAAAAACAATAAGCAGAGATTAAATCATCTACGGCTTTTTCAGATAAAAAATCGTGTTTTTTAATTTGTGGCAAAACATTTAATGTGGCGCGGGTTTGTAAATCGGTATAACGCCCACCACGAATAAGCTGAAATACTTGCGCAATAAATTCAATTTCGCGAATACCTCCCGCGCCTAATTTAATATCGTCTATGCGGTCTTTTTTTAAAACTTCACGGCGAATTTGTGCGTGCAAATCGCGCATGGCATTGATGGCGCCAAAATCCAAATATTTTCTAAAAACAAAAGGTTGAACAATGTTTTTTAATTCTTGTTTTATTTTTTCATTGGTGTTTTGATTTAAAATACGCGCTTTAATCCATGCATAACGCTCCCATTCTCTGCCTTCTTTAATAAAATAATGTTCCAAAGCCAAAAAAGACATCACCAGTGCGCCCGATTCGCCATTTGGGCGCAAGCGCATATCCACTCTAAAAACCTGCCCATCGTCTGTGATATCGTTTAATAATTGAATGAGTAATTTGCCAATTTTATTAAAATATTCAAAATGTTCTATCTTGTTTTTTCCATTATTTCCACTTGTTTCACCTTCATTAGAATAAAGAAAAATTAAATCAATATCGGAGGAAACATTTAATTCTTTTCCGCCTAATTTTCCCATTCCAATCACAATTAAATCTTTAAAATCGCTTTGCGGTTCGCCGTATTTTTTGGATAATTTATTTTTTGCATAATTTAAAGCGGTTTGAATAGAATATTCCGCCAAACTTGTCATTGTTTCAAAAACTTCATTTAAAGGTGCTAAATTATTTAAATCCCGAAGTATTAAATGCGCCATTGTTTTTTGGCGAATTTGGCGCAAATAAGATTTTATTTCCAAATCATTTTGAAAATCTGTTTTTATAAATAATGCCGAAACATTCAAATAATTTGAAAAATTTGCCTTTAAAAAATCTTTTAATTCGGGTTTGCGAATTAAAAGATTTTTAAAATAAAGGCTGTATGTTTGTGCTTTTTGAAAGGCTGGCTCAAAATGTTCCATTGTTTTTCAAAATTATTTTGGGTTGACCGTGGAAATTTGTTTTAAACCACGTTTAAAACGTGCCGCATTTTGTTGGTAATGTGTGGCAATGGTTGCAATATAGGCAATTTCATCCGCTGTTAATTCTCGCGCCACTTTGGCTGGGCTGCCTTTAATTAAAACACCATCTGGGAATGTTTTATTTTCGGTAATTAAAGAACGCGCACCAACCATTGAATTTTTGCCGATTTTGGCACCATTTAAAATAGTTGCCCCCATTCCAATTAAAGAATTATTGCCGATTTGGCAACCGTGTAATAAACATTGATGCCCAACCGTTACATTTTCGCCAATAATTAAAGGAAAATTTAAATCATAATGCAACACCGAATTATCTTGAATGTTTGTGCCTGCGCCAATTTCAATATATTCTTCGCCGTCACCACGAATAACACATTTTGGCCAAACAGAAGAATTTTCTTTTAAAATAATTTTGCCAATGAGTTCTGCACTTTCAGCAATCCAAACGGAAGAATCAAAAATGGGTTGAAAATCATCCAAAATAAAAATGGCCATAGTCATCTCCTTTTAAAGAATATGTGCGTTGATTTCAAAATCCATCGCACAATAATTTGAAAAAATGGGTAAAATTTCTTGGGCGGTTTCAAATAATTGAAAGGGCGGATTGATAATAAAAACGCCACTGCCGAATAATCCAAAACCATCATTTTTTTCTTTGGTTTTAAATTGTATATTTAAATAATTTTGTTGAGAAAGTTTTAATAAACGTTTGGGCAATTGTGCGGATTCTTTTTTATTAAGTATTGGATACCATAATAGATAAACACCCGTTTGAAAACGTTTTAAACCTTCTTTCAAAGCGGTGATAATATTTTCATAATCGCTTAAAGTTTCATAAGGTGGGTCAATTAAAACAATTCCGCGGCGTGATGGCGGTGGTAATAATTTTTTTAAGGCATCAAAACCATTTTCTTTTAAAATAAAAATATTGTTTTGTTTTTTTGTATTTTTTTTTAAAATTTCAAAATCGGTTGGGTGTTTTTCAAACAAATAAAGTTTATCTTGTTCTCTTAAAAAATCTTGGGCAATGAAAGGCGAGCCAATATAATATTTTGGCAAATATTTTTGAATCAAATTTTTATAATATTGCGCCGTTTTGGGCAGTTCTTGGTTGTATATTTTCCCCACGCCATTTTGCCATTCTTTGTTATTTTCCAAAGAATAAAAACCTGCGCCGGCGTGCGTATCTATTATTAAAAGCGCTTTTTCTTTTTTTAATAATAATTCCAAACATTTTGCATAAACAAAATGTTTTAATAAATCGGCGTGATTGCCAGCGTGGAAAAAATGGCGGTAACTGAGCATTGTGGTGGCAGTCAAAAAAAGCGAAAAGAAGCGCTATTTTAAAATTTTTTTGCGGTTGACCGTGGAAAATCTTCATTTTTTGCTGGTGTTTTTTTAAAAAATCAAACGTTTTTTGGTTTTTGTTGTAAGCTTGCCATTTTAAAAAATAATGATGCTTAAAAGGAGTCAACAATGCGTGAAAAACAAAGAGCCGAGCTGCACAAAACCATTTGGGCAATTGCCAATGAATTGCGTGGCAGCGTGGATGGATGGGATTTTAAGGCTTATGTTTTAATCACTCTTTTTACCGCTTTATCAGTGAGGACATCACCAACTACATCAATGCCGAAGAAGAATCGCAAAACTTTGATTACGCCACGCTTGATGATGAAACTGCGCAAGGCGTCAAAGAATATCTGGTTAAAGCAAAGGGTTATTT
>JBNMHE010000118.1:0-5681 GCA_050872585.1 Rhodocyclales bacterium | reverse complement strand
TGTTTGATGCGTGTTCCAATTTTTAATTGTGCGCGAAAAGGATGGCTCCATCCCAAAAATGTATGGTCTAAAAAAGACAATCGTTTTTTGAATGGCATTTCTTTTAAAAGTTTCCAATGCAATTTTAAAAATTTAAATAATGGAAAAAATTTGGGTTTCAAATGAAAATAACGGCGCAAATAATTGGATTCATACATAAAAAATGGACCAATCCACCATTCGGGTGCACGATCTGCAAAAGGAGAATAACCGCAATTGATATAAACAATATTGGTTTGATTGGGCAATAAAGAATTTAAGGTTAATTGATATTGTGTAAAATGCGCGCATTTTCTTAAAATTAAAGCGTTTTTTAAATTTTTACAAAATACCACATTGTGCGCAATAGAGCCTTCTGTTGCGGCAAAAACTTCGGCATTTTGTAATAAAGTGAGTTCTTCTTTAAAATTTAATTTTTCGGGATAAAAAATAGAAAATCCTTGATTTTTAAAAAAGTTTTCTAATTCTAATTCGTTGTAATCTTTCCAACAATTGGTTTGGGTGCGTGAAAAATATATTTTTTTAGGCGTATTTTGATTTTCAAAAGTAGGCAGTTTATTTAAAATTTCAATGTATTCTTTGGTGTAGCGGCGGCATTTTAAATTTAAATCATAAAAAAAACATTCATCCGGCACATAAATGGTTTTAAATTGCGTGGGTTTTTCAATGCATTGTAATTGTTTTTGATGAATGCCAAGATATTCTAATAATTCAAAAAAATTATGCGTTGGTTTTTTATCAAAAATTAAAGTGTAAATCAATTTTAAATGTTTTAAATGCTGATAATGTTCATTAAAATAAAACCAAAAATGTTTCACATGGTCGGTAATTTCATGCCCCCAACATGCATTAAAAGAACCCACAAAAACAACGTCTTCATGAATCATGTTTTCTTTTGAGGGGGGGGGTTGGCGCAATCACAATGCCCATTGAGCACCAACGGTTCGTGTTCAAAACCGCGATGCAACCACGTGTGCGGCAAGCGTTGTTCATTGTGCCAAACGCCTGCATAAGCAAAACCTTGGCGCACAATGGCGTTGGAATAAGCATGCACATTTAAATTTTCGTTTTTGGCAAAAAAAGCGTGTTGGCTTTCTTTTAAAATAGCCTTGGCCGATGCGCGGTCAATATTATTCAAATGCAACATAAAAAAACAAAAAAACGAAAATTAAAAATAAATTATAAAAAAATCCACGGTCAACCCCAAATTTTTTATAAATTTTTAAACAACACTTTGGATTTTCTTTGTAAGTTATACAATTGGCGTTTGCATTGTGGCAAGTCTTCTACTTTGCCCAAATCAAAACCGCGTTCCATAAACCAATGCTCTGTTTGGGTGGTTAAAACAAATAATTTTTCAACGCCACTGGCTTTGGCGCGCATAACAATGCGCCGCATCAGTTGTTCGCCATAACCCCATTGTCTTTGGTCATCACGCACCGCAAGGCAAGCCAATTCTGCCATTTTGGGTTCATGTTGGCTTTGTTTTTGAATGTAAAGGGCGGCGCAGCCTACCACAATGTTGTCGTGCAGCATAATGGAAAAATGTTCAATTTCGCGCTCCAAAATTTCTCTGGGACGCGGCACCAACACGCCGGCATTTTCTAGCGGTTCAATAATGGCAATGATGGAGGCAATATCATCTTGGCGCGCTTCACGGATATTTTCCAAGGATTCTTGAGTGATTACCGAACCAATGCCATCGTGCGTGAAAAGTTCTTTTAACAATGCGCCTTCCACTTGAAAAGGCACAAAATGCACGCGCGATACGCCTTTTTCGCAAGCGACAATGGCATTGGGAATGCAATGCACAATGTCTTTGGGTGTTTGTTTTAAATTAAGATGACGCAATTCATCTGTGGTTAAGGCATCCAAAAAGGCGCCGTTTTCATCAAAAATGCCTTTGCCTTGCGTTAAAAAAATCAATTTTTCGGCTTTGATGGCGCACGATAAGGTTTGAGAAACATCGGCCATTTCCAGGTTAAAAATCTCGCCTGTTGGCGAGATTCCTTCGGTATTGATTAAAACCAAATTGCCCAAAGAAAGTTGCGCCAAAATGCCATCTGAATCTACTTTTCTGACTTTGCCGGTGTATTGCAAATCCACGCCATCCAAAATGCCAATGGGTTGCGCCGTGATAAAATTGCCGCTGATTACACGATTTTTGGCATTGGCCATTGGCGTATTGGCAAGCCCTTGCGACAACAATGCGCTTAATTCAATTTGCAAACTGCCAACGGCATTCAAAACGCATTCTAGTGTTTGGGAATCGGTAATGCGGTAAGTTTTGTGGTATTGCGAAGGCAAGTGCCGCTCTTTTAACAATTCTTCAATTTGCAAACGCGCACCATGCACCAAAACCACGCGAATGCCCAAACCCAAAAGCAAATTGATATCATAAGCAATGGATTTTAAATTGGAAGATTGCAAGGCCATTGCGCCCAATGAAATAACAAAAATTTTGCCCCGAAATGCGTGAATATAAGGGGAAACATTGCGAAACCATTGCACAAAAGAATCCACTTTTTTTGCCTTTTTTCAACAAAATGTGCGCATTGTAAAAGAATTTTTCAAAAAAAATTTCCGTTGACCGTGGATTTTTGGCATTGAATTTTAAAAACGCATGCCGCCTTTCAAATAGCCATTGTAATTGTGAAATTTGGCCGGTCCTTCCAAGGAAAAATCATAAGTCAAACCCAAAGTGGCAAAATAAATGTTGCCCAGTTTGTCAATGGGCGATTCATAATGCAAATCGGCGCCCAAACGCAAATAATGGCGATTGAGATTCAACACTTGCACAAAACTGCCTGCGTAATCATTCAAACTGGCAATGCTTTTCAATTGTTTGCCAAGCGCGCGGTATTCATAAAAACCATGCAAACGCAAACGCAAAGTGTTGTTCAAATGTTGTTGGAAAGTCAAACCCATATTCACCGATGCAAACTGCGTGTTTTTGGCGTGGATGCTGCGCGCAAACAAACTATTGGAAGGATAATCCGCGCGCAAAGTGTTGAAAATCGGCAAACTGCGGTAATACACGCCGGGATGTTGAATTTGTCCTTGATGAAATTGATGGTAATTCACATAAAAAGTAGGCATCAAAAAAGCATGACCGATGGCGATGTTTTTATCTACGCCTGCAAAAATTTGGATATTGCGCGTGTTGTATTTCAACGTGCTGTTCTTTTTGGCTGTGTTGTGTCCCATTGAAAAACGCACACCCGCAAAGGCATTCAATAAAGGCAAGTTTTGGTAAATGGCCGCACCCAATCCCAAAGTTTTGCTTGCCAAATTGCCATAAAGTTGGTCGTAATTGAAAAAGGCACTGACTTTGGTTTGTTGAATATTTTGATTGATGTGTAAATCAAAACCGGAGCGGTAAGTTTTTAATCCCGTTGTTTTTAAAAAACTATAACGAGGTGATGCCACAATGCCCGGTTGCGCACTTTGTAAATTCAATACATTGCTTAAAATTTCTTGGTTGTCTAGTGAAAGCAACAATTCATTGCTTTCCAAATGCGAAAGATCGTTGATTTCTTGCAAAGTGGCACGATAATCCACAAACGGTGCCGCGTTTAAATCTTGGAAAAAAATGGAATAATCCTCTGGCAAGGCATCCATGCTCATTCCAACCAACATTTTGGCCATGGAACGATTGCCATTTTCAAAGTCGGAATAAACATTGGGCACAACTGTTGCCAAAACACTTGTGCCATCTGGTGAAAGCGTATATTGAATGGCGTGCGAACCGCTGGACAAGGTCACCAAATCAAAATTTCTTAACTGGGTTTCCAAACCATTTAAATCCAAACGCACATTTTGGGTTAATGCCGCCGCATTGCGCATTTGGTAATGAATAGCTCCCCCACTGACCGCATACGATTTGGCTTTTAATCCATGTCCAAGCGCTTTGCCATTGGCAACAGTTAAGGCGCCGGCATCCACACTGCCGGATGTTTGTTTGAATTCTCCTTGAATATCCACGCGCGATTGCGCTTGTGAAGAAGAAGCAATGCTGAGCTTGCCTTCATTTTCAAAATTGCCTGCAACGCTTAACAAAGCCGGTTGCGCTTCACTGCCCACGTGAATGTTGCCTTCATTTTTAACATTTTTTTTTGCAGAGACTTCCGTTCCAATGAGCAAAGTGCCTTCTTGTTGAACGTGAATTTCCCCTGTAACTTGTTGCCCTTTGGGACCGGTTAAAGCAAGACTACCTTGCGCAATCACAGTGGGACCTTCATAAAACAAATTGCCTTTGATGCCCAACATGCCTGCGCCGCGTTTTTTCAAACCGGCATTGACCGATTGCATATTGTTGCCGATTAAATTTTGTGTATTTTGATCATGGTCGGCGGGATTCCATCTGCGCTCATAAATATCATTTTCAAAAACAGCAGAATAACCTTTGGTGTCCAAAGTATAGTAAGCGGTGCCGTTTTCGCGGTCGGTATCTTTTAAGCGATTGACATCCAACAAAGCCAAACCGCTTAATGCTTTTTGCGCATCCACAATGCCTTGTCCGAATAAATCTTCTCGGCGATAAGTGTGCACATTGCTTAAATTGGCATTGATATTGGCTTTTTGCGCAATATCATTGCCATACACCGCTGCCAAATCGGCACGCACTTTGTCAATGGTTAATGTTTTATGGGATTCCAAAGTATGTTCGTCATTGGCAATGTAAATAATATCTTTGCCGCGAATAAAGATTTTTTTATCCAAAGTGTAACTGTTATTGGCGGTGCTTAAAATCACATCGGCAATTTGTTTGCCGCCCATAAATGGGTATTTTTCTGCAATCAAAGCTGCCACACCGCTCACCAAAGGGGCAGCCATAGAAGTGCCGTTTTTGGAAGTATGCCCGCTATTGACATTTAAAGATTCAATCCATGTGCCTGCTGCCATAACGCAAGAAGAAGAGGCGCCCACGCACAAATTGGTGCCATTGCCGGAAGTAACCGCTTGCGTGCTCATAGACATTTGTCCATTGGCATCGCGATTCAAATAAATTTGATGCACATTGCCAACAGTCAGCCAAGCCCCCAAATTGCTTGAAGAACTGGTTCCGTGATTGGTGGCGTGATGCGGTCTTAATTGCCCATTATTGCCGGCGGCATAAACCACCAACACATCGCGTTTGGCATACTCGCGCAAATAACCATAATTACCGTTGTGCGAATTGTTGATGATTTTCACATCATAACCATTAAACATATTGATACTGCCGCCCGAACCCACATTGCCATAGCCCACCAATTTAGAGTTGTAAGCCACGCCATAACTTTTATGATTGGTTTGGGTTGCCGCAATAATGCCGGCTACGTGCGTGCCGTGCGAGGGATAGTTTCTCCAATAACTATTTTTATAAACTTTGATTAAATTGTCTTTTAATTCCGGATGGTCTAATTGAAAACCGCCGTCAATCACGCCAACGGTCACTCCTTTTCCGGTAAAACCCATTTGGTGCGCTTGATTAACATTATGCAAATCAAAACTATTTAAAGCAAAACCGGGCGCACAATACAAAAACAACGCCCAATAAAAGGTTTTGCGTTTGCCCCAAAAGTGTTTTGCGCCCATTTTGTATTCCTTTGTTGTTTTTTTGTAACCAGTTTGATTTTTTAAATTTTGCTATTTTAACA
>JBNMHE010000117.1:0-5753 GCA_050872585.1 Rhodocyclales bacterium | reverse complement strand
GTCTACGTAAGAGGGAAAATTTCAAACATAAAACTTGAAAAACAAGGATGGTTATTCAATTTAATTGACCAAAAAGATGATTCAAAAGAAATCAAATGTATTCTCTTCCCTAAAAACAAACCTAAATACAACGAACTGCAAAAGATTCACTCCTTTTTTCCATGTTCAGATTCAGACTCTCACTATTATATTTTTACAGAAAATAACACCCTTTTAAATTTTCCGCTCTCTATTCAAGATAACTCTTTGATTCGTCTCAAAGCGCAAATACAAACATATAACTTGAATACACAATTAGCCATTCAAAATGTTGAAAGATTTAAAGTAGCCCTTATAACCGTTGAACATTGTGCTGCCGACCGAGATGTGCGACACGTATTGAATAGTTTGGCAGACTTAATAGAGATAAAAGATTTTTGTTTTAAAAAAGAAGAATTCGACATAATAAAAGAAGACGTAAAAAAGTTGTGCGATGCACAATGTGAAAAAATTGAAGAGGCTAGCAATGAATCAGACTGCATTTTGTTTTGTAGAGGCGGAGAGCTCCCCAAAGATGCGTCCAACACTTGGAAAGTTTTCAATGAACCCAAACTCAAAGAGAGTATTCAAAAAGCACGAGACAAAGGAGTCATTTTTATTTCAGGGCTCGGACACGCAAAACCACAAAAATTTCTAGCAGATAAAGCTTCCGACATTTCCGCTTCTACTCCCACAATGGCTGCCATTGAAGCAGCCTGTTTACTTCTTTTTGGAAAAACGTGGGCAGAATATATGACTTCCCAAAAACCAAACTTTCCACGGTAAACCGCACTTTTTTCAAAAAAAATCCACGGTTGACCGTGGATTTTTTTGAATTTTGAAAAATATTTTTTAAACAACTAAAAACAATCAAAAACTTCACCGTGGAAAAGGCGCAAACACGCCAAAATTTTGACGCACTTCGCCGGGTTTTAAAGCCGGTTGTTTTTTTCTTTTGTTTTGCAAAAAATACCATTCGGGCACCAATTGAAAACGCGAAGATTCTTTGTTTTCACAAGGCGTTAAAGTCAGCGGTTTTTTTAAAGAATCGCCCGTTAAACAATGCGTGCCTTGACGCAAAAAACCATTGTCGTAAGTCCATAATTCTTGCTCATTCAAACGGCAAGTGCGCAACACAATTTTGTTGGAATCGCTTGCCAAACAAGCCTGATTGGGCATGGTCAAATAAAAATAATGCTCATTCACTGGATGCACAAAAAATTGCTGACGCACCAATGCATGACAAGGATACAAATAAACAGGAACACCCAAAGCCGTTGCCGCCGCACGAGAATCCGCACAGCCCAAAGCATTTTGCAACAATTCCGCATGAGCACAAAATGGTAAAAATAAAAGTAAAGAAAAAATGCGTTTCATTTTTTTATTTTAAACAAAAGCTCGCTATAATTTTGCCTTTTTTGAGCCCGGGTGGCGAAATTGGTAGACGCACCAGATTTAGGTTCTGGCGTTTTTAACGTGGGGGTTCGAGTCCCTTCCCGGGCAGATTAAGAAAGTCAAAAAGGAAACCTGAAAATGCTTGACTCTGATTCTATTGCGCCGTTTTCCATTCAAACCATTGATTTTAAAGGGGAAATAAAAGAATTTTCCTCCCAAAACTTAAATGGACAATACCTGGTTTTGTATTTTTATCCGCGCGATTTAACCAGCGGTTGCACCCAACAAGCAAAAGATTTTTCAAGTTTGTTTCAGAATTTTCAACAATTCAATGCGCAAATTTTGGGAATCTCACGCGATTCTCTTAAAAAACACCAAAAATTTATTGAAAAAGAAAATCTTCCTTTTGCCTTGGGCGCCGATGAAAATGAAAAAGTTTGCACACTTTTTGATGTGATTAAAAACAAAAAAATGTATGGCAAAGATGTGCGCGGCATTGAACGCAGCACATTTTTGTATGCGCCCAATGGCGCTTTGATTCAACAATGGCGCAAAGTTAAAGTGCCCAATCACGTTCAAGAAGTGCTGCAAACGCTTGCCAACTTTTGCCAAAAATAAAAAAATCCACGGTCAACAAAAACTTTTTTTGAAAATTGTTTTTCAATAAAAATTAACAAGTTTGTTTTTTCTTATCAAAAATACTCATCAAAAAAAGTTTTTGTTATAATTTTATTTTTAACAACTTAAAGGATTAAAAATGAATTGTGTCAAACATTCCAGTGAATCGGCGGTGGCGCAATGCCAACAATGCAATATGGGAATGTGCACCCAATGTGTGGAAAATCGCCAAAAAATGCTCAATGGCAAAACGCTTTGCAACGCTTGCGCCATGGAAAGCATCAAAAATGCCATTGGCGAGTGCAAAGGTTTAATCAAACAAGATATGAAAAAATTGATTATTTTGTCCGTGTTGTTGGTGATTGGTTTATTTTGTTTGGCTTATATTAAATTCACAACCTTTGAAAACGCCGACCCCATTATTCAAGCCATTATTTACCTTCTGATTACTTGGGGCATTGGCGCCAAAATGCTTTCTGCGCCCGCAACAGATGCCGACCAGATCCAAACCACTTTGTGGTTAAGCAGCTCCAATCAATCGGTTGCGGGCGGCGCTTTAATTGGAATAATTATCGGTTTTGTTTTGCGTTGTTTTTTGTTCCCCATTTTTTATCTTATTTTTGCTTTCAATGTTTTAAATGGACGCAAAAAACTTTTGGCGCACATCAACGAACAAGAATCTTTATTGACTAATTTACAAAACGCTTAAATTTAAATTTAAATTTAAATAAATTTAAAAAATCCACGGTCAACTTAAAATTTTTTTAAAAATTATTTTCAAAAAAATAATCCGTTGACCGTGGATTTTTTTTATTTAAAAACAATATTTAAAAAACGCAACAAGTTTTGGCAATCTTTCACACCAGCCGTTTCACGTGCGGAATGCATCGCCCAAAGTGGTGCGCCCAAATCCACACCAGAAAAACCCAAAGCCGCATTTAAAATGGGCCCCACCGTGGAGCCGCAAGACAAATCCGCACGATTTTCATAAATTTGAAACGGTATTTTATTTTGAATGAAAACTTTTTTTATTTTTGCCAATATTTTGGAATTATTTAAATAATTACCATTGCGATTGATTTTAATTCCCAAACCTTGATTGATATTCAAATAATGATTCGGTTCAAAATATTGCGGATAATTGGGATGAAAAGCATGCGCAGCATCCAAACTTAAAACAAAAGAATGGTTTTTACATAAAATTATTTTTTCTTGATTAAAATGTTGATTTTCAAATAAACGTTTGAAAAAATCTTGAATAAAAGCGCCTTTTGCCCCTTCTGCTGTTTGGCTGCCAATTTCTTCATTGTTGAATAAAATCAACATAATATTTTTTTGATTGTGTTGAAAATCAATATCCAAAAATGCTTTTAAACTTAAAAAAACAGAAATTAAATTATCCAAACGTGCATTGGAATAAAATTCATTGTTTAATCCCCAAAATTCTCCTTTTTCAAATGGATAAACCAAAGCATTAAAATTTAAAATATTTTTGATTTTGGTTTCTTTTTCCAAATAATTTAAAAATTTAAAATTGTTTTCATCCACATTGCCAAATAATAAATGAAGTTCGGTTTGTTTATTAAATTTTAAACCTTCTTGATTCACATTTCTATTTAAATGAATAGGCAATTCCGCTAATTTTAAAAGTGGTTTTTTTAAATTAAACAAATGCGTATTTAAATTTTCATCTATAATTTCCCCAGCAATGGACAATTCTTGATCCACAAAAGAAGGAATAATGGCGCCGCCATAAACATCGCTGGATAACAAACACAAATGATTTTGAATTTTTTCCGGTTGGCTTTTAATATAAAAAGTTGGCGAATCGGTGTGCGATGCCGCCACAACAAAACCCGTTTCTTCTAAATTATTATTTCCCAAAACAAAGGCAATGAAGGCGCCATTTTGGCTTAAAAAATAAGGCGTATTTTTTTGCAGAATTTGCCATTCTTTTGCCCAATTTAATTCAAATGCGCCTTTTGTTTTTAAACTATTTTTGGCATTTTCAACCACATGCCATGGCGTTGGCGATTCACTAATCCAATCATTTAAAAATTGCATTTTTTTCCTTTCAAATTTTATTTAAAATTTTAAAATTGTTTCAATGGCGTTGAGCGTTTTTTCTTTCCCCATATATTCCAAAACACAATCCACCGATGGCGTGTGTATTTTTCCTAATAAAACAACGCGCAAAGGCATTGCCAAAACAGGCATTTTCAGTTTGTTTTCTTTTAATACTTTTTTAAATTCGGTGTTGATATTTTCTTTTTGCCAATCGTTTAAATTTTCAAAGGCATTTTTTAATTGTAAAAATGCGTTTTGATTGGATTTTAAATCAAATTCTTTTAACAAATCAAAATCTAAATCAATCGCTTGGAAAAACGGCGCAATTTCTTTTGCCAATTCTTTTAAAGTTTGCACGCGTTCTTGATACAAAACAATGGTTTTTTCAAACAAAGATTCATTTTGTTCAACTTGATTTAAAAAACCTTCTTGCTTGACAAAAGGTTTTAATAAAAGTTTTAAATCGGCAATGTTTTTTTCTTTAATATAATGTTGATTAAGCCATTTTAATTTTTCAGTATTAAATTGCGCCGAAGAAGGTGTGATTTTGTTTAAATCAAACCATTCTATGAGTTGATTCATTGAAAAAATTTCATCATCGCCGTGTGCAAAACCCAAGCGCGCCAAATAATTCAAAACCGCCTCAGGCAAAAAACCATCCTCTTTGTATTGCATCACCGACACCGCGCCGTGCCGTTTGGAAAGTTTGGTGCCGTCATCGCCCAAAATCATAGACAAATGCGCGTATTCGGGAATTTTTGCGCCCAAGGCTTTTAAAATATTGATTTGCCGCGGCGTGTTGTTGATGTGGTCATCGCCCCGAATCACGTGGGTAATGCCCATATCAAAATCATCCACCACCACGCAAAAATTGTAAGTGGGCGTGCCGTCCGCGCGGGCAATAATCAAATCGTCCAACTCGCTGTTTTGAATTTCAATTCTGCCTTTAACAAAATCATTCCACACCACGCTGCCTTCTTTGGGATTTTTAAAACGCACCACAGGAGATACCCCGCTTGGAATTGGCGGCAAGGTTTTGCCTTCTTCTGGGCGCCAAATGCCGTTGTAGCGCGGTTTGATTTTTTGCGCTTCTTGTTCTTTGCGCATTTTTTCTAATTCTTCTTTGCTGGTGTAGCAATAATATGCCGTGCCGTTTTTTAGCATTTGCGCAATCACTTCTTTGTAGCGCGCAAAGCGTTGTGTTTGGAAAAAAGGACCTTCTTCATAATTTAAATTCAACCACGCCATACCATCCAAAATGCCTTGGGTTGCGGCATTGGTTGAGCGTTCCAAATCGGTATCTTCAATGCGCAACACAAATTGGCCGCCGCAATGTCTGGCATAAGCCCACGAAAAAAGCGCGGTGCGCGCACCGCCAATATGTAAAAATCCAGTAGGGCTTGGCGCAAATCGGGTTTTAATCATTTTCAAATCGCTTTTTCAAAAATGCGTTATTTTATTATTTTTCAATTTTTTTTAAATTATTTTTAAAATTTTTTGCCGTTGACCGTGGATTTTTTAAAAAATCCACGGTCAACGAAAATTTTTTTTTAAAAATTCAAGCGTAAAATGAGCGCTTTTAAGGAGAATCAAAAATGTCAATGGCAGACCGCGATGGTTTTATTTGGATGGATGGCAAATTGGTGCCGTGGCGC
>JBNMHE010000116.1:0-5786 GCA_050872585.1 Rhodocyclales bacterium | reverse complement strand
TTTTGCGTGAAAATTGGTTTTTTGAATCAGAAAATGCGGGAGGGGGGTATCATAGCTACGGTGGTTTGGAAACTTTAATCAACACTTGGACAGTGGCAGGTTATGTTTCTTATTTGTGTGGCGTGCCTTTGAGAATGCCCTTGATGCGAACCGTTTCGCCGCGTGGTCCTTTTATGCAACATGCCCAATGTGTGCCTGATGTGTTTCAGAAAGCCGGTTTTGCGCAAAAAGTGGTCTCAGGCGTGGATTTAAGTTTTGCAGGAACTGGCAACTTGTTTTTTTCCCACGGCGTGAGAGTGCATGATTTGCTTTATTTTCAACAACAAAACAAATTGCCGCAAACCTTAAAGCGTGTGGACATTGGTCATCCATTTTTTTTCGGCGCACGCAATGCCGGTGTGGTTTTGCCCGAAGATGTGCAAGGTGTTGGCAATTGGGGTGTGAACGACAAAACGCTTTTTCAACTTGCCAAAGAAGAGTTTTTGGAAATGAAGCGCGCGCAAAAACCGTTTGTGTTTTATTTGCTCACAATGGATACACACGGCGAGCCTTTTGAAAAAGAAAATACTTCATGCCCCGATTTGCCCAACACCCGCATTGGCACTTACCAATGCGCCGACCGCTTGATTTCTGATTTTGTGGATTTTGTTCTACAAAACAGCACCAACACCAGCATTGTGATTTTGGGGGATCATTCTCCTGTTGTGAAAATGAACGAAGATGAAACCCAAAAAGTGCCGTTTGCTTTGGCAGAAGAGGAATTCAATGTGTTGCGCGATACGCAAACTGATTCACAATTTTTTGCGCCCATTTACAATGTTTTTATTCATCCGCATTTTGCCCAAACGGCGCACAAGAATAAAACATTTTCACGCAAACTCACGCATTTTGATGTGGCGCCTTTGTTGTTGGAATCGGTTGGCATTCGCGCGGATGCCTTTGCCTTGGGGCGCAATCCTTTGCGTTTTCAAACTTTGCTGGAAAAGGATTATCCTAAGGAAGCATTCCGCGCTGAAATCACACGGCGCTCACGTTTTTACAATGATTTTTGGTAAAACAATGCAAAAAAATCCACGGTCAACGCTTTATTTTTTTGAAAAAATTTGACGTTGACCGTGGATTTTTTTGATTTTAATAAAACAGGCGCAAAATGGAATTCAAAATGCCGCCCAACAAAAATGCCAAAGGCATCACAATGGCAACCAAAATCAGTGTGGCTTTCATTCCCAATTCTTTGATGATCATGACCACTGTGGCAAAACAAGGAATGAACAAAGTGAGTGTGGTCATGCCAACAATGGCTTGAATTTCGCTTAAATTGGTGTTGCCTTCAAAAAGACCGGTTGCGCCAAAATCACGCCGCAAAAATCCCATCACAAATGCTTCGCTTGCCTTGGGGGGCAAATTGAGCCAATCCACAACCAAGGGTTCGCCCAAAGAAACAATGGCGGGAAGGACACCGGTTTTGTCCAAAACAAACATCAACAAGGTGCCCAGCAAAAAAAGTGGAATGACTTCATACAAATACCACTTTAAGCGTGAAAAAGTTTTTTTGAATACATTGCCCCAAACGGGTAAACGCATTGGCGGCAATTCGGTTAATAAAGGAACATGGTCGCCGGGAACAAATCGGCTTGCCAAAAATCCTGCGATTAAAATAATCACCAACAAGGCAAAAAGCCAGGTTAAAACAGCGGCAAAAGAATAAGAACCCAAAACGCCCAAAACCACGCCCAATTGTCCGGCACATGGAATGGCCAAAACCAGCAAAAATGTGGCAATTAAGCGCTCACGTTTGGTGGTTAAAATGCGTGTGGTCAGTGTTGCCATGGTGACGCATCCCAAACCCAAAACCATTGGCAAAACGGCTCTGCCATTTAAGCCAATGCTTGAAAAGACTCGGTTGGTTATCACCGATAATCTTGGCAGATAACCTGAATCTTCCAACAAACTGAATGCAATAAAAAAAGTGGAAACCAGCGGCAAAATCAATGCCAAAGCGTAAGTCATTCCCATTGTCCATAAGCCGTAATCGCCAACCAACAAATCCGTGACAAAAGGAAGATTGAATTTCTCGGTGAAAATATTTTCAATAAAATTGGAAATGCTTGGATTGAGAATGCCTTCAAAAAAATCTTCTTCCAACAAACCGACCAAGGTGGTGCCGCCAAAAACACCTACAAAAAGGTAAATGGCATAAAGAATGCCAAGCAAAATGGGCACGCTCCAAAAAGGATGCACGCAATAATGCGCAATTTTTTGCGACAAAAGCGGGCTGGATTGCGCTGTGCGTGTTAAAACACTTTGTGTTAAAGCATCGCACGCTTGGGCGCGCTCACGCATTAAAAGTGCGGAAAGTTGCGCGGTATTCAAAGGTTTTTTAGGAGATTGTTGTAAATGTTCTTGTGCATTTTGGCGAAGTTGCAAAAGCTTGTCGTATTCTTTTTGATTTTTTTGAAAAAGCCAATTTTCTACTTCAGGGTCTTTGCCCAAAAACAAAATGGCCAAACCGCGACCAGATAAACGCGGATGTTTGAATTGCTCTTCAATTAAGGATGAAACCTCTTTGATTGCTTTTTCCGTATTTTCATCGTATTGCAAAAAAGGCAAAGGTGCTTGGGCATTTTTGAGTTCTGAAATGAGTTTATCAATGCCAATGCCTTGCGTTGCCACAGTGGGAATAACCGGCACATTCAAATGTTTGGAAAGTGCGGCACAATCAATTAAAACGCCGCGCGCTTGGGCTTCATCATGCATATTCAAAGACAAAATCAACGGCACACCCAATTCTGCCAAAATGGCAGTAAAGTTTAAGGTGCGGCGCAAATTTTTGGCATCGCCCACTTGAATCAAAGTTTGAACAGGTTCATTTAAAAGAGCGCGCATGCTGGCGTATTCATCGGCACTGCGCGAAGGAAGCGCCAAAACGCCCGGTGTGTCGATCAATTGCAAATGTTTGTCAAAATTCACTTGCGCCCGCGCAATTTCAACAGTGGTGCCCGGATAATTGGAAACATTCACATAAGAACCAGTTAAATGATAAAACAAAACGGATTTGCCAACATTGGGATGCCCAACCAGCAACAAAGCCGATGATTCATTCATTTTTTGCCTTTCTTTTGAAAAATTTTTACAATTTATAAAAAAATCCACGGTCTACGTTTCTTTTTTTGAAATCATTTGCTGTATTCACAAATGAGAATTTTTTTTATTTTGATAAAAATGCAAATGATTGTCAATAAAGAATTTTTTTTAATGGTAAAAAATGTCGGCAATTCCTATTCGTTATGTTAATCCGGTTTGGCGCCCGCCCAGTGAAGCCCATTCTTTGATTTTGCCTGTAACCGATGGTTGTTCGTGGAATCAATGTTCGTTTTGCGAAATGTATGCGCAAAAAAAATTCCGCGCCCGCGATGAAGCAGAAATTTTGGGCAATATCCAATATGCCGCGCAACTTTATGGTGAAAATGTGCGGCGCATTTTTTTTGCCGATGGCGATGCGATGGTGTTATCCAGCCGAAAATTGTTGCTGATTTTAAACGCCATAAAAGAAAAAATGCCGTGGATTCAACGGGTTTCGGCATATTGTTTGCCGCGCAATGTTCAAAAAAAATCAACAGAAGAATTAACAACTTTGCAGCAAGCCGGTTTGAAAATGGTTTATGTGGGCGCAGAATCGGGCGATGATGAAGTTTTGGCCAATATCAAAAAGGGTGAAACGTTTTTAAGCACGCAAGATGCTTTGAATAAATTAAAACAAGCCCACATCACGCGCTCGGTGATGATTTTAAACGGTTTGGGTGGCAAAATTTTAAGCCAGCAACACGCCCAACATTCCGCCCAGTTGATGAATGCGGTTCAACCGGAATTTTTATCCGTTTTGGTCACCAGTTTTCCGCAAGGTTTCAAACGCATTAAGCAAGATTTTCCGCAATTTCAAATGCTTGAAAAAGAAGAATTATTAAATGAAATGGCTGAATTTATTGCCGCTTTAAATTTAGAAAAAACAATTTTTAGAAGTGACCATGCTTCTAATTATTTGGTTTTAAAAGGTGTTTTAAATCAAGATAAAGAAAAATTATTACATTCCAGTCAACTTGCACAAAAAAATACTTCTTTATTGCGCCAAGAATGGATGCGCGGCATTTAAGCTTTTGAAAAAAATTTTTTGGAGTTGACCGTGGAAAACAAAACACAAAATTTATTTTATTTAACCCCCCCCCCCCCCCGAAAACACAATTTTGGTTTCGGTTGTGGTTTTAACTTTTAATCAGGCGCATTCTTTGAAAGATACTTTAAACAGCATTGTGAATCAAAATTTTCCTATGGAAAATGTGGAAATTGTGGTTGGGGAAGACAAAAGCACAGATAATACAAAAGAAGTTTTAAAAGAATATGTTTTAAAATACAAAAATATTCACGCAATTTATAATCCAAAAAATTATGGAATTGTTTTAAATTATATCAATGTTTTAAAACATTGTCGTGGAAAATACATTATGGCTTGTGCGGGTGATGATTATTGGTTACCGAATAAAATAAAATTTCAATTTGATTTTATGGAAAATCATCCGGAATACAACATGATTTTTGGCAATTGGATTTTTTTAGAAAATGGAATTTTAAATAAAATTTCATTTCAAGCACGTGAAAATTTTTTAGATTTATTGTTTTTAGGAAATAATATCTGTGCACCTTCAGTTTGTTGGCGTTTTAAGTTTTGGAAAGATTTTTTAAAAGAAACGAAAATTGAAGAAAAAAAATGGCAAATGGAAGATTATCCATTATGGTTATTTTTAGCGCAAAAAGGAAAAATAAAATACATTGATTCTGATGTTTGTGTTTATCGTGTTTTAGAAAACAGCGCCAGCCATTTTAAAGATGAAAAATTTAAATCTATTTTACAAGAAAAAAACAATTGGGAAATACGTTTATTTTTTGCTTCAAAATATGCAAAAGAATATTTAAATGATTTAAATATAATCAAAAAAGAAAAATTATTTCATTCTGCATTTAATTATTTGTGGAATCATCCTTTTAATGAACAAATTTTAAAAATTGCATTGGAAAACAAGCCGCCAATTTTATCTTTATTCAAAAAAATAATTTTATTAAAATTAAATTCTCATTTTATTTTAAGAAAAATGTTATTATTTTTAAAAAAAATAAGGAGTTAACCGTGGAAAATCGCCGTGTTTTGTGTTGTTTGTTATTGATTTATTTTGTTTTAACTTTTTCTTGTTTGTTTTATTGGCAAAATAAAAATCACAATTCGCTCACCGGCGATGAACCGCATTATTTGGTTTTGGCAAGCGGCATTGCGCATTGGGGAACATTTGAACAAAGCAAGGCTTATCTTTTGGAATTTAAAAATAATGATTTTTACAATTGGAATATCCGTGAGGATTTTGTTTCTCCACAAAATACGCATGCTTTATTAGGCAAAAATGGTTTATTTAATATTCACAATGTGGGTTTACCTTTATTATTGGCTTTGCCTTTAAAAATAAAAGGTGTTTTGGGCGCACAATTAACGATGCTTTTGTTGAGCGCTTTTTTGCCTTTTTTTGTTTTTTTATTTGCCTGCCGATTTTCAAAAAATCCAAAAAATATTTTTTATTCTGTTTTATTAAGCAGTATTGCTCTGCCTTTTATTCCCGCAAGTTTTAGAATTTTCCCGGATATTCTCGCCGGAATATTATCACTTGCGGCACTTTATGGCGTATTTTTTTATTCTTCAATGAATTATTTCAAAAAAATAATTTTAATTTTTTGTATTGCTTTTT
>JBNMHE010000115.1:0-5921 GCA_050872585.1 Rhodocyclales bacterium | reverse complement strand
CTCTTCCATCAACATGGAATTGTCAAAATCGGGCGTAAATTCGCTGGCACGCGAAACATAAGCGCGATACATTTTTTCTCTTAAAGCGCGGTTATTGGCGTATTGCATAATGGGCAAATAACACGGCATTTGCAGATTCAACACATAAACATCATCAGTTTGCCACATTGCTTGCAAAGTTGGCGGCACGCCTTGCAAATCTTCTTTTTGCACGGTCAAAGAAAAGGCGTTGGTGGCATCCAAAACATTTTCTGAAAATTTGGCCGACAAAGCCGAAAGTTCTTCTTGCAACTTTTTAAAACGTGCTTTGTTGTTTTTTTCCAAAAAAGCGCCACCTAATTGATAATCACGCCATTCATCTTGAATAATTTTTTGTTGCGTTGGCGACAAATGCGCAAATTCTTTGGATTTTTTCAAAGTTGCCCAAGCATTGGCAAAATGTTCGTTTTGTGCCAAATCGCTGAAAAATGCCGTTATTTTGGGCAAATTGTGGTGAAAAACATCGCGCCATTCTGGGCTATCACAAACACTGTGCAAATGGCTAATCAAACCCCAAGCGGCGTTGAGTTCTTCCAATGCGGCAAAATAAGGGCGCGCAAAACTTTCCCAAGAAATATTGTTTTGCAACAAATGCTGCAAAGTTTGTTCGGTTTGATTCAACAACAATGCAATGGCTTCATTGGCAAAAGCCGGTTGCAAACGTTCAAAATTCGGCAAACTTTCCAAATTTTGCGCAAATTCCACAAAAGGATTTTCCACGTTGTCTTCCATTTTAAAAAATGCTTATTTTAAAATTTTTTGACATTTTTTTAAAAAATCCACGGTCAACGCTTCTTTTTTTTGAAAATTTTAAAACGTTGACCGTGGATTTTTAGGTTTTTAATAAAAATTCGGCGCGTGCCAAAGCGGCGTTTAAATCGTGGCTGGCATTGGCAGCGCCCAATTGCGCAATAAAACCCGAACGGCGCAAAAACAAACGCGGCTGGCCGTGCATATTGCACAAAATCAAGGTTTTGCGCCGCGCCGTCAAACGCCGATTTAATCCCCGCAAAGCCTCCAAACCAGAGGTGTCAATTTGCACCAAATGCTCCAAATCCAAAATTAAAACATCGGGCAAATGGGTTAAAGAATCTTCCAAAGTGCCGGTTGCGCCAAAAAATAAAGAACCGTAAAGGCTATTGGCGGCAACGCGGTTTTCCAAATCTTTTGGTAATTTGCCTTTTAAGTTGATTGTTTCAAAGTGCGTGAGTTTGGATGAAGAATAAATAAAATAAAGGCACGCCAAAACCATTCCCAATTCAACCGCAATGGTTAAATCAAACAACACGGTTAATAAAAATGTGCTCCACAAAATAATGCGGTAAGCATAAGGAAAACGCTTCAAACGCGACAATTCGCGCCACAAACCCATATTGATGGCGGTCATCATCACAATGGCAGAAAGCGTGGCAAGCGGCACAAAATCGGCAAGCGGCGCCAAAACCAACACAATCAACAACAAAACAACGGCATGCACCATTCCAGAAATCGGCGTTCTGCCGCCGGCTTTCACATTCGTTGTGGTGCGGGCGATGGCACCGGTTGCGGCAAATCCGCCAAAAAAAGGTGCGGCGATATTGGCCAAACCTTGTGCGATGAGTTCTTGGTTGGGGTCGTGTTTGTCTTCAATTTGTCCATCCGCCACGCGCGCCGACAAAAGCGATTCAATAGAACCCAAGAGCGCCAAAGTAATGGCCGGCGAAATTAAAGCGCCAAGATTGCTCAACGCAATAGAAGGCAAGCCAAAAGCAGGAAATTCCTGCGGAATGCCGCCAAAGCGCGAACCGATGGTCTCCACCGGCAAATGAAAAATGGCGCTAATCAAGGTTCCAATTACCAAAATTAAAAGCGGCGCGGGAATGTTTTTTAAAAAACGCAAAAAATAAATTCTGCGTGTTGCCCACGGATAAACCGCCAAAAATGCCAAACTAAACGATGAAAGTAGCAGCGTGGTTGAATCAAAAGTTGGCAAATGGGCAATTAAAACCTGCATTTTTTCAAAAAATTCCGCAGGCAGTTTTTCTATTTTTAAACCCAAAAAATCTTTGACTTGCGCCAAAAAAATCACCACCGCAATGCCGTTGGTAAAACCCAAAACAACCGCAATGGGAATAAAACGAATCAGTTGGCCTAATCGGCTAATGCCCATTAAAAGCAACAAAATGCCCGACAAAAACGTGGCCACCAACAAACCGCCATAACCTTGGGAAGCGATGATTCCATAAACAATGGGAATAAAAGCGCCCGTTGGTCCGCCAATTTGCACGCGTGAGCCGCCGAATAAAGAAATTAAAAATCCCGCCACAATGGCTGTCCAAATGCCAGCAGAAGGGGAAGCGCCAGAAGCAATGGCAAACGCCATTGCCAAAGGCAATGCCAAAACGCCCACGGTGATGCCAGCGGCAATGTCTTTGCCTAATTGCGCCGCGTTGTAATCGGTTAAACATTCCAACAATTTGGGGCGAAAATAAAAATGCTTCATTTTTGAAAAAAATAGGCGGTTGACCGTGGAAAAACGCAATTTTAACGCTTGAACATTAAAAAAATCGGTGCTTTTATCTTAAAATAATTCGCTATGCTTTATAACCTTATTCGCCCACTTCTTTTTTTACTCAACCCTGAAACAGCGCACAATTGCAGTTTGCAGGCAATGGCGTTGTTGCAAAAAATCGGCGCTTTGAATTGGTTGATTGACAACAACGTGCCCAGCCATCCCGTGAAAATTGCCGGCATTACTTTTCCTAATCCCGTTGGCTTGGCGGCTGGAATGGACAAAAACGGCATTGCCATTGATGCGCTTGGCGCTTTGGGTTTTGGTTTTTTGGAATTGGGAACCGTCACGCCCCAAGCGCAAGCGGGCAATCCCAAACCACGTTTGTTTCGTTTAAAAAAAGAAGGCGCCATTATTAACCGCATGGGTTTTAATAACGATGGCGTGGATGCCTTGGTTCAGCGTATTCAACAATCAAAGTTTTACCAAAACGGCGGCATTATTGGAATCAATATCGGCAAAAATGCGGCAACGCCCATTGAAAACGCCGTGGATGATTATTTAATCGGTTTAAAAAAAGCTTACCAAACAGCGCATTATGTGGCGGTGAATATTTCGTCTCCTAACACCAAAAATTTGCGCACTTTGCAAGCGGGCGAATCGCTTGACTTTCTTTTAAAAAACTTAAAAGCAACGCAACAACAACTGGCTGATCAATGCGGCAAATACACGCCGATTTTCATCAAAATTGCGCCCGATTTAACCGATGAAGAAGTTGAAAACATTGCGCACAATTTAATCAAACACCAAATGGATGGCGTAATTGCCACCAATACCACGTTGAATCGTGAAAAAATTTTAAGTTCACCGTGGAAAAATGAAATCGGCGGATTATCCGGCAAACCTTTAAAAGAAAAAGCCTTAAACATTCAAAAAACATTGGCAAAATCTTTGGATGGCGCTTTGCCCATTATTGGCGTAGGCGGCATTTTTTCCGGCGAAGATGCCCAAGAAAAAATCCAAAACGGCGCCCAACTGGTGCAACTTTATTCTGGATTTGTTTTCAAAGGTCCAGTGTTCATTGCCGAATGTCGGCGCGCTTTGGAAAATTTGCGATGAGTTATTTGTTTATTGTGCTGTCCGCCGTGTTGGTCAATAACGTGGTTTTGGTCAAAATTTTGGGGTTGTGCCCGTTTATGGGCGTCTCCAAAAAAATTGAAACCGCTTATGGTATGGGTGCGGCAACCACGTTTGTTTTAACCGTGGCAACAGGTGCTAGTTTTGTGATTGACCATTATTTGCTCACCCCTTTTGATTTGGAATACCTGCGCACCATTGCGTTTATTGTTACCATTGCCGCCATTGTGCAAATGACGGAAATGGTCATTGCCAAAACTTCCCCCGTGTTGCAACAAACTTTGGGCATTTATTTGCCGCTTATCACCACCAACTGCGCCGTTTTGGGCGTGCCGCTTTTGAACATTGCGCACGATTATCGTTTTTTGGAATCGCTTTTGTTTGGTTTTGGTTCGGCTTTGGGATTTTCTTTGGTGATGGTGCTTTTTGCCGGCATTCGCGAACGCATTGAAGGTGCCGATGTGCCGCGTTATTTTCAAGGTTCTGCCATTGCAATGATTACCGCCGGTTTAATGGCACTAGCCTTTATGGGTTTTGCCGGATTGGACAAATACCAATGAGCGCCATTTTAATTGCCATCGGCATTATGTCCTTGGGCGCCATTGTTTTGGGCACTGCGCTTGGTTTTTCCGCCGTGCGTTTTAAAGTGGAAGGCGACCCTTTAATTGAACAAGTCAATGCCATTTTGCCGCAAACCCAATGCGGACAATGCGGTTTTGCCGGTTGCAAACCTTATGCCGAAGCCATTATCAAAGGGGAGGCGGAAATCAATTTGTGCCCGCCCGGAGGAGTCGATGGTATGCAACGCATTGCCGAATTATTAGGGCGCGATGCTTCTCAATTATCCGCAGTTTGCGAAAAACCCAAACAAGTGGCGCACATTGACGAACAAACCTGCATCGGTTGCACCTTGTGCATTCAAGCTTGCCCGGTGGAAGCCATCATCGGCGCTGCCAAACAAATGCACACGGTGATGAGCGACTTATGCACCGGTTGCGAATTGTGTGTGAAACCTTGCCCGGTGGAATGTATTCAAATGAAACCCATTGCTGTAACCGAGCGCACGTGGAAATGGAATCACCCAAGTGAAAAATTGGTGATTCCTATTGTTCCGATACCCGTGGAGTCGCCACAATGAAATTCCACGGCGGCGTGCATCCTTTTGAAGGCAAGGATTTGTCCAATGTTGGCAGCATTCAAAAAATGCCCATTCCAGAACGCTTGGTGTTGAGCTTGTCGCAAGGCGCTGGAAATGCCGCCAAACCCATTGTTGTGGAGGGTGAACGTGTTTTTAAAAATCAATTATTGGCGCGCGCCGATGGTTGGATTTCCGCTGCCATCCACGCGCCCACCTCCGGCGTTGTTGAAAAAATTGGGTTGTATGCCCACGCGCATCCGTCTGGCTTGGCGGTGCCAAGCATTGTTTTAAAAAGCGATTTTGAAGATTTAATGCTTGAAAAAAATCCACGGTCGACCGTGGAAAAATTTGAAAATACCCACGATTTTGCCTTGTTTTTGCAAGAAAACGGCGTCATCGGTATGGGCGGCGCAGGTTTTCCAATGAATGGCAAGCTCAAAGAAAATCTGGATGAAATCATCATCAACGCGGCAGAATGCGAACCTTTGGCAACATCAGATGACCGCTTAATGCGTGAACGCGCGCACGATATTATCCGCGGCATTGTTTTATTAGCCGAACATTTAAAGCCAAAACGCGTTTTAATCGGCATTGAAGACAACAAACCGCAAGCCGAGTTGGCATTGCAAAAATCAATTAGCCATTTAAACGCAAACATTGAAATCCACCGCGTGCCAACGCTTTATCCATCGGGCGATGCCAAGCATTTGGCGTTTTTGCTAACAGGCAAAAAAATCGCCGCCTCCCAACGCGCCACTTCCAAAGGCGTGCAAGTTTTTAATGTTGCCACGGTTTATAGCCTTTACCGCGCTTTTTTGGGCGAGCCAGTCATCAGCCGAATTGTGACCATCACCGGCGATGTGACAAACGCTGGCAATTTTGAGGTTTTAATTGGCACGCCCATTGATTTTGTTTTAAAACACGCCCAAGTCAAGCAAAGTGCGCAAGGCATTTTGCATGGCGGGCCGATGATGGGTTTTTTGGTTCAAAACACCGCCGCGGGCATTTTGAAAACAACAAGCTGTTTAATTGCCGCCAACTCTGATTTAATTCCACCAAAACCATTGGAAATGCCGTGCATTCGTTGCACGCAACGCGCCAATGTTTGCCCCAATG
>JBNMHE010000114.1:0-5946 GCA_050872585.1 Rhodocyclales bacterium | reverse complement strand
GTTGGACTCAAAGCCAAAAATTTGCATGCCATGGTTTGTTATGCCATTGGTGCGCTGTTGGGTGCGGTTTTTTTGGAAGTTTTGCCGCATGCCTTGCATGATTCTCATCCGCATACTTTTGCTTTGATTTTGCTTTGCGGCATTTTGGGCTTTTTTATTTTGGAAAAACTCGTTTTGTGGCGACATTGCCACCACAATCATTGCGAAGTGCATGGCGAAACGCATGCGCATTTGCCCAATCGTTCAGGTTTTTTGATTTTAATCGGCGATTCCTTTCACAATTTTGCCGATGGTGCTTTGATTGCCGCCGCATTTTTGGAATCACAAGCATTGGGATTTGTCATGATGTGGGCCATTTTGGCGCACGAAATTCCGCAAGAAATTGGCGATTTTGCCATTTTGCGCCATTCGGGTTTTTCGTTTAAAAAAGCCTTGGGCTACAATTTTTTGTCCAATTTGGCAATGATTTTGGGGGCGGCCATCTCTTTCTTTTTGTTGGAAGATTTAGAAGAAATTTTGCCTTTCTTTTTGGGTTTAGCGGCATCCAGCATGCTTTATGTGGCGATGGCAGATTTGATTCCCGGACTTCATCACAAAACCGCTTTAAAAGATTCTGTTTGGCAAATCGCTTTGATTATTTTGGGAATTTTGTCTATTGTTGCAGTGCAGCATTTTGTCGGTCACAGCCATGCTTAAAATTGACATTGTTTAAGTTGCACTGCACAATGCCCTTTTCCACATTCAACGAAGCGAGGTCAAAATGACGCAAGAAACCAATTCGGGCACAGATTTTTTACAAAATGCGGCGCAATTTATGCAAGCCGGGCAAAATATGCTTCAACAATTTATGGGTGCAGTTGGCCAAATGAGTTCTATGAACAATGCCAATGTGCAAATTCCACAAGAAGCACAACTGGTAACCAACTTGCAACGTGAATATGCTTTAAAGCAAATGGAGCTTTGGCAATCCATTATGCAAAAACAACAAGGCATTGAACCAACTTTTAAAGTGGCTGGCGCCGATAAAGACCGCCGTTTTCAAGGTGAAGCGTGGCATAAAAATCCATATTACGAATACCTTTATCAATCTTATTTATTGAATGTGGAAATGCTCAATCGTTTGGTGGAATCGGTGCCCACAGAAGATGAGCGCGCAAGAGAAAAAATGCGCTTTTTGGCAACGCAAATTGGTGATGCTTTTTCGCCTTCTAATTTTGCGGCAACCAATCCGGAATTTATCCAAAAAGCCATGGAAACGCGCGGTCAAAGCATTACCGATGGCATCAACAACCTGTTGGGCGATATGCAAAAAGGCCGCATTTCTATGACCGATGAATCCGCTTTTGAAATCGGCAAAAATCTGGCAACCACGGAAGGTAGTGTGATTTTCCAAAATGAAGTCATGCAACTCATTCAATACAAACCTTTAACCGAGAAAGTGGGTGCGCGTCCGCTTTTGGTGGTGCCGCCTTCTATTAACAAATTCTACATTTTGGATTTGCAACCGGATAATTCCCTTGTGCGTTATTTGATTGAACAAGGCAACACCGTTTTCTTGGTTTCTTGGATTAACCCAACGGACCCGCAATGCAAACTCACTTGGGATGATTTTATTGAAAAAGGCATTATTGACACCATGCACATTGTGCAAAATGTAACGGGTGCCAAAGATATCAACGTTTTGGGCTTTTGCGTGGGCGGCACAATGCTTTGCACGGCTTTGGCTGTTTTGGCGGCGCGCGGTGAAAAAATTGCCCATTCCTTAACGCTGTTGACCACTTTGTTGGATTTTTCCGACACGGGCGATATTGGTTTGATGATTGATGCCAACTTTTTGGCAACGCGCGATGCCACCATCGGCAAAGGCGGATTGTTGCCCGCACGCGATTTGCAAAACACCTTCTCCTTTTTGAAACCCAATGATTTGGTTTGGAGTTACGTGGTCAACAATTACTTGAAAGGCGAAAAACCAGCCGCTTTTGATATTCTTTATTGGAATTCCGACTCCACGAATATGGCAGGGCCTTTTGGTTGTTGGTATATCCGCAACACTTATTACGACAACAATTTGCGCGTGCCGGGCAAAGTCACCGTTTGCGGTGAGAAAGTGGATTTGGGCAAAATTGATTGCCCCACTTATTTGTTTGCCGCCAAGGAAGACCACATTGTGTTTTGGACTTCTGCTTACCAAAGCACACGCATTTTAAGTGGCAATATGCGTTTTGTTTTGGGCGCTTCTGGCCACGTGGCAGGAACAGTCAATCCCGCCAAAAAAGACAAACGCAGCTACTGGACAAATGAAAATTTGAACGAAGATGCACAAAGCTGGTATGAAGGCGCTTCGGAACATCCCGGTAGCTGGTGGAAAGATTGGGCAGCTTGGAACAAACCTTTGCAAGGCAAAGAACAAACGCCACCCAAAACTTTGGGCAATGCGCAATACAAACCTTTGGAAGCCGCGCCCGGCTCTTATGTGAAAGTGCGCGCGGTGTAATGGCATCATTGTCCATCAATTAAACAAAACGGCGTTTGAAAACGCCGTTTTTTGTTGCTGAACAAACAAATGAAAAGAATTAAAAAAATCCACGGTCAACGCAAAATTTTTTAAAAAAAATTAAAAGTCGACCGTGGATTTTTGATTTTCAAAATCAACTTGGCGTTTGAAAACGCCGTTTGGATTTTTTTAAATTAAAAATTTGTTAAGGATACAACTTGGTTGCCGTTTGCGCGGTTGCAGTTGCAACGGCATTGGCGCTGGCTTCTGCCATTTCACCAGCACGCTTGGCGGCTTCATTGATGCCTTCCAAGGTATCGGTGGTGGCACGAATGGCGCTTTTCACCATAGAAACCGCTTTTTGACTCGCCAAAGGTCCTTGGTCAAGTGAGCGTTCAATCAAATGGTGAAATTCATTTTGCTGTTCGGCAATTTTATTTTCAACACGCTCGGCAATTTTGTGGCGTGTGTTGCTGTTGATTTCAATAAAATTGCGTGTGTATTGTGCGCCTTGTTCCAAAGCCGGCGTTAAATGTTTGTGCAAATAAGTGGTTACCCGCAAATCTTTGGCACCCGTTAAACCGCTCATAGAAGACAACGCCATTTCCACTGCCGAGCGAGCGGTGGATAAATTCAACATCGCCACACGCTCAATGCCATCCAAAGTGGTGTGGATGCAATAACTTGCCAAATCCGTTTGGTTGCGCAAAGATTGTTGTGGAGAGGTAAAAAACATATGCATAAAAAACTCCTTTTTTTGTGCACTGCAAAAATTAGCTTATTGTAAAGATTTTTTGTGCAGTGCACAATTTTTAATGTTTTTCAAAACGCTAAAAAAACAAAACGTTGTTTTTTTGCAACATTTCAACAAGAACACAATCAACAATGCGCATCAAGCAAACTTAAAGCATCAGAAGCCGTCATAGGCAAATGGTAACGCACAGCTTGGCTGACCGATGTTTTCTCCGGATTGATTTCAACAGTGGGCAAGCCGCTTTGCGCCGCCATCAAAACAGGTTGCGCAATATACGGAAAACTGCACGTGGTGCCAATTACAAAAACCATATCAAAGCCTTCTTCCCACGCTTTTGAAAAATTACAAATGGCATCCTCAGGCAACATTTCCCCAAACAAAACAACCGGCACACGTGCCACAGCGCCGCATTTGGGGCATTTGGGCGGGAGTTTATCTTGGGATAATTCGTTTAAATCCAAAGGCGATGCCCACGCACAACGTGTGCAATGCAAAGTTTTGAAATTGCCGTGCACTTCTATTAAATCTTTGGAGCCCGCGCGGCGGTGCAAATCGTCAATGTTTTGCGTAAAAACCAACAAGCGCTCAAAACGATTTTGCCACGCACTGATGATTTCATGCGCGCGATTCGGTTTGGCTTTGCGGCAGTTTTCCCCAATTTGCCACAAATATTTCCACGTAATTTCTGGATATTTTTGAAAAACCGCACCCGACAAACAATCTTCAATGCGCAAGCCTTCTTCGGTTAAACCTTCGTTATAAAGCCCTGCCACGCCACGATACGTGGGCAAGCCCGAATCAGCAGAAATGCCCGCGCCGGTAATCACCAAAACGCGTTTGGCTTTTTTTAAATCAGCCAAAAGGGCATCAATTTTTTCCAAATGTTTGTTCATTGTTTTGTTCTTTTTGAATTTTCTTCAAGTTGACCGTGGATCTTTTGATTCCAACCACAAAAAAAGCCTCCAAAGAGGCTTTTTTGTAAAAAAACAATGCGTTTATTTGGACAACACCCATTTTGCCAAGGTTTCGGCTTCTTGTTCGTTGACCAATGGGTTAGGCGGCATCGGCACTTTGCCCCACACGCCCGAGCCACCTTTGCGCATTTTTTCTGCCAACATTTTAACGGCGTTGGGGTCGCCTTTGTATTTGGCTGCGACTTCTTTATACGCTGGGCCGATCAATTTTTTGTCATCCACATGGCAAGTGCGGCAATTCTTGGCTTTTGCCAAAGCTTCATCCGCATAAGCTTGCGGTGCCAAAACCAACCCTGCTGCAATCAAGGCCAAACTGAGCTTTTTCATATTTCCTCCCTAAAAAAACCAAATTTATACATTATAAAACGACCATCAAGCGCCTATATTAAGCACTTTTTGCAGGTGGCGCAATTTTTTGAATATCACGCACTGCGCCTTTGTCCGCCGATGTTGCCATTGCCGCATAAGCCTTTAAAGCATTGGAAACAAAGCGTTGGCGATTTTCAGGTTGCCAAGCGACATTCCCCTTTTCTTGCATTTTTTGCCGCCGTTCGGCGAGTTCGCAATCAGATACCGCAAGGTGAATTTGGCGTTGTGGAATATCAATTTTAATCGTGTCGCCGTTTTCAATTAAAGCAATTGCACCGCCATTGGCTGCCTCGGGCGAGACGTGGCCAATAGACAAGCCCGAAGTGCCGCCCGAAAAACGCCCATCGGTTAAAAGTGCGCATTCTTTGCCCAAACCCATGGATTTCAAATAAGAAGTGGGATAAAGCATTTCCTGCATACCCGGGCCGCCTTTGGGACCTTCATAACGAATCACCACCACATCGCCAGCTTTGATTTTGCCGCCCAAAATGGCTTCTACCGCCTCTTCTTGGCTTTCAAAAACTTGCGCTTTGCCCGAAAAAACCAAAATGGATTCATCCACGCCAGCGGTTTTCACAATGCAACCATCTTCGGCAATGTTGCCGTAAAGCACCGCCAAACCGCCGTCCAAACTATACGCATTTTCGGCATTCCTAATGCAACCTTGTGTGCGGTCTAAATCCAATTCATTGAAAAATTGATTTTGCGAAAAAGCTTGTGTATTGGGAATGCCGCCGGGCGATGCTTTATAAAAATCATGCACATCAACTGCCACCGCACGCATCACATCAAAAGTATCAATTTCTTCACCGATGGTTTTCATCAACACACAAGGCATTGTGCGGTTGATTAACTGCAAACGGTCTAATTCGCCCAAAATGCCTATCACGCCGCCAGCACGATGCACATCTTCCACGTGGTATTTTTGCGTGGCAGGCGCCACTTTGCACAAACACGGCGTTTTTTTGGAAATGCGGTCAATATCACGCATTGTAAAATCCACGCCCGCTTCTTGCGCCACCGCCAAAATATGCAACACCGTGTTGGTGGAGCCGCCCATTGCCACATCCAAAGTCATCGCATTTTCAAAAGCGCCTTTTTGCGCAATTTCACGCGGCAAAACCGAAACATCATCGTTTTCGTAATAACGCTTGGCATTTTGAACAATTAAACGCGCCGCTTCTAAAAAAAGTTGTTGGCGATTTTGATGCGTTGCAACCAACGTGCCATTGCCCGGCAAACTCAACCCCAAGGCTTCGGTTAAGCAATTCATAGAATTGGCGGTAAACATTCCAGAGCAAGAACCACACGTAGGGCAAGCCGAGCGCTCGTAATGTTCAACATCTTGTTCGCTC
>JBNMHE010000113.1:0-5968 GCA_050872585.1 Rhodocyclales bacterium | reverse complement strand
TTGCAGACGATTCATTCTCACAAGAAGACAATCGCAAACCATCAATAGAATCCGCTTCAAATGCATCTTCGCCTTCTTGGGATTCATCTGTTGGCGGCGCACTTGAAACTTCAACTTCAACTTCAACTGCAACCCATGCTCCTTTTGCTGAGACTTCCTCACAAGACCATTCAGCTATCCCAGGAGCAACTTCAACGCATTCTTTTGATTTTGGAAATCATTCTTCAAACAATTTAAGTGCCGATTCCAAACTTGCAGATTCTTCTGCCTTGACACAATTTGCAGGCGATTCATTCTCACAAGAAGACAATCGCAAACCATCAATAGAATCCGCTTCAAATGCATCTTCGCCTTCTTGGGATTCATCTGTTGGCGGCGCACTTGAAACTCCAACAACTCCAACTGAAACTCCAACCCATGCTCCTTTTGCTGAGACTTCCTCACAAGACCATTCAGCTATCCCAGGAGCAACTTCAACGCATTCTTTTGAAAGCGAGAATAGCGATTCTTCTGTTTTAACCCCCAATCTTGTAGATTCATCTGGTGCTGGCGCATCTTCTGTTTCTTCTTCTGTTGAAAAGAAAGCAGCCGATGAAGAAAAAGAAGAAGAAAAAACAACCAAAAAAGCGAAAAAAGGCAAGAAAGGCAAAAAATCAAAAGCCAAAAAACAAGCAAAAAGCATGGCTGATATTTCACAAGATGCAAATGCACAAGCCTTATCTGGCGAAGCGATAGAAACGCAAACGCATTCTCATTCTGATGAAATCAGCTTTGAAGGTGTTTTTGATGACATTGAAAGTTTTGCAACAGATGAAAATGAATTGTTGCCAGAATCTCTTTTGAATATCTTCAAAGACGAAATTGGTGGGCATTTGACAACATTAAATGCACATTTAAAAGAAATTGAAAACAATCACTCTTTGCCTTCTAGTTTTGAAGTCACCCGAGCAGCACACACATTGGCAGGTGCGGCAGGTTCTGTTGGCGTATTGCCGATTCGTTATATGGGTTTGGCTTTAGAGCATGCACTTTTACGCCGCAATGCCACGGCAGACCCTGCCAATAGTGAAGATATTGCAACTTTGCGTGAAGGTTTTACAGCCTTGGAATCCATGTTTGAACATTTGATTCAAACACGCACCATGCCCGATGATGCAGCCGATTTGTTGGTCAAAGTTGAAGCCACTTTCCCGGCTGATGAATTGTCTCCAGAAATCGGTTTGGAATGTGTGCCAGAAGCAGCCGTTTCGCAAACAAATGTTGGTGGTGCGCCACAAATTGTGGAAAACGCAGACCATGCTTTACATGAAGAAACCGCTCCAACACCGCACGTTGCCGATGTATCTGCTCAAAATGTTCCATCTTTGCAGGCGCAAGCTGACAATGCGCCCAATGTTGTTGGCAAAACACCTGAAATTGTGGGCGATTCGCCAGAAAAACTGGTGGCTGATTTAAAATCGGCACAAAATGCGCCTAAATCTTCCGTGTTGCCAGATATTCAAGATGAAATTGACGAAGAATTGTTGCCCATCTTTTTAGAAGATGCCAATGACTTACTAGGCAAAATTGACGAAGAAGTACGGCAATGGCAAACCAATCCCAATAATGACGCACATCCTGCAACATTGGCGCGGCATTTACACACCTTCAAAGGCAATGCGCGTATGGTTGGTGTGATGCGTTTGGGCGAATTTACACACTTGCTTGAATCGCGTGTAGAAGAAAACCGCAAGGCTGGCACAGCAGAACCTGCTTTCTTAGCGGAATTGGCTGACAGCGTTGATATTTTGCACAGCGCGGTAGAATGCTTGGAACAAGGCAAATCATTAGACACATTGGCAGTGCAAGAAGCGGTTGTGAATGAAAACGCAGAAAATTTTGAAAAAAATAATGCGTTGACCGTGGAAAAATTGCAAACAGCCGAATCCACCGAAATTGTGCAACCTACTTTGCGCGTGCGTTCAGACACAGTGGATAGATTGGTCAATGAAGCGGGTGAAATTGCCATTACACGCACACGCGTGGAAGGGGAAATTCGCGCCATTCGTTCTTCTATTACAGACTTAACAGAAAGTTTGGCACGTTTGCGTCGTCAAGCGCGTGAAATCACCATTGAAGCCGAACGCCAAATTCAGGCGGTGCATGTCTCGCAACAAAATGAAAGCAAAAAAGAATTTGACCCCTTGGAATTAGACCGTTACACGCATTTCCAAGAATTAACCAAATTCTTAGAAGAGTCGGTAAGTGACGTTGCTACCATTCACCAAAACTTGTTAAAGAGTATTGATGATGCCAGCGCGGCTTTGGTGGAACAATCGCGTATGAATCGCGGTTTGCAACAAGACTTGATGAACGTGCGCATGTTGCCTTTTTCAAGCCAAGCGGAACGTTTGCATCGTTTGGTGCGCCAAACTTGCAAAGCCTTGAACAAGCAAGCCTCTTTGGATATTGTTGGCGGTGAAATTGAACTTGATCGTTCCGTTTTAGACAAAATGATGGCGCCCTTAGAGCATATGATTAGAAATGCCTTGTCTCACGGCATTGAATCGCCCAAAGAGCGCCGCCAAATTGGCAAACCCGAAATTGGCGAAATTGGCATTCATTTGATGCAAGAAGGCAATGAAATTATTTTGTCTTTATCGGATGATGGCAAAGGCATGGATGCCAATAAAATTCGCACCAAAGCCATTGAAAAAGGCTTTTTGGATCCCAATGCCGAAGTAGATGAACGCCGTATTTTTGATTTTATTTTCCAACCTGGCTTTTCCACGGCTCAAGAAGTTACCCAAACCAGCGGACGTGGCGTGGGAATGGATGTGGTTAAAACCGAAATTGGTTCATTAGGCGGACGCGTTGAAACACAATCTGTTCTCAATGAAGGTTCTACTTTCCGTCTTTATCTGCCTTTAACCTTAGCGGTTACGCAAACCTTGCTTGTTCATGCGGCGGGCGTGAAATATGCCATTCCGTCTTCTATGATTGAACAAGTTTTGGAATTGAAAAACGAACAAATTGCCCAAGCGGTTGAACGAAAATCATTGGCTTGGAAAAGCAATGTCTACGAATACCACTTCTTGCCGCGTTTGTTGGGTGATTCTGAAATTCAACCGGAAGAACGCCGCTTGCATTGGGTGTTGTTATTGCGCTCAGGCCAAAGTCGCGTGGCGGTGCAAGTGGATGATTTACAAGGCACGCAAGAGGTTGTGGTTAAAAATATCGGCACGCAAGTTGCACGTGTGGTCGGTATTGCTGGGGCAACGGTGTTGGGTGATGGCGCAATTGTATTAATTTTAAATCCTGTGGCTTTGGCCAATCGCCCAATGGCACCGGTGATTAAACTAGAAGATGTCATACCGGAATTGGCGGGTGTTGGTGCCGAAGAAGCGCATGATGATTCGCCCAAACTGATTATGGTGGTCGATGATTCTTTAACAGTACGCAAAATTACTTCACGTATGTTGGAGCGCAATGGCTACCAAGTTATGCTTGCCAAAGATGGTAAAGAAGCATTGGAAAAACTCAATAGTGAAGAAAAACTGCCCGATGTGGTGTTGTCTGATATTGAAATGCCGCATATGGATGGCTTTGATTTGCTCAAAAACATCCGCGATACCGAGCGTTTGAAAGCCTTGCCGGTTATTATGATTACCTCGCGCACGGCAGACAAACACCGCAACATTGCACTTCAAAGCGGAGCCAATGAATATCTGGGCAAACCTTATAACGAAGAGCAATTGTTAGACTTGCTCAAAACTTATACTTCGCAAGCGCAACAATCTTAAACAAAAAGGCAAAGGCATTTTCGCCTTTGCCTTTTCTTTTTTAATGTTTAAAGAATGGATATTTCAAATTTAGCCAATAATTTTTTGCTTGCCATGCCGGGCATGCATGATCCTAACTTTGCCAACACTTTAATTTATCTTTGCGAACACAGCAAAAACGGCGCTTTGGGCATTATTATCACGCGACCTTTGGAAATGACGCTTTTTAATTTATTTGAAAAAATTGAAATAGATCATTCGGATAGTCCTTTAAAAAATGTGCCGGTTTATTTTGGCGGCCCCATACAAATTGAACGTGGATTTGTATTGCATCGTCCTTTGGGCAACTGGCAAAACACGTTAAAAATCACCGACAACATTGGATTAACCAGTTCGCGTGATATTCTCAATGCCATTGGCAGCAAAATGCAAGCGCAAAATTTATTTGTTGCTTTGGGTTATACCGGTTGGACACAAGGACAACTAGAATTGGAATTGATGCAAAATGCATGGTTGCCTTTGCCTGCTGATGAAAACATTATTTTCAATGTGCCGGCGATGCAAAAACGCCAAAAAGCGCTCTCCAAAATGGGGGTTGATTTTTCACAATTTGGCAATGGCGCAGGGCACGCGTGATGAAACACGGCACCATTTTGGCATTTGATTACGGCTTAAAACGCGTGGGCGTGGCAACGGGTGAAATTGCTTTGAAAAGTGCGCATCCTTTAACCACTTTGCACAATACACCCTTGCTTTTTGAAAAAATTTTGGCGTTGACCGTGGAATGGCAGCCCATTCGCTTTGTTTTGGGCGAACCCAAAAACACGCAAGGCGAAACCACCGCAATGACCAAAAATGTGCATGCTTTTGCACAACATTTGCACGATACTTTTAAAATTCCTGTGGATTTTATTGATGAACGTTACACTTCTGTTATGGCGGAATCGCTTTTAAAAGAAATGGGCGCGCATTTTGCTCGCCACAAAAGCAAAGTGGATGCGCTTTCGGCACAAATTATTTTACAAACTTGGTTTGACCATGATGAATCTGCCTAATCCTGAAAATCAATGCGTGGCCTTATCGGAAATGATTCGCCCAACATTATCGGAAAATCCGCTTTTTGTTGGACTTTATCGCGGTGGCGCTTTGGTTGCCAAACGTGTTTTGGAACATTTGAATTTAGAAGAATCGCGTTTGGGATTTTTAGATATTTCCTTTTACCGCGATGACTACAACGAAAAAGGTTTACACAAAAATATCCAACCTTCGCAAATTCCTTTTTCGGTTGAAAATCGGAACGTCATTTTATTGGATGATGTGCTTTATACCGGCAGAACCACTCGAGCGGCATTGAGCGAAATTTTTGATTACGGCAGACCAAAAAAAGTAGAATTGGCCGTTTTGGCAGACCGACAAGGCAAAGAATTGCCCATTGCGCCCACTTATTGCGTTTGGAATGTGCATTTGCCCTTTGATGAAAAATTGCATTTGTCTTTGGAAAACCAAAAATTATGTTGGAGTTTGCAAAAAAATGCCTAATACACAACTCAATGACAATGGCGAATTAACACATTTATTAACCTTAGAAACCTTGCCGCGCAGCATTTTGCTCAAAATTTTGGATACCGCAGAATCTTTTTTGGCATTGAACAACCGAGAAATTAAAAAAGTGCCACTTTTGCGCGGCAAAAGCATTTTCAATTTGTTTTTTGAAAATTCCACGCGCACGCGCACAACCTTTGAAATTGCTGGCAAACGTTTGTCTGCTGATGTTTTGAACTTGGATATCAACCGCTCATCAACATCCAAAGGCGAAACGTTGTTGGATACCATTGACAATTTATGCGCGATGCACGCCAATTTATTCGTTGTGCGGCACGCATCAAGCGGCGCACCTTTTTTAATCGCGCGGCATTTGAAAGCGCGCGGGCTAAACGATATTCACGTGGTCAATGCAGGCGATGGCAGGCACGCGCACCCCACGCAAGGGTTGTTGGATATGTATACCATTCGCCATTACAAAAAAAATTTTGAACATTTGCGTGTGGCAGTTGTGGGCGATATTTTGCACTCGCGCGTGGCACGTTCTGATATTCACGCTTTAAAAATATTAGGCGTGCCGGAAATTCACGCCATTGGTCCTGCCACATTGTTGCCGCCTTGTTTGGAAGAAATGGGCGGTATTCGTGTGTTTCACAATATGGAAG
>JBNMHE010000112.1:0-6016 GCA_050872585.1 Rhodocyclales bacterium | reverse complement strand
TTTGTTTTTTGTTTTTTTTTCTTATATTTTAAACAACATTCAAGTTTACAAAGCACAAAAAGAACTTTATGCAATGAATCACATTGAAAAAGAAAACATCACACAATTGGAAAATTTAGTCAAACAAAACCCAAACAAAAACTTTCTTTTTGCATGTGATTTATTAATTGAAAAACCGCATTCTTTAATCAGCACTTATTTGAATTATCCCAATGTTTTTATTACTTCTTTACAAGATTTAATTCAAAATTCTGGAAACTATGTTCACAATTATGCCATTCCAAGAATCAACTATTCGCATTTAAATAAAATCAATTACAATTTAAAAGAAATTGATTATTTTATTATTCCCCAAAAATTAAATGCCAAAGACATAGAAACGGGCGAAGGTTTTCATTATTCCGCTGAAATATACCAAACGCCTATTCTTTTTCAAAATGAACATTTTGTTATTTTTGAAAATCAAAGCAATGATATTATTCCGCCTATGCGTTTGAAAATTTTAGAATAAAAAAATCCACGGTCAACCTATTATTTTTTTATTTTAATTTACAAAAAAAATTTTCAGTTGACCGTGGATTTTTGAAAAAACAATATTTTATTATTTTTCTGTTTTGGCAGAATGGCTGCGTTTTTTCTCTTTTACCAAATTGTCGGCGGCGCTGGCGGCTTCAACCGCACGTTTGGCGCTTTTTTTGGCGGCATCAGCCACGGCCACGGCGTTTTGTTGCATGTGTTCGGTGACTTGGTGCATCAACTGCCACGGAAACAACATTGGCGGCAAAGGCGCACCAGCTTGTGCGGCGGCGGCGTGTTCGTCGTCAGACGTTTTAATGGCTTGCGCGGTAAATTGACTCATCGTTTTTACGGCAGAAACCGTGGTGCGCTGCATTTCCATATTTTGAATGGTCATTTGCAACATGGATAAATTCATTTGCAGCCAGCCTTCCACCGCACGCATATCGTTGATTTGTTTGGTTAAATCATCGGTATTTAAAGTGGGAGAAACCATTCCGGGCAAAGAAAAGCCCATAGAATTCCACATATTGCGCACAAAAGTCAAAGGGTCTTTTGGTGTTTCCGTTGCCATTTTGCTCTCCTTTGTTACAAAAAATTACAATCATTTTAATGCTTTTCAATGTTTTGTTGTGTTTTTTAAAGGCGGTAACAAAAAAGCGGACGCGGGCTTTCTTCATCCACAATTTGAAAAGCATTTGCATTGGGAATAGCAAATGTGCAACTGACCAAAAGCGCATTTTTTTTCATTTCTTTTTTGGCTTTAATCCACAAAGATGGCATTGGATTAGGCGATAAAAAAACATAAACCAAATCAAAATGATTTAAATTTTGGTGCGCAAAATTGTGCATTTGCCAATGGATATTGTTGAATTTTCGGCAACGCATTTTGCCAATCCAAAAAGACAAAGGCGCATTTTCAATGGCATAAAATTCTATATTGGGAAAACGTTTTGCCAAATACAACACCACCGAACCAATGCCAGCGCCCAAATCCGCCAAGTGAATTTTTTGCGCATTTTGCTGGGGATATTCTTTTTGAATGAAATCTTCTAAATTTTTTAAGGTTGTTAAATTGCTTAAAAACAATGGAACTTGATGCGTGATGCAACCTTTAAAAATTAAAAATAAAAACAAAAAAGCCAATAAAAAATAAATGGGCGGCAAATGAAGTTGAAAGAAAAAATAGAACAAAGGAGCAAAGAAAAAATGAATGAACCACCACCAAAATGCTTGTTTGACCAAAACCGACAAACAACACGCCAACAAACCAATCACCCAAACCAAAAAATTCCACGGTAAACCGGAAATTTTTTCAAAAACAAAATAAGGATAAGCCACGCACAAAACCAATAAAATGGCAATCCATTGCACAGATAAAGCGCGCATTGAACCTCAACTCCTTATTGAAAAAGATTGCATCATTTGCAACAAATAAGCGGCAGCGGCAAAACCAAAAGATGCCGTCACCATCACCGAAGAGCCCAAGCCAGCACAATTTAAATGACCGTTTTGGCACATCAAAGGACGCTTTAACACTTCTTTAGAAAACACAACCGGCACTTTCATTTTTTTGCCCGCTTTGGCAAAACCGTAATGGCGGCGCAATGTGTTGCGCAAATTTGCCAAAAGCGGGTCATTAAAAGCTTTGGATAAATCAGATAAAACAAGCTCTGCCGGATTTAATTTTCCGCCAGCCCCGCCTGAAACAATGAAAGGAATGTTGTTTTTTTTAGCAAACAAAATCAGCGCTATTTTGGCTTTGATATCATCGGTGCAATCCAAAATGCCGTTGATTTTATGCGGAATCTGCCCAAACAATTGTTCGCAATTTTCAAATGTAACAAAATCTTCCACGGTAAAAATTTGTGAATCAGGCGAAATTGCCAAAAAACGCTCTTTTAACACTTGAATTTTAGGCAAGCCATAAAACGGCTCCAACGCGTGCAATTGCCGATTGGTGTTGGATTCTGAAACATTGTCCAAATCAATTAAAGTTAAAAAACCAATGCCACAACGAATCAAAGCCTCGGCCGCCCAAGAGCCTACGCCGCCCAAACCTGCCACCACAATGTGCGTGTGTTGGTAATTTTTTCCGCTTAAACGTTCAAAATTGGAAAATCGGCGCGCAAAATTGTTTTTTTCCACGGTCTACTCAAAATTTTTTTCAAAAAAATAATTTGTAACTATTTTTAAAAATAATCACGCAAACAAAAGAACAATTTTAAAATGCTTTGTTTTTAAAATTAAAACAAATTTTTTTTAGAAAAATGAACAATGCTTAAAATTTTGTCTTTCACTTGTCTCGTTTTTTTAAGCCATTCGGCATGGGCTTTTGACCCGTTGAATGTGGAACCAAACTTACCGCCCAAAATTTCCCCAAACAATCCCGAATTGTTGCGTGAAGGCACGTTTATTTGTGCGCAAAATCTGCCCGATTATCCGCTTTCTGCCTTGGATGTGGTGGATTTAACCTTGTGCAACAATCCGCAAACGCGCGCCATTTGGGCGGCGGCACAATTGGAAGCCGCGCAGTTGGGGCAAAGCAAAAGCCAGTTGTTGCCCAGCATCAACGCCAATTTGAATGCGAATCAAAACCACACGCGCGGGGAAAAAAACACCAAAAGTGATTCTGCCAATCTTAATTTGTCGTGGTTGTTGTTGGATTTTGGAACAAGAAAAGCGCAAATCAAACGCGACACTTTGTTGTTGGAAGCGGCATTGAATACCGAAAATGATTCGGTGCAAAGTTTAATTCAAACGGCACTCAAAAATTTTTACACCGCACAAGCGCAAGAAGCCGCCGTTCTTTCTACATTGGAAGCAGAAAAATACGCCCAAGAAAGTTTTGAAGCGGCAAAAAATCGTTATGAAGTTGGCGTGGGCACGCCAGCCGACCAACTGCAAGCACAAACGGCTTATTCGCAAGCCACTTTAAAACGCATCAGCGCCCAAGGCAGTTCACAAATTGCCCGCGCCAATTTGTTGGATTCCATGGGTTTTCAACCCACAACAAAAATTGTTTTGGCAACCGTGCAAAACTTGCCCAACAATTTGGTGTTGGAAAAAGATATTCAAAAAATCATTGCCCAAGCGCTGAAAATTCGCCCAGATTTAAAAGCCCAAAATTTAAAAACACAAGCGGCAAAATACAATATCCAAGCGGCAAAAAGCGCGGGTTTGCCAACATTAAGTTTTTCAGCCAGCCAAAGTTTGAATGAACGTTTATCACCGCAACCGCATATTTTTAACCGCTCTGGCACCTTGGGTTTAACCCTGAACATTCCGCTTTTTACGGGTTTTGAACGGCATTATTTAATTAAAAGTGCCCAAGCACGTTATGAAAGCACTGCCGCACAAGAAGAAGTGTTGAAAAATCAAGTGGCTTTGGATGTTTGGCAAGCGCACCAAAATCTTTTAACCGCATTGCAAACCTTAAAAACCACGCAGGATTTAATCCAAAGCGCCCAGCAATCTTTTGATGTGGCAATGGGGCGCTACAAAGCAGGCGTGGGCAATATTTTGGATTTGCTCTCGGCGCAATCTTCTTTGGCGGATGCCAAACTGCAAAAAATTCAAGCGCAACTGAATTGGCACGCTTACCGCATTGATTTTGCCAAAGCCGCTGGCAATTTGAATTACCAAAGTCTTTTGCTTCCTTAAAAAAATAGGAAAATATTATGAAAAACAAAAAAACACTCATCGGTATTGTTTTGCTTCTTATCGTTTTGTTCGTGCTTTTTGGGCGCGGCGAAAACGTGGATTTAACCCAAAAATACCGCCAAGAACCTTTAACCATTGGCAAAGTGGTCAAAACCGTATCCGCCAATGGCACGCTTAATCCGGTAACCTTAATTAGCGTTGGCACGCAAGTCTCTGGCACGGTTCAAAAGTTGTATGTGGATTTCAATGACCGCGTTAAAAAAGGGCAAGTTTTAATGGAATTGGATGGCGAATTGTTGCAAGCCACCGAGCGCCAAAGTGCCGCCAATGTTTTGAGCGCCCAAGCATCGCTGGAATTGGCACAAGCCAATTTCAAAAGAATGCAAGAATTGTTTAAAAAAGAATATGTTTCGCGCCAAGAATTAGACCAAGCGCGCCAAAGTTTAAAATCCGCCCAAGCTAGTTTGCAACAAGCCGAAGCGCAAAATTTAAGAGACCGCACCAATGTGGGTTTTACCAAAATTTTGTCCCCGGTTGATGGCGTGGTGATTGACCGCGATGTGGATGAAGGCCAAACGGTGGCAGCCAGTTTTCAAACGCCAACGCTCATTAAAATTGCCGAAGATTTGAAAAAAATGGCAATTGATACCAGCTTTGCCGAAGCAGACATTGGCGATATTAAAAAAGGAATGCCGGTTCATTTCACTGTGGATGCTTTTCCTAATAAAAAATTCCAAGCCGTTGTGGAAGAAGTGCGCTTGAACCCCACTACCGAATCAAATGTTGTGACGTATAACGTTCGCGTATCAGTTGATAATCCGGATGAAATCTTGTTGCCCGGAATGACGGCGTATGTGAATATTCCCGTTATCACCCATGAAAATGTTTTGTTAGCCCCCAACAGCGCCTTGCGTTTCAAACCGCCAACAATGGCAAAAAGCGCATCCAATGGTGGCTTTATCATTGGTGGAATGGGGCACCCGCCACCGCCGCCCGATCGCAATAAAAATAAAAAAAATAATGAGTCGACCGTGGAAAATAACGATGGCGAGCAACACGGCACGGTTTATGTGATTCGCGAGAATGAAATGCTCGCAGTCAAAGTGATTTTGGGCATTACCGACAACAAAATGACGCAGATTAAAAGCGACAATCTTAAAGAAGGCGATTTGGTCGTGGTGGGCGAAAATTTAAACAACACGGGCAAAAAATCCGGTTTAACGGTGAGCGTTTTTTAAAATGAGCCAAGAAGTTTTGCGCACAGAAAACTTAACGCGCAGTTACCAAACCGCCGCGGGCACTTTTCAAGCTTTAAAAGGTGCAAGTTTAAAAGTGGAAAAAGGCGAATTTATCGCCATTATGGGACCATCGGGTTCAGGCAAATCCACTTTTATGAATCTGCTGGGTTGCTTGGATACGCCCACTTCTGGCCATTATTGGTTGGCAGGCGAAAATGTGGCAACCATGCCCAAAGACGATTTGGCAAGTTTTAGAAATCGCACGCTGGGCTTTGTGTTTCAAGGGTTTAATTTGCTCTCGCGTATGAGCCTAATTGACAATGTGGCGCTACCTTTGATTTACGCCGGCATTGATAAACCCACACGCCGCGCGCGCGCTTTAAATCTTTTGGAAAAAGTGGGCTTAAAAAAACACGCGCCGCATTTGCCGAATCAAATCTCTGGCGGTCAGCAACAACGCGTGGCAATCGCGCGCGCGTTGGCGGTAAAACCGCAACTCATTTTGGCGGATGAACCCACGGGCAATTTGGATAGCCACACCAGCATTGAAATTATGCAACTTTTCCAAGAATTAAACGACCAAGGCATTACCATTGTTT
>JBNMHE010000111.1:0-6061 GCA_050872585.1 Rhodocyclales bacterium | reverse complement strand
TTTAACGCCAGATTCAGTGCAATACATCAATGCGCACGGCACATCAACGCCATTGGGCGATATTGCCGAAACCAAAGCTATTCACCGCGCTTTTGGCGCGCATGCGCAAAATTTGGTGGTCAATTCCACCAAATCTATGACGGGGCATCTGCTAGGTGCCGCAGGTGGCGCGGAGGCGGTTTTCACTGTTTTGGCGATTAAAAACCAAATCTCACCGCCAACGATTAACATTTTCAACCTTGACCCACAATGTGATTTGGATTATTGCGCCAACCAAGCGCGTCCAATCAAAATTGAAGCGGCGCTTTCCAATTCTTTTGGTTTTGGCGGCACCAATGCCAGTTTGGCATTCAAAAAAATTTAAAAAAACCAATTCTTTTTGTGATTTTTCCCAAAGAAATTGTGCGGCAAAAAAGCGTTTTGCCGCATTTTATTTTGTTTTGCATTGCTTTTGGCGCACATTGCTTGTTGGTGTGGCAAGCACTTTTTTGGGCGCTGCCCATTCTTTGGTGTTTTTTATGGTGGGAATGCCGCCAAAAATCGCCCATTGCTTTTCGTTTTTTAAAAGACGGGCGATTTTTTTATGCCGATACAATCAACGCCCAAAACACACCAGAATGGCAACTTGCTCAATTGAATGCGCTTTATTTTTGGCATCCTTTTTTGATTTGTCTGTGCATTCAAAACGGCAAAAAACGCACATTGTGCCTTTACCGCACCCAATTTTCACAAAACGATTTTCGTTATTTGCGTTTGTTTTTTAAATTTTTGGCAACGCAAAAAACTTAAAAAAAATCCACGGTCAACCGATTCTTTTTTTCAAAAAAATTCAAGGTTCACCGTGGATTTTTCGTTATAATTTTGCGCTTTGCGAGGGGCGTTGCAGGATTTTTTCTCAGGCTCGCTAAACGACGCTCACTGTTTAACCTACGGGCTAACCGAGGCAACGGTGCTCGTTTTTTATTTGGAGAAATCATCATGCAAGACTTTGTTGTTGCCGACTTGTCCCTTGCCGATTGGGGCAAAAAAGAAATCAAAATCGCCGAAACCGAAATGCCGGGTTTGATGGCCATTCGCCAAGAATTTGCCAGCGCCCAACCTTTAAAAGGCGCACGCATTGCGGGTTCCTTACATATGACCATCCAAACTGCGGTTTTAATTGAAACCTTAAAAGCTTTGGGTGCCGAGGTGCGCTGGGCATCTTGCAATATCTTTTCCACGCAAGACCACGCCGCTGCCGCCATTGCTACGCAAAATATTCCCGTTTTTGCCGTTAAAGGCGAGAGTTTGAAAGAATATTGGGAATACACGCACCAAATTTTTGAATGGAATGATACTTTTGCCAATATGATTTTGGACGATGGGGGCGACGCCACGCTTTTGTTGCATTTGGGCGAAAAGGCTGAGAGCAACCCACAAGTGTTGGAAAATCCGCAAAATGAAGAAGAAATTGCCCTTTTTGAAGCCATTAAAACGCATTTGGCAAAAGACAAAAATTGGTATTCCAAACGCATTCAAGCAATTAAAGGCGTAACCGAAGAAACCACCACCGGCGTGCATCGTTTGTATCAAATGTTTGAAAAAGGGGAATTAAAATTCCCGGCAATCAATGTGAATGATTCGGTAACCAAATCCAAGTTTGATAATTTATACGGCTGCCGTGAATCGTTGGTCGATGGCATCAAACGCGCAACCGATGTGATGATGGCGGGCAAAATTGCCGTGGTTTGTGGTTATGGCGATGTGGGCAAAGGTTCCGCCCAAGCCTTGCGTGCGTTGGCTGCGCAAGTTTGGGTAACCGAGGTTGACCCCATTTGCGCGCTCCAAGCCGCAATGGAAGGTTACCGCGTGACCACCATGGAAGAAGCCGCGCCTTATGCGGATATTTTTGTAACCTGCACCGGCAATTTTCACGTGATTACGCACGCACATATGGCGGCGATGAAAAATGAAGCCATTGTGTGCAACATTGGGCATTTTGATAGCGAAATTGACATTGCTTCTTTGGAACAATACCAATGGGAAGAAATCAAACCGCAAGTCGACCATGTGATTTTCCCCGATGGTAAACGTTTGATTTTGTTGGCAAAAGGACGTTTGGTGAATTTGGGTTGCGCCACTGGTCATCCTTCTTATGTGATGAGTTCAAGTTTTGCCAATCAAGTGTTGGCGCAAATTGAATTGTTCCAAAAAACAGCCGATTATCCTTTGGGCGTTTATACCTTGCCCAAACATTTGGATGAAAAAGTGGCGCGTTTGCAATTAACGCGGTTGAATGCCAAGTTAACAACTTTAACGCCCGAACAAGCCGCTTATATCAACGTGCCAGTGGAAGGTCCTTACAAATCGGAACATTACCGTTATTAAACTTTTTTTTAAACGCTTATGAAACTGCATTTTTCGGCGGAATTTTTTCCGCCGCAAACGGAAAATGGCGATGTGCGCTTAAAAACAGAACGCGAAGTTTTGCGCGCTTTTTCACCGGATTTTTTTTCGGTTACTTATGGTGCGGGCGGCTCAACGCGCGGGCGCACGTTTTCGGTGGTCAAAGAAATTGTGCATGAAAAAACGCCGGTTATGCCGCATTTGTCTTGCATTGGCGCACAAAAAGAAAGTTTGCTCTCGCTGTTGAATGCTTACAAAGATTTGAACATCACGCGCATTATGGCTTTGCGTGGCGATTTGCCCAGCACAATGTCAAGCGAAAACGGCCATTTTCGCCATGCTGTGGATTTGGTGCATTTTATCCGAGAACATTTTGGCGAACATTTTGCCATCAGCGTGGCGGCTTATCCGGAATACCATCCGCAAGCTTCATCGCCCGATGAAGATCTGAATCATTTTGCAAAAAAAATCCAAGCGGGCGCGCACAATGCCATAACGCAATATTTTTTTAATGCGGATTCTTATTTTCATTTTGTGGAAAACGCACAAAAAAAAGGCATTCACGCGCCAATTATTCCCGGCATTATGCCCATTGTCAGTTTTGAAAAACTTGCCCGTTTTTCTGATTCTTGCGGGGCGGAAATTCCGCGCTGGATTCGTTTGAAATTGGAACACTACCACAACGATTTTGATTCCATCCGCGCTTTTGGTTTGGATGTGGTCAGCCTTTTGTGTCGGCGTTTGTTGGAAAACGGCGCGCCGGGTTTGCATTTTTACACGATGAATCAATCCTCCATCGTGGTTGAAATTCTCAAACGTTTGCAATCCATCGGTTTTGACATTTGATTTTTTAAAATTAAAAAATCCACGGTCAACGTTAAAAAATTTTGAAAATTTTTTAAATTTAAAAAAAATAATTTTTCAAAAAAACAAAACGTTGACCGTGGTTTTTTTTATTTTTTATTTTAAAAAATTCTTTTTCACATAAAACGTGTTCAAACACAAAAACACTTTGTTTTTTTAAGGCAATTTTTGCGCCGCCAGCATTTTGGCTTTCAAAACAAAGGGGGAAAGCCATTGTATTTCATCGTCAAAATCATTGCTTGGGGCGCGATAGATAAATTTTAAGTTGTTTTCGTTGTTGGTTTGTTCATCAGTGCTTCGGTAAACTTTGCCGCTTTGGCCTTCCGTCCAAAAAACCGCCACAACACCCACCGCAATTTTGTTGCCGTTGGCAGAATCCCAAATATCGGGCAAGGTTTTGCGAACGGCATCGTCATTTTTGCTGCCGGTTGTCAACGTAAATTCCTTTGAAAAGGCGGAATGCACAAAATAGCGAATGGCATTGCCATAAACATCTTTTTGCGCCACGCCCAAAGTGGCAAAAGGCAAATAACCATATTGCACGGCGCAATTTTCATGGCCGTTGGAATCCAACACACAAGGCAGTTTGCCATTGACCAAGGCATAACCGTAAAGCGCTTCTTTGATATTTTCAAAATCTTTTTGCATTTGCCGATGTTGACGCACAGACATTTGCCCGCTTAACGCCATTGTGCCCGAACCCAATAACAGCGTGATAATCAACAAAGCAATGCTCAATTCTATTAAGCTAAATCCGCGCGTTTTGGGATTCATTTTTTTATTCCAAACGAAAAACAATCGGCAACAAAATTTCTTCGGGCGCGCCATTTGGCAAGGATTTTAATGCTTTTGCCGCTTTCAAAGCGGCTTCATCCAAAAGCGCAAAACCAGAAGATTCTTCTAATCGGGCGGTTAAAACATTGCCCTTTTCATCCAAAAAAATCAACACTTCGGCAACACCTTGCCAATTGTTCACAATGGCTTCTTTGGGATAAAACAATTGTGTTTTTTGCGCAATTTGTTGGCGCACACTTTCTTGCCACGTGGCTTGTTTTTGGGGAGATTTTTTTTGTAAGGCGGGCTGAGTTGTTTTGCTTATTTTGCTTTCAGGTTCATTGTTTTGTGGTTTGGGTTGAGGTGATGCTGCTTGGGCTTCTTTGGGCAAAATAAGCGGCAATTCTTTTTGTTTTGTGGGTGTGGGCAAAATTTTGATTTGCGCCTTTAAAGGCATTTTTTTGGGTTTAAAATGCGTTTTAAAATAAGGCATTCCAATCATCACGCCGTGAATGATGGCAGAAAGCAACACAAAAAGAGGCAACAAATGGTGGGCATTCACATTCAAACAATGAAAAAAATCGTTAAGTTTACGCTGATTATGGCAATCTGTGTGCCGTGCGTTTTTGCACAAGAAAATTTTCCACCCTCGCCCACTTTGTTTGCCAACACGTTGGAATTGGGCGATACCAAACAAGCAAAAAAATGGTTGGATGAAGGTTTGCCGATTTTTTTTGAAGGTTCGCGCATTGGCACCGGCTTACACATTGCCGCGTGGGAAGGCAATTTGGAATTGATTCAACTTTATTTGGCTTACGGCGCACCGGTGGATTTGCTCAACCAACACAATGAAACGCCTTTAACATTGGCGGCATGGCGCGGACAACAAAAAGCGGTCAATTTTTTAATTCAAAATGGGGCGCAAATTAACACGCCCAATTTAACGTGGTCGCCATTGCATTATGCGGTTTTCAGCGGGCACAAAAAAATGGTGCAAGATTTAATTCAACAAGGTGCCGATGTGAATGCGCAATCCAGCAATGGTTCTACGGCATTGATGATGGCCATTTACGAAGGCAGAGCCGATTTAATAGAAACGCTTTTAAAAGCCGGTGCCGATGCCCGCATTCAAAATGACCGCGGCGAAGGCGCTTTGGAATGGGCAATGCGCAAAGACCGCATTGATTTGGCGCGCAAAATTGCCAGCCCAGAAGAATTAAAAGCCGCGCTTTCCAAACCCAAAACGGCTTGGCAACCCATTCAAAAATCAATGGCTTCCAGCGCCACGTTGGAAAAACTGTTGAAAATGCGCGAAGTTTTGAAAGCGCGCGGGCAAGATGTTGCCAGCATTGAACGGCGCATTGCGGGCGAGCGCAAAGCCATTATTGAACGCGATTTTGACGCCGGCAAACCGCCAAAACCACAACGCGTGCAAACCTTGGAAATCAGCGCACACAAAAATGCGCCGGAAAAACAAACTATGCAATTCAAAACCTTGCCGCTTGAAAAACCGCCCAAAGCATTGCCCTTGGATTCTTCCAAACGCACGGGCAAACCATTGCCCATGCCGCCCAAAACGCAAACTTTGCGCCATTTTTGATGTGACTTTTTTTAATTTTGTTCGTTTGGTTTTTTAATTTAAAAAATCCACGGTCAACTTCAAAAAAATTTTTAAATTTTTTTAAGGTTGACCGTGGATTTTTTTAAAATAAACTTTTTTGAAGCAAAATTTAACTTTTTTTGATTTAAATGATTTAAAAAAACGGGAGCAACAAAAATGATTTCTTTTTCAAAACAAAAACAAAATGCCGCAGCATTTGTTTTGCGTTGGGAAAACAACGGCGATGAAAAACAAGAAACCCAACGTTTTTGGTTGGATTTTTTGGAAAATGTTTTAAACATTGCCAACGCCACGCAAGAAATTGAATTTGAAAAAAAAGTCGGTTTAAAAAACACTTCTTTTATTGATGCTTATTTAAAAGAAACCAAAGTTTTAATTGAACAAAAATCCAAAGAAATAGATTTAAACAAAGCGCAA
>JBNMHE010000110.1:0-6130 GCA_050872585.1 Rhodocyclales bacterium | reverse complement strand
CGGTTATGCGCAATACGCACGCATTCCTGCCGATTGGATTGTGCCTTTGCCAAAAGGTTTGTCTTTGTTTGATTCCATGGCGCTTGGCACCGCTGGTTTTACCGCGGCGCTTGGCATTTTAAGAATGGAAGAAAACGGTTTGTCCCCAGAAAAAGGCGAAGTCATTGTGGATGGCGCCACCGGCGGCGTGGGTTCGTTGGCGGTGGATATTTTGGCCAATCGCGGTTACCACGTGGTGGCTTTAACCGGTAAAAAAGACGAAGAAGAATATTTAAAACATTTGGGCGCCAAAGAGGTTTTGTTCCGTCAAGATTTGCCTTTGGACAAAATTCGCCCACTGGATAAAGCCCGCTTTGCCGGCGCTGTGGATAATTTGGGCGGCGATGTGCTTTGTTGGATTGCCTCTTCCATGAAACCGGGCGGCACCATTGCCAGCATTGGTTTGGCGGCTTCTCATCAATTCAATACCACGGTGATGCCCTTTATTTTGCGCGGCGTATCTTTGTTGGGCATTGATTCTGGTTATGTGGGCGAGCCTTATCGCCACAAAGTTTGGGAATTGTTGGCAAGCGATTTTCAAGCGCCGCATTTGGAAGAAATGGCGAAAAAAGCAAGTTTCCAACAACTGCCCACCATTTTTGAAGAATACATGGCAGGCAAAGCCAAAGGACGAACGGTCATTACAATAGCGGAAAATTAAAAATGGCAGATTTACCCCGAATTTTACTGGTGGATGACTCCCGCGTGGTGCGCATCACCTTGGCGCAGCAACTCAAACAAAGCTACGACATTCGCGAAGAATGCGATGGTGAAGCCGCTTGGCAAGCATTGGTTTTAGACCATTCCGTGCGTGCGGTGATATCGGATTTGCAAATGCCCAAACTCAATGGTTTGGAATTGGTGCAAAGAATGCGTGCTTCCAAATTAAAACGCATTAAAGAATTGCCGTTTATTTTGGTTTCGGGCGAAGAAACCGAATCGGAGCGCCAAAATGCATTAAAGTGCGGCGTTTCCGATTTCATTACCAAAGGTTTGAACAGTGCGCAAATTTTGGCAAGGGTGGATCGTTTGTTGCAAACGGGTCAAGCGATGCCTGCGCCAGATGGTGTTTTTCACAACGATGTTTCCAGGCAAATGGCAACATCTGCTTTGCAAACTGCCCATGCACCACAAGCCGCACCGCAAATGCCCGCACAACAAGCGCAAGCCGCTTCACAAGCGTTGGCACAAAGCGCATCACATCAAGCGGCATCGCCTATTTTGTCTAATCCGGCGGTTGATTCTACGCAAGTGTATAAAAACCAGTTGGAAAGTTTGGTTGGGCAAGCTTTGGCGCATGCGCATAGTTACCATGAAGATTTAAGTCTGATGATTTTGTCTTTTGACAACTATGAAGAATTGATTTCTCGCTTGGGGCACACGGCTGCCGAAGAGATTTGTCGGCGTTTTATTCGTACGCTTGCTGAAAAAATGCGCAAAGGCGACACTTTAACGCAATGCGGTGCCGGACAATATGCCGTTCTTTCTGTTAATACGCCGATGAAAGCCAGCTCTGCTTTTGCCGAACGCGTTAGAAAGGCCGTGAATGTGGCAAGTTTAAGTGTTAGAGGGCAAAACATTGCGCTGACCACCAGCATTGGCGTTGGCAGCATTGAGCAAGACAATCCCACCAGCGCATCGGCTTTGTTGGAATTGGTGGCATCGCGCATGCGTTTGGCCACACAAGCCGGCGGCGATAGAGTGGTTTCAACGGGCGGCGTGGTGGAAAAACTCTCCGTTGTGAATGCTTTGCAATTGTTAAATGCGGGCAAGGCGCAAAGCGTTGTGCCGCATTTGCCATCCTTGGCTGTGGAGCTTTATCCTTTGTTGGAATTGTTGCAAAATCAATTGCAAATTCCTATGCCGCTTGCACAATTAAAACAAATTTTAAAACAATCGTAAAAAATCCACGGTCAACGCAAAAAAATTTTCAAAAAAAAAATTTTAAGTTGACCGTGGAAAAACGCTGCCCGGCGTTTTTTCTGCGGAATTGTGGGCAATTTCAACACGCAACCCGTTGATTTTTAAACGATTTTCCACAAACCACGTGACCGCCTGCGGCAAAATGCGGTGTTCTTCTTTTAAAACTCTGGCGGCAAGCGCATCGGGCGAATCAGAATCCAACACCGGCACGGCGGCTTGAATAATGATGGGGCCACAATCCAACTCGGGTGTTACAAAATGCACCGTGCAACCGTGAATCTTCACGCCCGCTTCAATGGCGCGCTCATGCGTGTTTAAGCCCGTAAAACTTGGCAAAAGCGATGGGTGAATATTCATCAAGCGCCCTTGAAAACGTGCAACAAAATCTTTGCCCAAAATGCGCATAAAACCCGCCAAAACAATTAAATCGGGCGAAAAATGTGCAATTTTTTGCGCCAAAGCACAATCAAAATCATTGCGGTTTTTAAAATCTTTTTGGGAAACAACCGCTGTTTCAATGCCAAAATTTTCAGCGATTTTTAAACCAGCCGCATCGGCTTTGTTGCTGATGACCGCGACAATTCGGGCGTTGGCAACATTTGCTTTCAATAAGGCTTGCATATTGGAGCCGCGCCCGGAAATTAAAATCACAATTTTTTTCATTGTTTTAATTTTTTAAGTGCGTTTGGCGCGTTTGGAATTGACAAAAGCAATCAACATCGGCACCAAAGAAATCACAATAATGGCGATGATGAAAACCGAAAGGTTTTTCTTCACAAAAGGAATATCAAACAACCAAAACCCCGCCAAGCATAAGCTCATCACCCACAAAAAAGCGCCCGTGGTATTGAAAACACAAAAACGCACAAAACTCATTTTGGCAACGCCTGCCACAAAAGGCGCAAAGGTGCGGAACAACGGCAAAAAGCGCGAAATAATCAAGGTTTTGCCGCCGTGTTTTTCATAAAAGAAATGCGTTTTTTCCAAAGCTTTTTTGTTGAATAATTTGGAATTGGGAAAGGAAAAAACCTTTGGTCCCAAAAGTCTGCCGACAAAATAATTCACGGTGTTGCCAAGTAAGGCCGCCAAAAACAAAACGATAATCAGCGTGGTGATATCCATTCCGCCTTGCCCCATTGCCGCCAAACCGCCCGCCACGAACAAAAGCGAATCGCCTGGCAAAAACGGGCAAACCACCAAACCTGTTTCAGAAAAAACAATTAAAAACAAAATGGCGTAAATCCACAAACCATAATCATCCACCAAAGCGCCCAAATGTTGGTCTAAATGCAAAATGATGGAGATAAAATCGCTGAACAATTCCATAAAACAATCCAAAGCAAAAGAACAGCATTTTAAGACAAAATTTCCAATTCAATTAAAAGCCAAACAAACACAGCAAACACAAAACCTGCGCCCATAATTTGCCAAGCGCGTGTTAAGTATTTTTCTTGTTCGGTTAAAACATACAAAAAAAGCATTGCGGCAAGGGCAAAAGCCAGCATTATGATTGAAACACGCACCATCATTTTTTTGCAAAATCCATTTAAAAAGTTTTACTATGCCAAAAAAAACGGGAGCATATTATGGCAAATGCAAGCACCATTGAAATCGTCGCCGTTGTTCTTTTTGTTTTGGCGGTTTTGCATACTTTTACCGCTGGTTTTGTGGCAAAACTGGCCACAACATTCCCCAAACATGCAGGTTTTTGGCATTTGCTCTCCGAAGTGGAAGTGGTTTTTGGCTTTTGGGCGTTGGTGTTGTTGCTTTTTATCATCATCATTTCAGGGCTTGATTCGAGCATCTCTTATTTGGAAAGCCGCAACTTCACCGAACCCTTATTTGTTTTTGTGATTATGGTGATTGCCGCGAGCCGCCCGATTTTGGAAACGGTGAATGCGTTTGTTCGTTTTTTGAGCAAAATTTTGCCTATTTCGCCCGTTCTTTCAACTTATTTTTTGAGTTTGTCGCTCATTCCATTATTAGGCTCTTTTATCACCGAACCTGCGGCAATGACGCTTGCCGCCATTTTGTTGAGCCAGCGTTATTACAAACACAATCTTTCTGCCAAGCTGATGTATGCCACGATGGGCGTTTTGTTTGTGAATGTTTCCATTGGCGGCACGCTCACCAACTTTGCCGCGCCGCCTGTTTTGATGGTGGCGCACAAATGGGATTGGAGCACGTGGTATATGTTGGTTCATTTTGGTTGGCGCAGTGCCTTGGCGGTTTTTGTGAACGCTTTGGTTGTAACACTTTTATTCCGCCACGAAATTTTAGAAAAAACTCCATCCACCGCGCCCGATGCCGCGCCAGAATATTCGCCCATTTGGGTGCGCGCTGTTCATTTGGTTTTTTTAAGTTTAGTCGTCTTCTTTGCGCATCATAGTGTTGTTTTTTTGGGTTTGTTTGTTTTCTTTTTGGGTTTTGCCCATGCTTACAAAGTGCATCAAAATGCGTTGATTTCGCGTGAAGCCTTTATGGTAGCGTTTTTCTTGGCGGGTTTGGTTACTTTGGGCGGTTTGCAACAATGGTGGTTGCAACCCACTTTAAAAGGTTTGGAGCCGGCGCCATTGTATTATTTGGCAACGGCGCTTACCGCCATCACCGACAATGCGGCGTTGACTTATCTTGCCTCGCTTGTTGAAGGCATTTCAGACGAATTCAAATACGCCGTGGTTTCAGGTGCGGTAACAGGCGGCGGTTTAACGGTGATTGCCAATGCGCCCAATCCCGCTGGAATGGCGCTTTTAAAAGGATTTTTCAAAAACGCGCATGTTAATCCGTTGCATTTGTTTTTGTCGGCGTTGTTGCCTACGCTTTGTGCCATTTTGGCGTTTCGGTTTGTTTAAAATTTAAAAAATTTCACGTTGACCGTGGAAAAATGATTTTTTTATTTTTTTTATTTTTTTAATTGATGAAAAACGCATTTTCTTGGGATTTTGTTTTTCCTGCGCCTGCCAAAATCAATTTGTTTTTGCATGTGGTGGGCAAAAATCAAAAGGGTTACCATTTGCTTGAAACGTGTTTTCGTTTAATCAACTGGTGTGATTTTTTGCGTTTTGAAAAGCATTCTAAAGTGGTTTTTCCGCAAGCCATCAGCGGCATTTCGGAGGAAAACAATTTGTGTTTGAAAGCCGCCCACGCTTTAAAAGACGCAACGGGATTTGATGGCGGTTGTGCCATTTTTTTAGAAAAAAATCTGCCGATGGGTTCGGGTTTGGGCGGCGGTTCATCCGATGCGGCAAGCGTTTTGATGGCGTTGAATTTTCTTTGGCAAACCAAACTTTCGCGCCAAAATTTGATGAAAATTGCGCAAACATTGGGCGCGGATGTGCCTTTTTTTGTTTTTGGGCAAAACGCTTTTGGGCGCGGCATTGGCGAAATTTTAAGCGTGCAACATTTGCCCAAACGTTTTTATTTGTTGGCAACGCCCAATGTGCATTGTCCCACGCCGCAAATTTTTGCATCGCCCAATTTGTGCCGCAACACGCCCAAACTCAATGAAAATTGGACTTTGGATTCCACGCACAACGATTTGCAAGCCGTGGCATTGGATTTGTATCCGGCTTTAAAACCGGTTTGGGAAAACTTGCAAAAACGAACATCCCATGCGCGCATGACAGGTTCGGGTTCGGCATTTTTTGCGGAATTTCAAAGTCAAGAAGAAGCCCAAAGCGCGCTTGAACAATTCAATGCTTGCCCAGCGCGCGTGGTGGAAGGTTTAAACGAACATCCTTTGAATGGTTGTTTTTAAATGAAAAAATCCACGGTCGACCGTGGATTTTTTTTAAAATAAAGTATGTTGAAAATCAAAAAAGTTTGGAAAAAACAACAATGAGCAAAATCAATGATTTGATTCACCAACTTTGCCCCGATGGCGTGGAATTTAAAGCGTTGGGAGAGGTTGCGCAGATTTCACGCGGTGCATCGCCGCGTCCCATTTATAGCTTTTTAACTAATGCAACGGATGGCATCCCTTGGATAAAAATTGGTGATATTAAACCGGGCGAAAAATATATTACAAAAACCGAGCAAAAAATAACGATTGCCGGCGCTGAAAAATCAAAAAGAGTTTTTAAAGGAGATTTTATTTTATCCAATTCAATGAGTTTCGGGCGACCTTATATTTTAGCCATAGATGGTTGCATTCACGATGGTTGGCTAT
>JBNMHE010000109.1:0-6158 GCA_050872585.1 Rhodocyclales bacterium | reverse complement strand
GTGGATAAAGCAGCTGACGAACCTACGGCGGATTTGTTAACGCAACGCATGCAAATTCATGAAAAAAATGCGTGGATGTTGCGCAGTTTGTTGGAAAAATAAACGATTTTCCACGGTAAACCACCATTTTTTTTGAAAAAAATTTTTGGTTTACCGTGGATTTTTTTTGAAAAACACAAAAATGGCAACCTACGCCATTGGCGATTTGCAAGGCTGTTTTAAAAGCCTAGAAGCGCTTTTGAAAAAAATCGCTTTTTCCCCAAAAACCGACACGCTTTGGTTTGTGGGCGATTTGGTCAATCGCGGCGCACAATCTTTGGAATGTTTGGAATTTGTTTGCGATTTGCACAAAAAAATGCGGCAAAAATGGTTTTAGGCAACCACGATATTTTTTTGCTTGCCTGCGCCGAAGGTTTTCAAACGCCAAAAAAAGGCGATACGCTGGATGAAATTTTAAACTCGCCAAAACTGGCGCATTTTGTGGGTTTTTTAAAAAAACAACCACTGGTTTTTTTAGATAAAAATTTTTGCATGGTGCACGCTGGCATTTTGCCGAGTTGGTCATTAAAAACAGCCGAATCCCGAGCACGCCACGTGGAAAATTTTTTGCAAACCAAAAAAGGATTTTTAAAAGAAATTTGGGGAAATTCCAAGAACGGCAAATTTGATGAAGAGCGTTTCACCATCAACGTTTTCACAAGAATGCGATTTTTAAAACGCAACAATGGCGATTTGGATTTTGATTTTAAAGGCGAAATTGCCAACGCTCCGCCCGATTTAATGCCGTGGTTTTGTAAGCGAAAACCCGATGAAAAAATTTTAATCACGGGGCATTGGTCGGCATTGGGATTAAAAATCACGCCGCATTGGTATGCCTTGGATTCCGGTTGTTTGTGGGGCAGAGAATTGTCCGCCATCCGTTTGGAAGACCAAGCGGTTTTTCAAGTGCCGTGCCAAGAAATTGGATAAAAAGTGCAAAAAATCCACGGTCAACGTGAAAAAAATTTCAAAAATCAATTGCGCAACAAACAAAAAAGCGACCGTGCGGTCGCTTTTTGTAAAAAAGAAAATCGGCTTTTTTTCATAACAATTCCTTTCTTAATTCTTCCGGCGTTTTGGGAGACAAAAATGCCGGCGGAATATCAAAAACCGTGAAAGCGCCTTTTTCACCTTTTTGCGCCAAACGGTGTGCGGCTCTGGCATACGCCACCAAAACACTGGATGTAAATTCCGGATTGGAATCCAGTTTTAAAGAAAATTCAATGATGTGATTGATTTTCTCACTGGTGCTCCCGCTTCTTAACACAAAACCACCATGCGGCATTCCCGCGTGTTCGGCATTCAAGGTTTCTTGGCTGATGAAATGCACCACGGTGTCGTATTCATCAAAATAATTCGGCATCGTCACAATCGCTTTTTCAATGGCGGTTTTGTCTGCGCCTTCTGCGGCAACCACAAAACATTCTCTTAAATGTTTTTCGCGGGTTGAAAGTGTTGGATTTTTGCCAGAACGCACCGAATCCAGCGCTTCTTCAATGGGAATGGTGTATTGCCGCGCATCCAAAACGCCTTCAATGCGGCGAATGGCATCCGAATGCCCTTGGCTAATGCCTTTGCCCCAAAAAGTGTAGGTTTTGCCAGAAGGCAAAAAACTCTCGCCATACAATCGGTTTAAAGAAAACAAGCCCGGGTCCCAACCAGTAGAAATAATGTTGACCGTGCCGGCTTTTTTGCCTGCGGCATCAACTTGGGCAAAGTGTTCGGGAATTTTGGCGTGCGTGTCAAAACTATCCACGGTGTTGAAATATTGCGCAAAATGCGGCGTTTGTTGCGGCAAATCGGTGGCAGAACCGCCGCATAAAATCAACACATCCAAGTTTTTTTGGTGGTTCAAAATTTCATCCACACTAAAAACCGGCGTGCCTTGGGTTTTCAAATGTTGTGGATTGCGGCGGGTAAAAACGGCTTTTAAAGCCACATCGGGGTTGTTTTTGGCGGCAAATTCCACGCCGCGCCCCAAATTGCCGTAACCCAAAATGCCCAGACGAATTGCTGACATTTTATTTACTCCAAAAGTTAAAAAGGAGCATTATTTTTGCACGCTTTTTTTGATTTTCCACGGTCAACCGATTATTTTTTTGAAAAAAATTTTGCGTTGACCGTGGAAAATTCTCAAAATACGCGTTATGAAAATTGTGAGTTATTTGTTGCTGTTGCTTTTGTGGTTGTTGCATTTTTTGCCTTTGCCGATTTTGCGCGCCATCGGGCGATTTTTGGGGCGCGTGCTGTTTTGGATTATTATCAAGCGGCGCAAAATTGCTTTGATTAATTTAAAAAAATGTTTTCCCAATCAATCAGAAGAATGGATTAAAAAAACCGCTTTAAAACATTTTGAATGTTTTGCGTGCGCGGTTTTGGACCGAACGCTGGGTTGGTGGGCAAGCGAAAAACGCTTAAAACGTTTGATTCGCGTCAAAGGCGAAGAATTGATTGTTGAAAATGCGAACAAACCGATTATTATTTTGGCGCCGCATTTTGTGGGTTTGGATGCGGGCGGCGTGGCAATGGCGCAGTTGCGGCAAATGTCCAGTATGTTTTCCAATCAAAAAAATCCGGTTTTTAATGAAGTGTTGAAAAAAGGCAGAATGCGTTTTAATCAACCGATTTTGGTCTCGCGCCAAGATGGTTTGCGCCGCATTGTCAAAACCTTAAAACAAAACATTCCTTTTTATTATTTGCCCGATATGGATTTGGGCAGAAAAGAATCCATTTTTGTGCCGTTTTTTGATGTTTCAACGGCAACGGTGCCGGCGCTTTCTCGCCTTTGTCGCTTAACCGGCGCCAAGGTTTTAAGTTGCATTACCAAGCAAGTCAAAGATGGTTATGAAGTGGAAGTCAAAGCGCCATTTGATGAAGATTTTGGGCAAAATTTAGAACAAGACACCGCGCGAATGAATGCTTATATTGCCGAAGAAGTTTTAAAAATGCCGCAGCAATATTTTTGGTTGCACAAACGCTTTAAAACGCGCCCAGAAGGCGAACCATCTTTTTATGAGTAAAAAACAATGGATTTTTCAACGATTTTTGCGTTTTTATGCGCGGCGGTTTTATTAACCTTGGCACCGGGCCCGGATATTTTGTTTGTGTTAACCAAAAGTATGGCGCAAGGCGCAAAAAGCGGCGTATTGGTGGCGTTTGGGCTTGTTTCTGGCGTGTTTATTTATAGTTTATTGGCTTCTTTGGGTGTGCTTGCGTTGGTGCGTTCATCCAAAATTGTTTTTGAAATGGTGCGTTATTTGGGCGCGGCGTATTTGCTTTATTTGGCGTGGCGTGCTTGGCAATCGCGAAAACGAATGATGTTGCCCAGTTCGCAAAAAGGCGGCGTATCTTTTTTTTCGCTTTACCGCACGGGTTTGTTGATGAGTTTATTGAATCCCAAATTGATGATTTTCTTTTTGGCGTTTTTTCCGCAATTTGTGAATTTGGAAGCGCCTGATGCGGGGCAAAACATTTTTATTTTGGGTATTATCTTTTGTGTGCAAGCATTCTTTATAATGGCAGGTGTTGCCGTTGGCGCGGCGCGTGTAACCAAACAACTTCGGGAAAAACCGCAAACTGCGCAAATTTTAAATATGATAACGGCTTTGGTTTTGTTTTTAATTGCCGTTTTAATGTTGGCGGACGGTGTTTTTTAAGGAGTTCAAATGGCGATCAAATCCGAGGACGTGGCGTTTTATTTGCGTGAACACCCTGAATTTTTTTCGCATTATGCTGAATTTTTAGACCATCTTCATTTTCAAAAAGAAAACAATGTGGTGCCGTTTTCTGAGCAAAACATGGCCAAATTGCGCGAACAAAACAAACGCTTGGAAACCAAATTGACGCAACTTTTAACCTTTGGAGAAGAAAACGATAAAACCACGACCAATTTGCATCAACTGGCGGTAGCACTCAATGCCACAGCGCATTGGCACGCTATGTTGCAGTTGGTGGATTTTCATTTAAAAGAAGTGTTCCAAGTGCCTTTTGTGGCGTTGCGCATTTGGGGCGTGAAAGTGCCTGATTCTGAAAAAGATTTGCCGATTTTTTCTCCTTTGCCTGATGAATTGAAACAACATATTGCCGCTTTAAATGAACCTTCTTGTAATGTGCCAAGCGCAATCACATTGAGCATTTGGGATGAACAAACCGCACAACGCGTGCAATCAGAGGCATTGATTCCTTTAAAAAACGAAGGCGATTTGGTCGGTGTTTTGGCATTGGCAAGCCCGGATGCCACGCGTTTTTATGCTTCAATGGGCACACTTTATTTGTTGCGTTTGTCTGAACTTATTAGTTCTGCTTTGTTTAGAGCGGTTTAAAAAAATAAAAAAAATAAAACAATGAATATGGATGCGCACATCAAAACGTTTTTGGATTTTTTAAGCCAACAAAAACGCCATTCTGCACATACTTTGCGCGCATACGAACACGATTTGACGCGTTTGAAAAATTTTGTTTTTGAAAAAAATCCGGCGTTGACCGTGGAAAAAATAGATTCTGTTTTAATTAAAAAAGCGCTTTTTCAGTTGCGCATGCAAAATTTGCATCCGCGCACTTTGTCGCGTGTTTTGTCGGCTTGGCGTGCGTTTTTTCGGTATTTGTTTGCATGCAAAACCATTCAAACCAATCCCACTTTGGGTTTGCGCGCGCCCAAGGCTGCCAAAACTTTGCCCGAAGTGTTAAGCGTGGATGAAACCATGCATTTGTTGGATTCCGAACATTTGGCTTTGGAAGAATGGATTTTAAAACGCGACCAAGCGATGTTTGAATTGCTTTATTCTTCCGGTTTGCGCTTATCCGAGCTTTATGCTTTAAATCAAGAAGATGCCCAAAATGTGCTTTCTTGCGGCATGATTCGCGTTTTGGGCAAACGCCAAAAAATGCGCGAGGTGCCGGTTGGCAAAAATGCGCAACTGGCTTTAAAAGAATGGTTGAAAATGCGTCCAGCCATTGCCAAAAGCGATGAAAACGCATTGTTTTTGAATAAATTTGGCAAACGTTTGCATGTGCGAACCATTGAAAAACGTTTGAATGCTTATGTCAATGGTGTTTTGCCACAAGCCATCCATCCGCATATGTTGCGGCATTCCTTTGCTTCGCATTTGTTGCAATCTTCTGGCGATTTGCGCGCCGTGCAGGAATTATTAGGTCATTCTAGCTTGGCTTCCACGCAAATTTATACGCATTTGGATTTTCAGCATTTGGCAAAGGTTTATGATTCTGCGCATCCGCGCGCACACAGGAAAAACAATGAATAATGTTCCCTTGGCAGAATCGATGCGCCCGGAAAGTCTGCGCGAGGTGATTGGTCAGCGCCATTTGTTGGGTGAGGGCAAACCCTTGCAAATGGCATTTGCGGCTAAAAAACCGCTTTCTATGATTTTATGGGGACCGCCGGGTGTTGGCAAAACCACCATCGCGCGCTTGTGCGCACAAGCCTTCAAAGCCGATTTAATCGCCATTTCTGCGGTTTTGGCAGGCGTTAAAGAAATACGCGCCGCCATTGACCAAGCGCAACAAAATCGCGTTTTGGGGTTGGCTACCATTTTGTTTGTGGATGAAATTCACCGTTTTAACAAAGCCCAACAAGATGCGTTGTTGCCGTTTGTGGAAAGTGGCGAAGTGTTTTTTGTGGGCGCTACAACCGAAAATCCTTTTTTTGAAGTCAATGCCGCATTGCTTTCGCGCGCGCAAGTGTTTGTTTTAAAACCACTTTTGCATGAAGAATTGGCGCAGCTCATTGCGCGCGCTTATACGCATTTGAATTTTACGTTGGATAAAGAAGCGGAAAATTTTTTAATTGATTATGCCGATGGCGATGCCCGCCGTTTGTTGAATACGCTTGCACAATGCCAAAACATTGTTGATGTGCAAAAAGTTTCGTTGATTACACAAAGTTTGCTCAATCAAGTTTTGGCAGAAAAAACGATGGCGATGGACAAAAACGGCGATGCTTTTTATGACCAAATTTCCGCCCTGCACAAATCGGTGCGCGGTTCTTCGCCCAATGCCGCGTTGTATTGGTTTTGCAGAATGTTAGAAGGCGGTGCTGACCCCAAATATTTGGCGCGCCGCATTTTAAGAATGGCGTGGGAAGATATTGGTTTGGCAGACCC
>JBNMHE010000108.1:0-6192 GCA_050872585.1 Rhodocyclales bacterium | reverse complement strand
GTTATTCCATCTTAACTTGCTTGTGTTTGATATTTGTTTTTATTCCTTTTTCACTTTATCAAACAGATATTCACCAATTTAAATTATCCCAAACATTAGATTTATTATTGGGTTTAATCGGTTTTTTTATTTTAAGCAGTTTTATTGTTTGTTATTTGTTAAGTTTTATTCCAAAAAAATTTAATCATATTTTAACTCTTTTATGTGTTTTCCTGCTTTTATCTGGTTTGTTGAATACTTTTTTATTCACCGGTGATTATGGTGTAATGGATCGTTTTTCTTTATCTTCAATTCCAGAATCATCCAGTTTTATTGCTGTTGCTCAATTAATTGCAATTATTGTTATCAATTTTTTTATTATTTACAAAACTTTTCATCATCTGGAAAAAGTAGCGCAAGTGACACAAACTATTTTTATAACGGTTGTTTTGCTTTGTTCTTTTTGTTTTTACAATATATTTACGGAGCGCAGTGCTTTTTTTAAAATTATTCCTGAAGTAACACAAGAAACTTTAAATAAAACTTTATTTTCTTATTCTAAAAACGACAAAAATATCGTTGTATTTCTATTAGATATGTTCACCGGTTCACATATGCCGATGATGTTGAAACAATTTCCAGAATTAAAAACACAATTGGATGGTTTTACTTATTTTCCTAATGCGGTATCCAGTTCCAATGCCACCATTTATTCTATGCCTTCTGTTTTGGCTGGGGAATATTACACGATTTATAATCAAAATACCCGAAAAGATAACCGCATGCAAGCGCAAAGAGATGCTTACCATTCTATTGCCAAAAGTTTTTATAACGAAGGTTTTCAACCCAGTTTTTTAAGTTATCCTATCCAATTAAGAAAAGATTTAATTGCTGATCAAAATCTTCATTGGCAAGATGAAAACTCTTTATTTGAAGAATATTTTTGGGAAAATGAATCTTATTTAAATCAATCTTACAAACAAACCACTTTGCTTTTTGATTTAAAACAAATGGTTTATTTTGGCTTGTTTAAATTTGTTCCTGCCCTTTATTTTAGAAATAAAGTTTATACTTATGCCGACCAAGAACGTTTAAAAACTTATGATAAAAGCACCGTTCTTAATCATGTTTCCACATTGTATTCTGCAACGCATCGTTTTGATTTGAATGAAACCAAGCCTACATTTAAATTTTTTCACACTATGATGACACATTTTCCTTATTCTCTTTTTTATAAAGATGGAAAATGCCATTATTTTCAAGATGGAACAATTAACAAAGCTGCAAATGCAATTGTGCAATACCAACATTATGATACTGAAATGTGCGCATTGTCGTTGATTAACCATTATATTGAAGAATTAAAAAAAGAAAATATCTATGACAACACGCAAATTTTTATTTTAAGCGACCATGCTGGCACGGACAGCATCAATGTGCCGAAAATGTTGCCGCGTGATTTTGGGCAAGATATTCTTTTGTTGTTTAAAGATTTTAATCAAAAAGGCAATTTAAAAACCGATGAACGTTTGATGGCTAATTATGATATTTCCACCATTTATTGTTCGGTTTTAAAAAATGGTTGTCCCAATGTGCAAAAAAATATATTGGAAAATTATCCGCAAAATAGAAGTATTATTCACGTTCGACCGGATAATGGTTTTGATGTTCATTTACCCAATGAATGGTTAATTTCAACTTCATTTAAAGTGCAAAAAGATTCTCGTTTATTTGAAAATTGGGAAAATATTTCACCGCAATATGTCACCAATAAAACTTACAAAGAAAAAAAAGTAATTTTTGCACGCGAGAAAATGAATGAATGATTTTTTTTAAAACATAATAAAAAATAAAAAAAATTAAACGTTGACCGTGGATTTTTTTTATTTTTCCAAACAATTTAAATGTTTTAAATCATTCAAATCTTTTTGGTTTAATATATTTTCCGATAAGGCATCATCTAGCGAATCAATTTCAACAATGCAAGACGGTATAGGCGTTAAATAAAGCGCATGTTGATCAATCAAACGATAAACCACATCTTCCCAAAAATCATTATCTTGTGCAAAAGGCAAATTGTTGGCTACTTCTTTTGCCAAATGGCCTTGTAAAATCATCATTCCTGTGTCGCCATAACCAGATGTGGCATTTTTTACAATTTGAATAATGCGCTTGTTTTCATCAAAAATATAACCATCTTCTTTGCCTTTTTTATTTTTTGAGAAACAATTTGTGAACAATGAGGTTGAATATAATCAAACACATTTTTTTGAATATAAATATCACCATTGATAATAATGGTATTGTTAATTAAATCTTTGGCTAATTTTAAAGAACTGCTGGAATTTTTGTATTCCCATTCTGTTGAAACTAATTTATTTAAATTGTATTTTTCAATATATTCATCAAACAAATGGTGTTTGTAACCGGTGATGATGGTAATATCTTCAATGCCATTGGAATGCAAAAAATGGATGTTTCTTTCCAATAAAGTTTTGCCTTTTATTTTAAATAAAGGTTTGGGATAATTTAAAGTAAAAGGTTTTAAACGTGTGCCTTTCCCAGCGGCAAGAATGATGGCATTCATAAATGATTTTGCATTTTAAAATATAAAAATATTAAAAATAATGAATTTTGGTTAAATAATCTTTTAAAACAATTAAAAAATTTTGAATATCTTTGTAAGTAATATCACCGATATTGGCAATGCGAAAAGTATTGTAATCATTTATTTTTCCGGGATAAATTGTAAAACCTTTTTGATATAAAAAATCATGCATTTCATCAAAAGAATACAAGGGATTTTGCGGTTCATAAATAGCCGTAATAATTTTGGATTGACATTCCAAAGGCAACAAACATTTTAAATTAAAATCTTTTAAACCATTGATTAAAGTTTGCCAAGATTTTGCATAACGTGCGTAGCGTTGAATAATGGTTTCTTTTTCTAATTCTATGATGGCTTGTTTTAAAGCATAAATAGTTTGAACGGGCGGCGTAAATCGCAATTGTTTGGTTTGATTAAAATAAGTATATTGTGCGTATAAATCCAAATAAAAACTTTTTGCAGGAATGTTTTTTAATTTTTCCAAAGATGGTTTTTGACAAATTACAAAAGAAATACCGGGCATTCCTTGAATGTTTTTGTTGGAAGAGGCAATTAAAAAATGAATGTTTTGCATATTGATAGGTAAAGCAGCAAAACTGCTCATGGCATCTACCACCAATTCGGCATGGTATTGATGAGCCAAATCGGAAATTTTTTGAATATCATTTAATAAACCTGTTCCTGTTTCATTATGCACACAACAAATATAATTAAAATGATTTTGTTTTAAAATATTTTCCAAATTATTAAAATCAATCGGTTGAATATAACTGCTTTCAAAATTAAAAACATTGGCAGAATAAGTTTTTAAAATAGAAAGCATTCTTTTGGAATAAGCGCCGTTGTGAATGACCAGAATTTTTTGATTGTGACAAATGGAAGACAAAACCGCCTCCACGCCCGCAGTGCCAGAGCCACCAAACAAAACAGAAACCAGATTTTCACCTTCTGCCAAATCGGTTAATTTTTGCATGACAAAATGCATGACCTCGCCGAATTCTTTTTCACGAGGACAAATATCTGGCACTATTTGCGCCATTTTTACCGAATGCGTGGTTGTGCAAGGCCCGGGATTTAAAAGAACATTGCGAGGCAATTGTAAATGATTGAAAGCATTTGAATTTTTTAAGTTAGAAGGCATTTTTTTTCCTTTTAAAAGCAAACTTAAAATAAACTAAAAAAATTTTAAAAATTTTTTTAAAAATTTTTTTAAGTTTACCGTGGATTTTTTTATTTTTCAATTGTTGGCAAATTGTTTCTTAACATTTTTCCAATTTTGCGCTTGATAAATGTTTTTTTCAACTTCGTAAGCATCGGTAATTAACCATTTGTTTTCTTGGTGAGAATCAATGGACCAATGATTAGGAATCAAATGAATTAATTTTCTATTTTGCGGATAATTTTCCAATATATTCTTTTGCACATTGGGACAACCATTTTTTAAAACCGAACAATAAATGGTGGAAATATCATAATTGGCCATCAAACGTTCATCGGTTTTTAAATTGCCTTTTTGATTAAAATCTTTAAATAAAAACAAAATATCGGGGCGGGCAATTCCATTTCCAGCAATGGGAACATTTAAACTATCATCGCCCGCATGATCAGAAATAACAAAAATTTGCGTATTGTCATAAACTTCTAATTCTTTTAATTTTTGAATAAAATGATGCAAATAAGAAAGAGCACAAACTTGGGAATCATAATGTTGGTAATAATGTCCTGCACCTTTTTGCATATTTTGATTTTGTTGGGTGTGTGCATATTCATCGTAAGCCGATTGATCACTGAAAAAATCACATTGATTTTTTTGTGAATTAAAATAAACTTTAAAAGGAACATGAGTAAAGTCAGAATGAAAATATTTAAACGTTGGTTTTGGAGAATGATTATTTAAAATATGCGTTTGCGCATAAATTCCTGCCGGTGCTTTGATTTCCCGTTGATTTGGATTGATATTGTTCTTTAAAAACCATTTCCCTTCGTTGTAAAATAACGCACGCAAAAATTCCGGCGCAAATTTAAATACCGAAAATTGCAATAAATTCAGCATTTCTTTCAAAGCATTGTTTTGAGTGCTTATGTCAATTAAAATAGATTCATTTTGAATTAAATAATCAACAAAAACTTGATCATTTCCAATATCAAGAAAAAACAAATCTTCTTTGGGTTTGTTTTGTTGAATATCCAATTTTCCGCCCACTTGTGCAATTAAAGAAACTTGATAACCTTCATTGATAAAAGCATTGCTGGTGTTAATAAATGCCGTATCAATAGATTTTTTTAAATTGTCTTGACGCAGATTCATATTGTTCGCCGTATAATATTCTCCACCAATTAAAGAGGCAATGGTGTGTGAAGTTGCATTGGTGCTGGATATGGCATTGGGAAAATGCGTAAAACCATCCAATTGTGTTTTAAATTGAGGAAATTGTTTTAAAATAGATTGCATGTGCGAACCGGTAAACATGTCCAATAAAAACACAACGGTATTTTTGTGATTTTTAGAATAAGAAAACAATTCATCTTCTAACGGCGCTTTGTAATTGGAATTGTTTTGAATTTGATTTTCCAAAAATTTTAATGTTTTTTCATTTTCATGATGTTGAAAATGAATAGAAACAAAATGAAAACAACTGACAACCAATAAAGTGATAAAAACAACTTTTAAAATAGGCAAAACGTATTGTAAAGCAAAAGCCACCAATAACAAAATAAAAAGAAAAAACAAAACAAATTTAAATGTGATGTAATTTGAAAAATCAAGTTGCGGTTCTTTTTGTAAAACAAAATGATCCATTGCACCATAATCGCCAACAAAAATAAAGGTATTGGCTAAACCTAAAAATAAAATTGTCGGCAACAACAATGCCAAAATACGATTATAATTTTTGGGAATAAAAGCAAACAGATAAATTAAAACAAAAGACATTAATACAAAAACACCAATTAAAGAAAAAATAACATAATAAGTGCTGCTTAAAGAAAATTGATGAATATCACTTTGATAAAGAGATAAAGGAATAAAAACACAAATTAAAAAGGAAATAATAACCAAAGAAAATACCTTAATTTTTTGATAAAGCGATTCCAACTCAAAATAAAAAGGTTGGTATTTTTTTAATAAAAAATAAACAAGATAAAAAATAAAAATATAAATTGTGTTTAAAATATAATAAAATGATATATTTTTAATAGATTTAAAAAAATCTATTTGAATAAAATAATTCTGATTGTCATTTGAAACAATACGCATAATATGAAATAAAAAACGTGGATTTTGAATATCAATGATATTGCCTAAAAACAAATAATTGTAAGTAAGATTGCTTAAAACAAGAACAAACAAAACGTTTAAAATCAATAAAGCTTGTTTGAAAATTTTGGGTAAAACACCAAAATGTGGCAAGGCTTGCGTGCGTTTGGGTTTGATTTTTTCAGAAGATGATGTTGGCAGTGTTTGGTTTTCCAAAACATTTTTTTGGATATCCAATAAGATTTGTGTGGAGCGTTTTCCGCTTTGATTTTGGTATTGCCACAAAGTATTTTTTAATTCTGTTCGTTGTTTTTCTTTTTCTTGATCAGTTAATACTTGATGAATAATT
>JBNMHE010000107.1:0-6328 GCA_050872585.1 Rhodocyclales bacterium | reverse complement strand
TTTAAAAGGCATTGAAGAAAATGTTAATTTTCCCTTGCCCTATATTTTAATGGATTGATTTTTTTTAAATTTAAAAAAATCCACGGTCAACCTTTAAAAATTTTTAAATTTTTAAATTTTTAAAAAATGAACATTGGCAAAGTTTTTGCTATATCAAAAGGCAATGACCATTCAACGTGTTTTTGGGAGTTCAAAAAATGGATACCGCTGGAATTGAACAAATGTTGGCAACTTTGCAAAAAACGCAAGCGGCAGCAGCCAATCAAAAAACAAAAGAGCCCAGCAATGCATCGGCTGTGGATTTTGCCGATGTGTTGAAATCTTCTATTGACAAAGTCAATGAAACGCAACAACACGCCCAACAAATGCAAAAAGATTTTGTGGCGGGCAATTCCACACAAAATTTGCATGAAGTGATGATGGCGCTTCAAACGGCAAGTGTTTCTTTTCAAGAAATGGTGCAAGTGCGCAACAAATTGGTTACGGCTTACCAAGATGTGATGAGCATGCAAATTTAAAAATCAAATATTTCAATCAAATACTTTGAAAACATATTCAGGCAAAAATTGCCGCAATCTTACCGTTTGGGTGAAACAATTTGGTCATTTTTGCCGCCAACACAAAATGGAAAATAAAATTTTCAAAAAAGAAAGCAAAAAATGAAAAACAAAATGAAAAACAAAATAAAAACAAGCCTTTTTTTGGTGTGTTGTGCTTTATTTTTCAATGTTGTTGATGCTCAGGAAAATGTCATGCCCAATCCCAATCAAATAATGAAAGAAGCTGAACAACAATGGGAAAAAGCCCAAAAAGAATGCATGGATAAAATTTTGGTCAATGCTTGTTTGGATTGGGCACAAAAAGAATTTAGAAAACAATACAACGCCGGCAAAATGTTAAAACAACAACAAGACAAAGAAGAACTCAACAAAAGACAACGCAAAGCGCAAGAAAAAGCCAAAAAACAAGCCGAAAAAATCAAAAAACACCAAGAAAAATTGGCAGAAAAATTAAAAAATCGCACCAAAAAATAAAAAAATCCACGGTCAACGAGAAAAAATTTTGAAAAAACAAAAAAAATAAAATGTTGACCGTGGAAAAATTTTTTAATGTTAAAAAATAAACAAATAAAAAATTAAAAAAAACAAAAATTATTTTAAAATTCTTTCTTTTTTTCTGAACAAATAATGAAACGTTTTTGGGTTAGTTTGGCGGTTTTTGTTTCCGTTTTTTTGAGTTTGTCTTTGTTTTTTTCAACCATTTGGTTGCAAAGAGAAATGCAGGTGAAAAATTTTGGACAAATTTTGTTTCATTTGCAATTTCCCGTTGGCGGCGCCAGTTTAGAATTTGTTTTGGTTTTTATCAAACTCAATTTGCTGCCTTCTTTTTTGATTGCTTTGTTGGTTGCGTTTTACAAAGAAATCATTCCTTTTGTTTTTAAAATCAGCGTTGTTGTTTTTAAAAACATTTTGAAAATAACATTTAAAATTTTAAAACGCATTGTTTTGTTGGCTTTTGTTTTTTCAAAAATAGTTTTGTTTTTATTCAACAACATGGCCATGCTTTTCGTTTGCTTTTGGCGGTGGTGGTTTTGTTTTTGTCGGTGAATATCACCATTAACAAATTGCGCATTAAAGATTATTTTAAAGAACAACAAAATGTCTCCAAGTTTTATGAAACTTATTATTCGTATTTTGATTTGGAGAATTTTTTGAAAAACAATCATTTAAATCAAAACAATGAAAATAATAAAAACAATGAAAACAATAAAAATCATTCTTTTGAAAAACGCAATTTAATTGTCATTTTTGCTGAAAGTTGGCCAAGTGCGATGTCGCGTTTTTCTATGCCTTTTCAAGACGAGGTTGAAATCAATGAAAATTTGAAAGTTTATTCGCCTTGGGGCGATTTGGCTCCGCAAGTGGAAGGTTTGGCATCTCAACATATTAATTTTTCGCCCACTTCGGTTGTAGGCGGTTTAACGCAATTGGAAGGCACCGGTTGGACAATTGCCGGCATTGTTTCTTATTTGTGCGGCGTGCCGATTAACCAACCGGTCAATGCCACCACCAAAAAGTATTTTTTAAACAAAGCCCAATGCGTGCCGGATATTCTTAAAAAATTGGGTTACAAACAAATCTATATTTCCGGCCAAGAACAAACTTTGGGCGGCAGAGCGTTTTTTGAAGCGCATCACATTCCGGTGCATGATGTTTTTTATTACCAAGCCCAAAAGTTAGTGCCCAAACCCATTCCGCCCGATATTTTAAGCAGTGGATTGTGGGGCGTTTTGGATAGAGAAACTTTTCGTTTGGCAAAAAAAGAAGTGCAAAATGCCATTGATTCTAATGAAAGCTTTGCGTTTTATATTTCAACCATTGACACGCACGGCGAAGATTTTCTTTACGGCGCGCATTCTTGTCCGGGTTATCCTAATAATCCTTTTGGGCGCTACAAATGTGTGGATAGTTTAATGGGCGATTTTGTGGATTTTATTTTAAAAAGCCCTGTTGGCAAGAACACCAGCATTGTGATTTTGGGCGACCATTTGCCAAGAGGGCACGATTTTTTCCCGCCTGAGACGCAATTTGGCGTATTCAATGCTTTTATTAACACGCCTTTTGATGTTTCGGGCAATCACGCGGCAACCAAAAACCGCAACATCAGCCATTTTGATGTTTCGCCTTTGCTTTTGGAAAGCGTGGGCATTTCGGCCAATGCTTTGGGTTTGGGGCGCAATCCTTTGAAAGAAAAAACCTTGTTGGAAAGTTTTGGCAAAGCCAAATTGAACAAAGAATTATTGCGCGGCAACAAAATGTATGATTCTTTTTGGCAAGCCACAACCGAAAACACACAAACGGAATTCCCGCATTAAAAAAATCCACGGTCAACGTGAAAAAATTTTCAAAAAAATAAAACGTTGACCGTGGATTTTTTTATTTTTAAATTTCAAATTCTGCCCAAATGGGCGCATGGTCGGAAGGGCGCTGCCAAGTTCTTGGTAATTGATCAATACCGGCGTTTTGGATTTTCAAATGATAAGAAAGCAAAAAATCAATGCGTAAGCCGATATTGCGCCGAAAAGATGCTTGGCGATAATCCCACCACGAAAAATGTCCGCTTTCTTGATTCAAAAAACGAAAAGAATCGGCAAAACCTTCTTGTAGAATTTGGTTAAAAAGTGCGCGCTCCGTTGCGGTGCAACAAAGTTGTTCGTGGCATTGTTCTGGGTCAAAAACATCTTTTTCACTGGGCGCAATGTTGAAGTCGCCGCCAATGACCATGGTTGAAAATTGTTTTTTTTCTTCCTTTAAATAATCCAACAAAGCGGCATACCATTCTTGTTTGTAAGCAAATTTTTCACTGCCCACTTGTGAACCATTGGGCGCATAAATGCAAATAAAACGCACTTGGTTGATGGTTGCGGCAATCAAACGCATTGCGGAATCGGCAAAATTAGGCAAATTGATTTGCACGTTTTCAATGGCATAAGGCGAAACAATGGCCACGCCGTTATAGGATTTTTGTCCGGCAAAAACAACATTGAATCCATGTTGTTGAAAAACGGCTTGTGGAAATTGATGGTTTTGCAGTTTGAGTTCTTGCAACCCCAAAATATCCATTGGATTTTGTTTGAGCCATTCTAAAACGTGGGGAAGACGCACATTTAAAGAATTCACATTCCAAGAAGCAATTTTCATTTTTTTTAAATTTTTGAAAAAAACAAACGGTTGACCGTGGATTTTTTGATTTTATTCCACATGAGATTGTAAAAAATCATCGTGAGAATCCAAAATTCTGTGGCGCAACAACACATCAAAATGCGCTTGAAAATGTTTTTTCAAATGTTCGGCAACAAAAACCGAGCGGTGTTGCCCGCCTGTGCAGCCAATGGCAATGGTTAAATAAGGCCGATCGTCTTGCGTGTAAAAAGGAATCCATTTTTCCAAAAAAGTGGCAATGCTTTGGCAAAACAAGCGCACAGATTCTTGTTTTTGAAAAAAATCAATCACAGGCCAATCTTTGCCGGTTAGGTGTTTTAAATTTTTTTCATAATAAGGATTGGGCAAACAACGGGCATCAAAAACCAAATCGGCATCTTGCGCAATGCCGTGTTTGTAGGCAAAAGATTGGAACAACAACGCAATGTTGCCTTTTTTTTGCAAAAGCAAAAATTCTCGGCACCATTTGCGCAAAACGGTTGCTTTCAAATTGCTGGTATCCAGTTTTAAACCTAAATTTTGCAAAGGTTCGGTCAGTTCTCGGTCTTCCAAAATGGCATCGGATAGCGTTTTTTGTGAAGTAGACAAAGGATGGCGGCGCCGCAATTCCGAAAAACGTTTCATCAAAGTGGCATCATCGGCGGTTAAAAATAAAAATTTAACTTGGCGAAAATTTTTCAAAATAGACGGCAATTCTTTAATGCTTTCTTTGGAACGGGCATCAATGGCAACCGCTATGTTGCTGATGTTTTGTTGTTGCAAAATTTGCGTGGTTTGCATCAATAAAGAGGCCGGCAAATTGTCAATGGCGTAAAAACCATTGTCTTCTAAAAAATGCAACACCACGGATTTGCCCGAACCTGATAAACCGCTAATCACAAAGAGATTCATTGTTTTTTCATAAAAAAAAGAAGAATTATCCAACAAAATAGTTGACTTCAAAACTTTTAAAATTATAATGCGCACTTTGTGTTCCCCAATAGCTCAGTCGGTAGAGCGCCGGACTGTTAATCCGTAGGTCGTTGGTTCGAGCCCAACTTGGGGAGCCAAAATTCCTTTTTTGTTTTTTTTATCAAAATAAAAATTAAAAATAAAAAAACAAGCAAAATCATTCAAAACATTTCAAAACAATTCAAAAACTTCCCAAAATTTTTTTGCCGAAAAAATCAAAAAAAAATGAGTCGACCGTGGATTTTTTGATTGGTTTTTCCACGGTCAACGCAAAATTTTTTTAAATTTTTAAATTTTAATTTTTAAATTTTATTTTTTATTCAAAACGAATCACGCATGGTGCGCAATGCCGCAAAAACTGCTTGATTGGTGGCGTTGGTCAGATTCAATTTTTGGCGCACGCTTTCTTGTTCGGTGCGCAAAAATGGATTGCTTTGTTTTTCTATTTTTAAAGATAAAGGCACGCTTACCGGATTTTTTTCAAGTTCTTGGATGCGCTGTTGAATAACAAAATTGCTCGGTTCAATGTTTTGGGCAAAACGCAAATTTTGCAAAGTGTATTCGTGCGCCGGATAAATCAGCGTTTGATTAGAAAAATTTTGAATTTTATTTAAAGAATCAAACATTTGGCTGGCATTGCCTTCAAACAAACGTCCGCAACCTGCGCCAAACAAAACATCGCCTACAAAAAGCCGTTCTCCGATTTTGTAAATCAAATGGTCAAGAGTGTGCCCGGGCGCTGCAATGACTTGAACTTGAAAAGTAGAACAATTTAAAACTTCGCCTCCTTTTAAAAAACAAGTGGTGCCTTCAATGCCTTTGGGTGCAAAAATAGACAACTGAGGATAAGCGTTTTTTAATTCCAAAATGCCGCCCGTGTGGTCAAAATGATGGTGCGTGATGAAAATACCTTTAAAATTCAAATGGTTGTTTTTTAAAAAATTCAAAACGGGAGTAGATTCGCCAGGGTCAACAATCCACAAATTCTGGTTGTCGGTGATGCACCAAATGTAATTGTCTTTCAAAGCGTTCAAATAAAAAATGAAAAGCGACATTGTTTCTTTCCAAAATGAGTTGGCAAAATGGCTTCAAAAGCCGCAGAGTATTATTTTATTGGAAAAAGAAAAACATTTTGTGGCTTCATTCAGCAGTGCCATTTTCGGTTTTCACGCTGTGCAACTGGGTTTTCCGTTTGTGGATTTTTTAAGTGGGTTTCGCATACAAAAAAAAATCACTGCTGGTTTGGCTTATTTTGACAAAACGCCCGACATTCTTTGTGAAATTGCCGCTTTGCCCATTGCCAGTGAAAGCATGGATTTGGTTATTTTGCCGCATGTTTTGGAATTTTCCGGGAATCCACACGCCATTTTGCGTGAAGTTGAGCGCATTTTAATTCCCGAAGGTCATTTGCTTTTAACCGGATTTCACAAGTATTCTTTGGGTGTGTTGCGCAAATTTTTGGATAAAAAAAATGAATTTCCGTGGTTTGGGCAATTTGTGCCCGCTTCACGCTTAAAAGATTGGTTGATGTTGTTGAATTTTGAAGTTAAAACCCAACGTTTGACGCCGTTTTATACTTTTTTGGAACCTTCGGTTTATACTTTACACGCCATTAAACGCCGATGCGCGATGCGTTTAATTGTGCCCAATTTTCC
>JBNMHE010000106.1:0-6380 GCA_050872585.1 Rhodocyclales bacterium | reverse complement strand
TCATTGAACAAGAAGCAAATACTCAAATGTTACAGCGTTACAAAAGTCTAATCAAAGTGAAAAAAAGATAATGCATTCCAGAGAATTTGTAATTGTTGCAATAGTTTGATGCGCGTGGCATAATTTACCATATCATGAAAGAACAACTGAAAATCAAAAAATTTTATCCTATTATTGACGCCGACCTTGATATTAAACGCCTTAATGTTTTTGTTGGTGAAAGTGCCAGCGGTAAAAGCGTCATTTTAAAATTGCTCTCGCTTTTCCGTTGGATTCACAAAAAAGTCAGTCTGCGCGAATTGTCCAAAAAAGTAGGAAAAAACGATGAGCGTTTTCGCATAGAAAAAATGTTGCGCGATTCGGGTTTGGAAGATTTTTGCGTCAAAGGTAGCATTGCAGAATACACCACAGATGATTTTTATGCACGCATCGCCTGCAATGGCAAACTTCAATTAAAAACCAATTGGTTAAACAAAAAAAATCCATTTACCTTGGAAAAAATCGCCTTCGTCCCAGACGACCGATTCTCCATTCCATTGCTTTTAAATAACCAACTCCGTGTAATAACCATTCCGTTTCATTTAGAAAAAACATTTGAAGATTTTAGAGTTGCTTTTGATGCATTAAGCGCAGAAAAAAAAGTCAAAATAGAAACCTTTAATGTGAAACTTTTAAGAGAAAAATACGGCATTCAGCACCGCTTTTTTATTAAAAACCAAGGCGGCGCAAAAACGCAATTACACAACGCATCATCTGGGTATCTACTATTGAAGTCATCGCACAACATTTTGCAAACGATAACGAATACGTAGAAAGCGGGCTGAACAATTATGTGGTCAGTCTTTTTTCTAAATTAAAAGAAAAAGACCCTGCCGCTTTTGTGAATAAAATTAAAAAAGCAGAATTTAATAAGCCGCGATTTAGTCTTTTTATTGAAGAACCAGAATTGAGCCTATTCCCCGATTCCCAAAAAACCTTGCTTGAATATTTAGTGCGACTTTGTTTTAATCATCAATCGGATAAAGACATTCAGCTCGCATTTTCCACACACAGCCCATATACGTTGTGATTTTTTAGTTTTATCCATCAGCATGGGCGATGGCTTCAACAATACGCAAAGACGGATTCGCACGACCAGCCATAATGTCAGATAGATATGTTGCAGACATTCGCGCTTTTTGTGCCAACTCCGCCTGCGTCATTTGATTCGCACGAATCAGCCACGAAATATTTTCAAAAAAAATTCTCTGCAAAGAAGCCATCCAAAACTCCAAAACTAAATCAAGTAAGCATTCTATATGAAAAAGTGGTAATTTTAACAAAAATCTTATGCTTTTTTTAAAAATATGGTAGGATAGAAAAAATTAATAGAGAAAGCTTGGAGCGCCGTCTTATTAAAGAAAAAAGAAAAAATCCCCAAATGCTCAACGAGTTTTTAGAAGAACAAGAAGAAAGAATCTTAAACAGCTTCAACCAAACCTTGCTCTTTAACACAAGTCCAAGGGCGGATAATATGTGTTATGTAAACTAGACTTTTCACTGGTATTGGCAGGGCTATCGGTTGTTGTCTGTTTAAATCGACGAATCCACGTTTCTTTTTGTTCTTCTAAAAATTCGCGCAAACGTTTTTCTTCATCATTTCTGTATTTATCGCTAACTTGTTCTAATGCTTTTTGCAAACACATTCTGTGAATGCTTGCTTCTTCATCTGTAATTTGGAAGCTTTGTAAAAATTCACCAACTAATGAATCGATGTTGATTTTGCTTTCCATCTTTTATCCTTTCCTTTCAGCCGAACATCTAATTTTCTCAGTCTACACGATTTGTCTTAAAAAATCAAGTTGACACCGAATGAATATTTTTACTGCTTATTCCTTTTTTATGGCTTTTCATATAGAATTACACAATTTGATTCGTTCAGGAGATTTAGTTGGCTTCTTTGCAGAGAATTTTTTTTGAAAATGTGTCGTGGCTGATTCGTGCGAATCAAATGACGCAGGCAGAATTAGCACAAAAAGCGCAAATGTCTGCAACATATCTATCTGATATTATGGCTGGTCGTGCGAATCCATCTTTGCGTATTGTTGAAGCCATTGCCCATGCTTTTGGTGTTTCGCCGTTGGATTTATTGGATTCAAAATTGCCGCGCACGCAAGTCGACAATTTTTTACCACGCGAATTAAAAAAAGATTTTGAGCTTGTGTCTGTCGTTCTGCCGTCTTACAAAGCCTTTATTGTTAAAAAATGGGCAAAAGAATATTTAAACAAAGATTAAATTTTTTCCACATAACATTTGATTTTTGCTAAAACATCCGTTATATTTTATACATTCTTTTTTTTTGGGAGACAAAAATGATTGATACCAACGAGAATTTTGATTCTAAACAAGAGCTTCAAAATATGCTTGATGATGTCGCTGATGAAATGCTTGGCGTTGCTGATTCAAATTTTGAAAAGCCTGCTTCTCTTGATGTTAAGGAAGTTGGCAAAACGGCAGAAAAAACTCGCTTTCGTGTTTCAAAACGTGATTTCAATAAATGGTTTAATGCTAAAAATGAAAGACTTTCTCTTTGCCAAAAATTTGTCATACAACATAAAAATGGCATCAATTTGCTTTTAAAAGATGGCATTCCAACCAAGCAAATTGCTCGGTATTTGATTGAATCTTGCGGACTTTCTTTTTCACCCGCTTCTCTCTCTCGCAACATTGAAAAAATTTGTGTGCAAAAAATTTAGCCGCTAAATTTTCTTTGTTTTTTTAAAATGGCTAATGAGCATAGCGATGTAAAATCGCGAATTAAAAAGAAACTTGAGCGCGATTTAGGCGATGTTTTTTTAACGACTTGGCATGACCCAAAAGTTGTTGAGATGATGCTTAATGCGGATGGTTGTGTTTGGGTTGAGCGTCTAGGCGAACCTGTTCAGTTTCTTTTGAAAATGTCGCCTGCGCAATCGCAAGCGGTTATTGAATCAATTGCTGGTTATCATGGCAAGGAAGTTACAAAAAACAACCCGATTCTTGAGGGGGAATTTCCACTTGACAATTCGCGTTTTGCGGGTCAGCTTCCGCCGGTAGTTCCCTCTCCCACTTTTGCAATTCGCAAAAAAGCGGTAATGATTTTTGAATTGGAACAATATGTTGACAATGGGATTTTATCGATAAAACAATTTGATTTGCTTGTTGAAGCGGTAAAAGACCATCAAAACATTTTGGTTGTTGGTGGAACTGGTTCTGGCAAGACGACGCTTGTGAATGCGATTATTCAACAGATGGTTGTTAATAATCCGATGGAGCGAATCATAATTATTGAGGACACTGGCGAAATACAGTGTTCTGCGCAAAATTATGTGCAGTATCACACAAGTGTTGATGTTTCGATGACAAAACTTTTAAAAACAACGTTGCGGATGCGTCCTGATAGGATTTTGGTTGGGGAAGTCCGTGGTGAAGAAGCGTTGGATTTGTTGGATGCTTGGAACACTGGGCATGCTGGTGGTGTTGCGACATTGCATGCAAATTCGGCGATTGAGGGATTGACTCGCTTAAAGTCGCTTGTTTCGCGTAATAAATTTGCGCCAAAAGACATTGAGCAGTTGATTGGTGAGGCGGTTCATATTGTTGTGCATATTAGCCGCACGCCAACGGGGCGCAAAATACAGGAAATTTTGCGTGTTTTAGGTTATGAGAATAACCGATATATTGTTCAGACAATGGAGTAAAAAAATGAATTATGTTTTGAATCAATTTTTTGATTTTAAGAATTTGAATCGTTTTTTTTGTTTTAAAAATTTTTTATTTGTTTTTTTGGTTTTGTTTGTTTTGTTGAATGCACCTGATGTTTTGGCGGCTCCGGCAAAAGGTGGTGGTTTACCTTATGAAGATTGGCTTGATAAGTTGGTGAGTTCTGCAACGGGTCCGGTGGCATTTTCGTTAGCTTTGATTGGATTGGTGATTGCTGGTGGGACGTTGATTTTTGGTGGTGATTTGAATGCATTTTTCAAGAGCATGGTTTTTATGGTCTTGGTGATGTCGATTATTATTGCTGCGCCTAATGTGTTGACTTTCTTTTCTGGCAAATCAGCGGAGATTTCGTCTTTGTGGCATATGCCCTTTTCCCCCCAAGTGATGTTTGTTTGATTGGGAGATTTTTGATGGCTGGCAATTTACGAACTATTCCGATTCATGCTTGTGCGCATCGAGATAATCTTTTTATGGGTGGTGACCGGGAGATGGTGATGTTTTCTGGTGTTTTATCATCTGCATTGGTTTTCACGGGGATGGATTGGATTGCGACTATTTATGGTGTTTTTTTGTGGATATTTTCAGTATTTGTTTTTCGGTTGATGGCGAAATCAGACCCAAAAATGCGTCTTGTTTATTTGCGTCATATTCGATATCAAAAATTTTACCAAGCGCATTCTACGCCATATCGCATTAATACTGATTCGCAGGGGAGAATTTACAAATGATAAATCAGGGGATTTTTTTCTTTCTTTCATTTGGGATTGGTGTTCTTGGAATTCTTTTGGTTTTATTTTTGTTTTTTCGTTTAATGGCGGTAGACGAAGAGCTTAAATTAAAAAGGTTTCGCAAAAAAGATGCGGGTTTATCTGATTTGTTGATTTATTCTGCTGTTGTGGATGATGGGGTTATTGTTGGCAAAAATGGTTCTTTTGGTGCGGCTTGGGTTTATTCAGGGAATGATAATGCGAGCAGCACGAATGAAGAGCGCGAAGCTATCAGTTTCCATTTGAATCAAGCGTTGGCTGGTTTAGGCAATGGTTGGATGATTCATGTTGATTCGGTGCGCCGTCCTGCGAGCAAGATGCCAGACCGCAAGTATTCAAATTTTCCCGATAAGATTTCTTTTTTGATTGATGAAGAGCGGCGGCAATATTTTGAGAGTTTGGGCAATATGTTTGAGGGTGAATTTGTTTTGACGCTCACTTGGTTTCCGCCCTTACTTGCACAAAAAAAGTTTGTTGATTTGATGTTTGATGACGACCAAAAAAAGCCAACATCCAAACGAACCACGGAGAATTTGATTAATCAGTTTAAACGTGCGATTGCTGATTTTGAAAATCGTTTATCGATTGGTTTATCTTTAAAACGTTTAAAATCTTACCAAGTGACCAATGAAGATGGTTCGATTTCGACTTATGACAATTATTTGAGTTGGATTCAGGAATGTATTACAGGGGATAAACATCCGATTCAATTACCGCCCTGCCCTATGTATTTGGATTCGCTTGTTGGTGGTAAGGAATTTTGGGCTGGTATTGTTCCGCGTCTTGATGATAAATACATCATGGCTGTTTCGATTGAGGGTTTTCCGCTTGATTCCACGCCAAGCATGTTGGCTGGTTTAAGTGAATTGCCTTGTGAAGTTCGGTGGAATACGCGTTTTATTTTTCTTGACCAACATGAAGCGGTTTCTCATTTAGAAAAATACCGCAAAAAATGGAAGCAACAGATTCGTGGTTTTATTGACCAAGTATTTAATTTAAATTCTTCAGCGGTTAATCAAGACGCTTTGATGATGACGGAAGATGCGGAGTCTGCTATTGCGGAAGCAAACAGTGGAATGGTTGCTTTTGGTTATTACACATCTGTTGTTATTTTGCGTGATAGTGACCGTGAGTTGTTGGAGCGGCAAGCGCGTTATGTGCAGAAAATGGTTAATCGTTTGGGTTTTTCTGCGCGAATTGAGACTGTTAATACTATGGATGCATTTTTTGGTAGTTTGCCCATGCACGCGGTAGAGAATGTTCGCCGTCCTTTGTTACACACATTAAATTTGGCGGATTTATTACCGACTTCAACGATTTGGTCTGGCGAAGATAAAGCGCCCTGCCCTTTGTATCCTGTCATGTCACCTGCTTTGATGCATTGTGTGACTTCTGGTTCTACGCCATTTCGTTTAAATTTGCATGTTCGTGATTTGGGGCATACATTTATTTTCGGACCTACGGGTGCTGGTAAGTCTACGCATTTGGCGCTTTTGGCGTCGCAATTTAGGCGTTACCGTGGGATGTCTATTTTTTGCTTTGATAAAGGTATGAGCATGTATCCTTTGGCCAAGGCGATTGGTGGTTCGCATTTTAATGTTGCGGCAGATGATGATTCTTTGGCATTTTGTCCTTTGCAATTTTTAGAGACGAAGGGTGATAGGGCTTGGGCGGCGGAATGGATTGATACCATTTTGGCGTTGAATGGTCTTATTTCTACGCCATCGCAACGCAATGCAATTGCTACCGCAATTGCTAGTTTGCATAGTAGTGGTGGTAAAACTTTGTCCGAGTTCACTATTTTGGTTCAGGACAATGCAATCCGTGATGCATTAAAGCAGTATACGATTGATGGACAGATGGGGCATTTG
>JBNMHE010000105.1:0-6463 GCA_050872585.1 Rhodocyclales bacterium | reverse complement strand
CAACACCCAAGCGCGTTTTAATCCGCCTTTGCGTTCAGAATCAGACAAAAACGCACTGTGTCGCGCCATTATTAACGCGCAAATGCCCATTGTATCGGCGCATACGCCCGTTGGTGGAGACGACAAACTCTTGCCGTTTGACCTTGCCAAACCGGGCGCAACCGGTTTGGAAGTGTTGTTGCCTTTAACTTTAAAATGGGCAAAATCGCAAGGTTTAACATTGATGCAAGCGCTTGCCTTTTTAACGCAATTCCCTGCCAAAATTTTGGGGCTTCATCATCTTGGCACGTTAAAAATTGACGCACCAGCGGATTTGATTTTATTCAACCCCGAAGAAACATGGATTTTAAACGCACAAAATTTAAAAAGCCGCGGCAAAAACTCGCCCTTTTTGAATAAAACCTTAAAAGGCAAAGTGCACCACACCATCATTGATGGCAGAATAGTTTATTCCATTTAAAAAAAATCCACGGTCAACGCTTTATTTTTTTGAAAATTTTTTAAGGTTTACCGTGGATTTTTTTGTTTTTTATCAAGGATTTTTTAAATGTTTGACTTTCAAGCGCCTATTGCGCGCCAAAATACGCATTCTTTAAAATGGGAAAAATACAAAGGACGCAATATTTTGCCCTTTTGGGTGGCAGATATGGATTTTGCCGCGCCTAATCAGGTTATTGCCGCCATTCAAAAACGCTTAGAGCATCCTGTTTTGGGCTACACCACGCCCGATTTGGCGCTCAATAAAACCATCGCAAACTATGCGGCAGCGCAATACGATTATGCCCTTTCGCCCGATTGGATTATTTGGATTCCGGGTTTGGTGCCCGCGTTGAACGTGGCGGCGCGTTTTGCAAGCGGTAACATTATTGTGATGCCGCCAGTATATCCGCCTTTTTTAAAAGCGCCCATTTTGAACAACAAAAAACGCATTGACGTGCCTTTGCTTGCACCATCCAATGAACCAGCAAAAAACAAAAACGAATGGCGCATGGATTTTGCGAATTTAGAAAACGCCTTTCAAAAAGCCGCGCCCGATTCCGTTTTGTTTTTGTGCCACCCGCACAACCCTGTTGGGCGTGCGTGGCAAAAGGACGAATTGCAACAACTCGCCGATTTGGCAACGCATTACAACATTGCAGTTTGCTCAGATGAAATCCACGCCGATTTGATGTTGGATAAACGCGCCCATATTCCTTTTTTAAAAATCGCCGAACAAAACGCCATTACCTTGATGGCGCCTTCCAAAACTTATAACCTGCCGGGCTTGGCTGCTGCTTTTGCAATTATTCCAAATGAAAAATTGCGTGCGCGCTTTTTATCTGCCAAAGCGGGCATTGTGCCGGATGTGAATGTTTTGGGATTAGAAGCCGCGCGCGCGGCGTTTTCAAGTTGCGATGAATGGCGAGAAGCCTTGCTCCATGTCTTGCGCCAAAACCGAGAAGAAGTTTTTAAACGAATCAACGCTTTGCCAAAACTCAAAACGCATTGGGTAGAAGCTACCTATTTGGCGTGGATTGATGCGCGCGCCTTAAACCAAAAGAACCCGGAAGCGTTTTTTGAAAACCACGGCATTGGTTTATCCAACGGTGCGGATTTTGGCGCACCGAACTTTTTGCGGCTTAACTTCGGCACCACGCCAAGGCAATTAAACGCCGGATTATCCTGCATTGAATCAGCGTTTTAAACTTTTTAAAAATAAAAATCCACGGTCAACGTTTTTTATTTTTGAAAAAAATAATCGGTTGACCGTGGATTTTTTATTTAAAATAAAATTGAATTAAATTGTGGCGCACCTTTTCCAAATCAAAAATAGAATTTTGTGCGCGTTCATTTAAATTTAAAAACAAATTGTGAATGTCTTTTTCTTTTAAAAAATGAAACTCTTTTTTTAAATTTAAATTATCAAATAAAGCATTTAATTTTGGCAAAAAAGGTTTTAAAAGATGGTTGATTTTTCCATCGGGCAAAGAAGAAAACAAAGCCGGCAACGAAAACGCCACCGCCAAGCCGTGCGGAATGCGCCATTTTAAAGTTAAAGGATAACTCAATGCGTGCGCCAATGCCGTTTGCGTGTTGGAAAACGCCAAGCCGGCAAAAATGCTGCCTTCTAACATTTTGGTGCGCCAATTTAAATTGTCCAACTGCTGCGGCAAATTCGGCAAGTGCGCCAAAAAGATCGTCAAAGCGGCAAGCGCATAATGTGTGGAAATAAAATTCTCATTTCTATTCCACAAACTTTCCAAAGCGTGCGATAAAGAATCCAAAGAAGAAAACAAACTCATTTGCAGCGGCAAGGTTAAAGTCAATTCCGGCACATAAAAAGCACATTTTGGGAACAAAAAAGAAGAAGATAAAGAATATTTTTGTTGATTTTCAACATGCCAAATGCTTGCCCAAGAAGTTAATTCGGAAGAAGAACCATGCGTTGTGGGAATGGCGTAAATGCTTTTGGCTGTTGAAAAATCGGCAAACAGTTGGTGATGGTTTAAAACCACTTCTTCAAGGCTTAAAAATTTTGCCGCATCCATCACCGAGCCACCGCCCAAAGCCACAATGGCATCAAAATGGCCAAGTTGTTGGCGCAAGCGCAAAAGAGAATTGAAATCCGGAGTGGGTGCCATGTTAGTCAGCACCTTTTTTAAACGTTGCCCCAAAATGTTTTTTGCCCATTCGGTTTGCTTGGCAAAAGAAGGTGAAGTTAAAAAAACAATTTTTTCTTTTTCTTCTTCTTTGATTTTCAACAAGGCTTGTTCCAATGAAATGCCAAAATCAATTAAAACAGGATTGTGCGCAATCATGGACGGTTAGTCTTGTTGTTGTTCTAATTCTTCGCGTTGTTTTTGTTTGAATTCTTCGATTAGTTTTTGTTTTTGTTTTGGTCGTTTTTTTGCCCATTTTTGAAAACGCAAAGCCACATCTTTGGGCGCCACATTCGGACGACTTAATTTTTTGGGCGGCGTGGCATTGGTTTTGACTTCAATAAAAGCCGTTTCATTAAAACCGTAGGAAACAAAATGCAAAGCTTCTTCCAAATCTTCTAAGGAAGAAAGGCTGGCACAAAAATGGTAACCGCACGAAGCGGCAATTTGTGCAAAATTCACACAAGGCGACAAATTGGCTTGTCCGCCAGTCGACAAATGGCAAGAATTGTTTAACACAATGTGGCAAAACCTTTTGTTTCGCGCATAAAAAGCATTGGCAGGCAAAGTGCCCAAACGCATCAACAATGCAGAATCGCCATCAATGGCCATCACAGGCACAGAGGTTTTTAAAGAAACGCCCAGCGCCAATGCGCTCACACATCCCATAGAACCTGTCATATACAATTGATTAGGATTGTCCTGCAAATCAAAAAGCACGCGTGAGGTAAAACCTGTTGTGGCCAAAGTTAAATAATCATCACTGTATCTTTGAATGACTTTTAAGACTTTCTTTAACGATGGCAAGTTGGAAGAAAGCGGATATTCCGACACATATTCGTTTTTTAAAGTTGGGGGATTTTGTTCATTTAAAACCACTTTTTCAAACACATTTTTGCGCACCATAAAAAAGAAGGATTTGCCGCTTTTTAAAACACGCAAAGCTTGGTTTAATTGCTGATGCGCTTGTTTTAAATCCTTGCTCAAATAAGCGGTTTCAACCGCACACAAACGCAGCATTTTTTTGGTAATGTTGCCCATTAAAGCGTGTTGCGGTTCGTCATTTTCGCCGCCACGCAAAGAAACAAAGCCCAAAATAGGCAATTCAAAAGTGGCGTTCAAACTGGTTAAAGGCGAAATGGCGTTGGTTAAGCCGCTGTTTTGCATAAAACAAACGCCAAATTCTTTGGGGCGATTCATCAAGGATATGCCACTGGCAATGGCAACGGCATCGCCTTCGTTGTTGGCCATAATCAAGGCATTTTCATTGATTGCCCAATTGATTAACGGCGACAAATACGAACAAGGCACGCCCGCAAAATGTTTGAAGCCTTTTTCTTGTAAAAGTTTGCCAAAATCTTGTGTGTTCATTGTTTTGCCTATTTCAAAAAAAATGAAAAAAATAAAAAAAATTTTAAGTTGACCTTGGAATTTTGCAAATGGCAATGCTTAAATGATCGCCAATAGGCATTTTGTGCCACGCTTGCAAGTGGTATTGTTGCATAAATTCATTGACGGCTTGCTGGACGCTCAAATAACCTTTTGAAAAATATTCGTGGATTAAAATCACACCGCCTTCCACCATTTTGGGATAAAAAAATTCCAAGCCTGCCAAAATGGGCGCATACAAATCGGCATCCAAATTCACAAACAAAAAGCGTTCGTTTTCATCTATTTGCCTTGCCGTTTGCGGAAAATATCCTTTAATAATGCGGCAACTTTGTGGAAATGGCATTTTGTTCAACACCAAATCCACGCTGGTGTTGGCAAAATGTTTGGCGCCAACGGCATTGCCCATGGCTTCATTTTGGTTTAAATCGTTTGGAGAAAATCCTTCAAAAGTATCCAGCAAATAAAACGTTTTGTTGGGAAAAACGGCATTCATTTTGCGGGCAAAATCCGCGCGGTAAACGCCCAATTCCGCAATGCTGCCCTCATCTTTGCCAAATTCTTGTGCAAAATCTTCCACAAAAGCCTCACGCGCCAAAACGCTTTGCTGAACAAAAGACGTGTTGATTTTTTCTTGTGGAATGCCCATTTGAACCAACTGTTCGGGAATTTCATAAAAACCGGTAAAAGTGCCGATGATGATTTCATCAAAATTGATTTTTTTTAAATCATCGGGCGCAAAAATTGGGAATTCCCCCCCCCCCCCGTTAAAAAAAAATCCAATGCAATGCGTTGGCCGCGTTTGGCCAAATCGTTATCAACAAAACCCAACAAATGGTGTTTTTTCTTGAACACATTTTCTGCCAACAAACGCCCGCAATTGCCGGCGCCAAAAATCAAAATGTTCATTTTGTTTGTCCTTTAAAAAATAAAAATGTTTAAAAAAATTTTAAAAAAAATTCGCGTTGACCGTGGATTTTTTTCAAAAAAAATGCGCCATCAAATGGTGCCCGGAACAAAAGAAAGAATATCGTTGATTTTCATGCAATGGGATTCAATTTTTGCCGAGCAATCCGCTTGCAAAATGCCGTTTGCCGCTTGTTGCATCGCCACCACGCTGGCGCGCAGCAAATGGTTGGCGTAAATCACCACATTGGCGCCGCATTCTGCCAGTTGCGTGGCTGTGAAATGATTAAAACTGGTGGGCACCAATACAATAGGCGTGGCTTTGTCCTTTTGGCGAAAAGCGTTTAAAAAATCCACAATTTCTTTGCCATTTTGTTGGCGCGAATGAATCATCACGGCATCGGCGCCACTTTCGGCATAAAGATGGGCGCGCTTTAAAGCATCGTTTAAGCCTTTTTCCAAAATCAGCGATTCCACGCGCGCGATAATCATAAAATCTTCGGTGATTTGCGCTTTTTTGCCGGCGGCAATTTTGTCGCAAAAAGTATGAATATCTTCTTGCGTTTGCGCCACATCGTTGCCCAAAAGTGAATTTTTCTTTAAACCGGTTTTGTCTTCTATCACCAAAGCGCTGCAACCGATGCGCTCCAAAGAACGCACGGTGAAAACAAAATGTTCCACTTTGCCACCGGTATCGGCATCAAAAACAAGTGGTTTGGTGGTGACTTCAAAAATTTCATTTAAGGTGTTTAAGCGGCTGGACAAATCCACCGCTTCAATATCGGGTTTGCCGCGCATGGTGGAATCGGTTAAAGAAGAAGACCAAAATCCGTCAAATTCACGCCTAATGCCGTTTTCAACAAAATAGGATTTTTCGGCAATCAAAGCGGACAATGCCGAATGCGCTTCTATTAAACGCACCGGTTTTTTTAGAAGCCACCAAACGGCGCAACATCGCCAAACGCGCATGGGTTGAAACGCCAATGGCGCGCGCATTTTGGTTTAATTGTGTGGAAGAAATGCCAGCAGAATAAGGCACTTCAACCAATTGGCCGCAAGACAATTCTTGCAAAACATCCAACACATTTTGGCGCGTTTTCACTTGTGCGCCGGTTTGCCAATCATCGCCGTGAATAACAAATTTGGGTTTTAATTTGCGGATATTTTCTTCATAACTTAATGTGTTTTGCGCAATCACTTCATCAATGAAGCTTAAATTTTCAAGCACCATTTTGCGTTGCGCAAAATTCATATACGGCAAGCGTTTGTAAGAAGCAATGGCAGAATCGGTTAAAAGCCCAACCACCACTTTGCCTTGCGGCAACAAATTGGCTTTTTGGCGCGCCACTTTCAAAATGTTGATGTGCCCGGGATGAATCAAATCAGCACTCATGGCCACATAAACCACATTTTCCATTTTCTTTGCACCCCCTTCTTTGTTCCTTTTTTATTTTTTATTAAAAAAAATCCAAATGTTTTTCCACGGTCAACGGAAAATTTTTTTATTTTTTTATTTCTTTTATTATTTT
>JBNMHE010000104.1:0-6508 GCA_050872585.1 Rhodocyclales bacterium | reverse complement strand
GGCACGTGCAAGTTGTTGATTTTTAAAGATTTTTCAAAAAAAGCGATGGCTTTTTCATTTTCATTTTTGTCCGCATAAAAAACGCCCAGCGCATTGAAATAAATGGCGTTTTGCGAATCGTTTTTTAAAGCAATTTCCAAATGCGGCAAGGCTTCATTGTGGCGCAGTCCGCAAAAATGTTTCATCAAAAACGCGGCGTAATTGGTGCGCAACACGGCATTTTGCAATGAATCTTTTTCCAAAAAAACGCTTTCTAAAAAAGCGTTTTCCGCGGCATTAAAATCCTTCAAATCTTCCAAAACCAGCGCCAAATTGCCCCAAAGTGCGGGGTTTTGGGGATTGTTTAAAACCAGCGATTCCAAAATTTTTTTTGCCGATTCAAAATCCCCATTTTTTTGCAATTCAAGTGCGCGCAAATTTTCGGAATCAAGTGTTGGCATTTTAAAAAATCTTTCCCGGATTCATTAAATTTTTGGGGTCAAAAAGTAGTTTTTTGATTTGCAACATCAAATGGCGCTCCATCGGGCTTTGCGTGGTTTTTAAAAGATTTTTTTTCAAAACGCCAATGCCGTGTTCGGCAGAAATTGAGCCGCCGCGTTTTAACACTTCGCCATAAACAATGGCGTTGGCAGTGGATTCTTGATTTTTTAAATCGGGCAAAAAAAGGTTGTAGTGCAAATTGCCATCGCCAATATGTCCAAAAATCACACAATCAACTTGCGAAAAAGTTTGGCGCAATTTTGATTCAGCGGATTTTAAAAAATCGGGAATTTGGTCTATTGGCAGCGCAATATCGTGTTTTGCGCTCAAACCCATTTGGCGTTGCGCTTGTGAAATATTTTCCCGCAAGCGCCACAAATTTTGCGCTTCTTTTTGACTTTGCGCGATAACAATTCGCGCTTCGTTTAAAGACAATGCCCAATTTTCAATGTTTTCCACGGTCAACGCTGAATTTTTTTCAAAAATATCAATGTTTAAGATGATTTGCCACGGCGCATCAAAGGGAATTTTGGCGTTGGGAATGTGCGCGGCAACCTTTTGCAAGGCGCTCAAATTCATCACTTCAAAGGCGCTCAAACGTGCGCCAAAATTTTCACGGGCGCGGCAAAAAATCGGCAAAACGGCTTCAAAATTGGATGCGGCAATCCACAAGGTTGCAACATCAGCTGGGCGCGCAAAAAGCCGCAAGCTTGCCGCGGTGATTATTCCCAAAGTGCCTTCTGAACCCAAAAAAAGCGATTTTAAATCGTAACCCACGTTGTTTTTTCTTAAATTTTTGTTTAAATTCAACAACTTACCATTTGGCAAGACGACTTCTAACCCCAAGGTTAAATCGCGCATGGTGCCGTAATTCAATACGTGCACGCCGCCCGCGTTGGTTGCCAAATTGCCGCCAATTTGGCATGAGCCTTCACTTGCCAAAGACAATGGAAAAAGCCGATTTTTTTCTGCCGCCGCGTTTTGCGCTTGTAATAACGTGGCGCCCGCTTCAACTTCCATTGAAAAGTTAAGCGGGTTTACGCTTTTGATTTTGTTTAAATTTTTTAAAAGAATCAAAACGGCTTTGCCCGATTCATCGGGCGTTGCCGCGCCGCACAAGCTGGTGTTGCCGCCTTGCGGCACCATCGCAATGTTGTTTTCATAGCAATACGCCATTAATTTTGCCAAATCTTGTGGATTTTCTGGCGCCAAAACGGCGCAGGTTTTGCCTAAAAAGCGATGGCGTTGGTCGTTTAAAAACGGCGACAAATCGCCTTTTAAAACATTTTTTTCGCCAACAATTTGCGCAAAATGGTGCATTTTTTAAAAAAAATCAGCGTTGACCGTGGAAAATCACGATTTTTCAGCTTCATTATTTTCGTGATGCCACAAATCTTGTGCGGAAAAATATTTTTTGCGCAACACCGTGTTGCGTGCGCGCGGCAAGGTGTTGGGAAAATCTTTGGAATAATGCAAACCGCGGCTCTCATTTCGTTGCAAGGCGCATTGAATGATTAAATCCGCAGTTACCGCCAAATTGCGCAATTCCAACAAATTGTAAGAAATGCGGAAGTTGCTGTAAAAATCGTGAATTTCTGCATTCAAAAGTGCAATGCGGTTGCGCGCGCGCATCAAGCGTTTGGTGGTGCGCACAATGCCAACGTAATCCCACATTGTGCGGCGCAATTCTTCCCAGTTGTGTGAAATCACTACTTCTTCATCAGAATCGGTAACTTGGCTTTCATCCCATTCGGGCAAATCGTGGCGCAAAACGGGCAAATCTTGGTGTTCAATCATATCGCGGGCAGCCGCTTCTGAAAAAACAATACATTCCAACAAAGAATTGGATGCCAAACGATTGGCGCCGTGCAAACCGGTGCAAGAAGCTTCGCCCGCAACATAAAGCCCGGCAACATCGGTTCTGCCGTTTAAGTCGCTAACCACGCCGCCGCAAGTGTAATGCGCTGCCGGCACCACGGGAATAGGTTCTTTGGCAATATCAATGCCCAAATCTTTGCAGGTTTTGTAAATGTTTGGAAAATGTTCTTCAATAAACGCTCTGCCTTTGTAAGCGATATCCAAATAAACACATGGAATGCCGCGTTTTTTCATTTCAAAGTCAATGGCGCGCGCCACAATATCGCGCGGCGCCAACTCGGCGCGTTCATCGTGTTCGGGCATAAAACGCGTGCCATCGGGCAGTTTTAACAACCCACCTTCGCCGCGCACGGCCTCGGAAATCAAAAAAGATTTGCCATGCGGGTGATACAAACAGGTTGGGTGAAATTGTATAAATTCCATATTCGCAATGCGGCAACCGGCGCGATACGCCATGGCAATGCCATCGCCAGTGGAGGTCTCAGGGCTGGTGGTATAAAGATAAACGCGCCCGGAGCCGCCCGTTGCCAAAAGCGTCCAGCGCGAAGAAATGGTTAAAACCGCACCATTTTGGGGATTAAAAATATAAGCGCCGTGGCAACGATTATGCAAAAGCGAGCCGTCTGGTTTTTCGCCCAATTTTTCGCTGGTGATGATATCCACCGCAATGTGGTTTTCAAAAATCGTAATGTTGGGATTTTCTTTGACTTTGCGGGTTAAAGTTTCTTGCACGGCGCGCCCGGTGGCATCCGCCACGTGAATAATGCGCCGCGCGGAATGGCCGCCTTCGCGCGTTAAATGGTAGCCCGAAGAATCTTTGGTAAAAGGCACGCCTTGGTCAATGAGCCATTCAATGGCGCGCTTGCCGTTTTCCACCACAAAGCGCGTGGCTTTGGGGTCGTTTAATTGTGCGCCCGCAATGAACGTATCTTTGATGTGTGCTTCAATGGAATCGTGGTCATCCAAAACGGCGGCAATGCCGCCTTGCGCGCGCGAGGATGCGGTTTCTTCCAAACCGCGTTTGGCAACCATAGCCACTTTAAAATGTTTGGCAAGCCGCAATGCCGCCGATTGTCCTGCCAAGCCTGAGCCAATAATCAAAACATCAAAAGTTTGCATGCTTCGTTTTTTACAATAAAAGCAAAACTATACCAAAGGAAAAACCGATTTATCGCTATACTTGCAAACTTTTGTTTTCTTTTTGCTTTTATGCCTACAACTTCGGAAGATTTGCATTATGTTCAACGCGCCCAAAGTGGCGATTGCGAAGCCTTTAATGTTTTGGTGCGCAAATACCAAAACAAGGTGCGCCGTTTAATCGGGCGTTTTGTTGCCGATTCTTCTGATGTGGAAGATTTAACCCAAGAAAGTTTTATCAAAGCCTACCGCGCTTTGCAGCAGTTCCGCGGAGAATCGGCGTTTTACACGTGGCTCTACAAAATTTCTGTCAATACCGCCAAACATTTTTTAATGGCCAAAAAAAACAAAATCATTTCCTTTGAAGAAACTGAAACCACAGAATTAACCGATAACCAAACGCCAGAAGCGCTTTTGATGACGCAAAAAATGGCACAAAAAGTGCAAAATGCGCTGGATAATTTATCGCCCGATTTAAAAACCGCTTTGGAATTGCGCGAATTTGAAGGTTTGTCTTATGAAGAAATTGCGCAAAAAATGAATTGTCCTATTGGCACGGTGCGCTCGCGTATTTTCCGCGCCAGAGATTTAATTGCCAACGCTTTAAAACTTTATTTGGACAAACAAAACCCTAAAAAACGCTGGTGATTTTTAAAATAAATTTAAAGTAAAAATAAAATAAGAATAAATTAAGAGTAAATTAAAAAATCCACGGTCGACTTTTATTTTTTTTAAAAAAATAGAAGTCGACCGTGGATTTTTTAAATTTTAATTTGTTTTAAAAGTATTTTAATTTTTCAATGGTGTTTATTGACCGTTTGCATCATAATTTTATCCACCCAAGCCAACGCCAATGCAGAAATTAAAAAAAGCAAATGAATGATTACTTGCCATTTTAAAAAATGTTCCGTTTGGTTACTGGGATTGATAAAACTTTTTAACAAATGAATAGAAGAAATGCTGATAATGGCAGCGGACAATTTGATTTTCAAAACGCCTGCATTGATGTGAGAAAGCCATTCCGGCTGGTCGGGATGGTTTTCCAAATTGTCTAATTTGGAAACAAAAGTTTGGTAGCCGCCCACAATCACCATAATCAACAAGTTGGCAATCATCACAATATCCACCAAACCCAACACGGTGAGCATGACTTCGGTTTCGCTAATCTTGGATTGGTCAAACGCGCGCACGACCAAGTGCGACAATTCCACCAAAAACAAATAACAATAAACCATTTGCGCAATGATTAAACCGATATACATCGGCGCTTGCAACCAACGGCTAAAAAAAATAAAACTTTCTAAATTGCGTTGAAAAGTCATTTTGTTTCACACAGAAAAAGGGCGTATTATAAAAAAAATTTTGTGTTGACCGTGGAAAAAAATGAAAATTATTCAAGAATCGGATTTTGTTTTGTCCATTCAAAACGCATTTCAATGGATTAGCGCGCACCATGCTCCCGATTTTTTGTTCGCTATGCAAGATGCTTTGCAGCGCGAAACCCATGCTTTGGCGCAAAATGCCATCGTGCAAATTTTAGAAAATTCCAAATTGGCCGCGCAAAAAAATCGCCCCATTTGCCAAGATACCGGCATTGCCGTTGTTTTTATAGAAATGGGAATGAATGTGCGTATCGATTCTGAAAAATCCTTACAAGAATTGGTGGATATGGGCGTAAGAAATGCTTATTTGGATAAAAAAAATCCTTTGCGCGCCTCTATTTTAAAAAATCCTTCCGATTTGCGCCAAAACACACAAGACAATACGCCATCCATTGTGCATGTGGAATTGGTTCAAGGCGATTGCATTTCCGTGCGTTGCGCCGCCAAAGGTGGCGGAAGTGAAGCCAAAACGCGTTTTGCCATGCTCAATCCAGCTGATGATATCAATGCGTGGATTATTTCCCAAATCAAAACAATGGGCGCAGGTTGGTGCCCGCCCGGCATTTTGGGGGTGGGCATTGGCGGCACGCCCGAAAAAGCCATGTTGTTGGCTAAAAAATCATTGCTTTATCCCATTGATATGCCTATTTTATTAAAAAATGGCGCACACAATGCACAAGAACAACGCCGTTTGGATTTGTATCATCAAATCAATGCCTTAAAAATTGGCGCACAAGGTTTGGGCGGCAATACCACCGTTTTGGATGTCAAACTTTTAGAATTTCCAACGCATGCCGCCAATTTACCCGTTGCCATTGTGCCCAACTGTGCGGCAACAAGACATTGCCATTTTGAATTAAAACAAAATTCCGGCGTGGCAACTTTTAAAAATGAATTTTTATTTAAAAACAATTATTTAGAAAATATTCCTCAATTTAATTATAAAAAAATAAACGCCCAAGATTTAAACAAACAAACCATTTTGAATTTAAAAGCAGGCGATTGCATCAAACTTTCCGGCAGCATTTACACCGCGCGTGATGCCGCACACAAAAAATTATGCGATTTAATCAACCAAAACAAACCATTGCCCATTCATTTGAACAACCGCATTTTGTATTATGTGGGGCCTGTTTCGGCAGTAGGCGATGAAGTGGTTGGGCCAGCAGGTCCCACAACTGCTACGCGCATGGATTCTTTTACGCCTTTGTTATTAGAAAAAACAGGTCTTTTAATGATGATTGGCAAGGCGGAACGCACGCAAATTGCCCAAAATGCCATTGCCCAAAATGGCGCACTTTACGCCATTGCCGTAGGTGGTGCGGCTTTGTTGGTTTCTCAATCCATTAAAAGCTCACGCGTGGTGGCTTTTCCAGAATTGGGCATGGAAGCCATTTATGAATTTCAAGTTGAAGATATGCCGCTCATTGTGGCCGTGGATGCCCAAGGCAATAGTTTGTATTCTTTTTAAAAATTTAAAAAACATTTTTCCACGGTCAACGCCAATTTTTTTTAATTTAAAAATTCCAAATGTATTTTTGGAAAATCATGTGGATTTTTTAATTGATAAATATTAAATAAAAATTGATTTTCGTTTTTTAATAAAATTGAATTTTCAATTACAATAGAAT
>JBNMHE010000103.1:0-6551 GCA_050872585.1 Rhodocyclales bacterium | reverse complement strand
GGCATTGCCGTTTTTGCCGCCTTGCGTTTGAATGTAGCCTTTTTCCAATTGCAGTTGGCCTTCAAACAATTTGGTGTTGGGCGTGTGCCCAATGGCAACAAAAACGCCTGCCACTTCAATTTGTGTTTGCCCTTCGGGCGTTGTGATTTTCAAAGCCTTCACGCCATTTTCATCGCCCAAAATTTCCAAAACTTGGGCATTGAGCGCCAGCTCAATTTTGCCTTCTTTGACTTTTTCATTAAGTTTATCCACCATAATTTTTTCCGCACGGAATGTGTCGCGCCGATGAATTAAGGTTACTTTTTGAGCGATGTTCGCCAAATAAAGCGCTTCTTCCAGCGCGGCATTGCCGCCACCCACAACGGCTACTTTTTCGTTTTTGTAAAAAAAGCCATCGCAAGTGGCGCAAGCGGATACGCCGCGCCCCATAAATTCTTTTTCTGATTCCAAACCCAAATAACGTGCTGATGCGCCAGTGGCAATAATCAACGCACGGCAGGTGTATTCTTCCGAATCGCTTTTTAAAACAAAAGGGGTTTGTTTGAAATCAACCGAAGTAATTTCATCAAAAATAATTTCTGTGCCAAAACGTTTGGCGTGATTTTCAAAACGCGCCATTAAATCTGGGCCCAACACACCTTCTGAATCGGCTGGCCAATTGTCGACCATCGTGGTGCTCATCAATTGTCCGCCTTGGGATAATCCGGTGATTAAAACCGGTTTTAAATTCGCACGCGCGGCGTAAATGGCGGCAGTGTAACCCGCAGGGCCCGAGCCCAAAATCATCAAATCTGCATGTTTCATCGTTTTTCCTTTACACAAAATGAAGGTTATTTTACAAAAAAAGCCTATGCGCCTTTTTGGCATAGCGCTAAAATGCCATTTTTTACCAAAATTGAGTGTGACTTATGCACAATGCTTTTTGCGCCATTTATGGTTCTTTGGCGGCCATCATTTCCCCGATGTTTGAAGACGGCAGCTTGGATTTGGATTCATTAAAAAAACTCATTCATTTTCATATTGAAAACCAAACCGATGCCATTGTGATTGTGGGCACATCGGGAGAATCGCCCACTGTTTCAATGCAAGAACATTCTCTTTTGATTCAAAAAGCCGTGGAATTTGCCAACCAACGCATTCCCGTGATTGCGGGCACCGGCGCCAATTCCACCAGCGAAGCCATTGAATTAACCGAATTTGCCAAACAAGCCGGCGCCAATATGGCTTTGTCCGTTGTGCCTTATTACAACAAACCCACGCAAGAAGGCATGTATCAACACTTTAAAGCCATTGCCGAGCGCGTGGATTTGCCTTTGATTTTATACAACGTGCCGGGCAGAACCGTGGCGGATTTGCAAAACGACACCGTTTTGCGTTTGGCTGAAATTCCAAACATTGTGGGTATTAAAGATGCCACAGGCGATTTGAGCCGCGCCTTTGATTTGATTCATCGCGCACCAAAAGATTTTGCACTTTACAGCGGCGATGATATGACCGCAGCATCTACCATTTTAATGGGTTATTGGGGCGATATTTCGGTTACCGCCAATGTGGCGCCGCTTTTGATGCACCAAATGACGCACGCCGCTTTGAAAGGCGATGTTAAAACCGCGCGGCGCATTCATTTTCAACTTTTGGCATTGCATCGGGATTTGTTTTGTGAAGCCAATCCCATTCCCGTAAAATGGGCGGTTTCCCGCTTGGGATTATGCCAAAAGGGCATTCGTTTGCCGCTTACCGTTTTATCCAAAGAAGGGCAACAAAAAGTAGAAGCGGCTTTGAAATCCGCGGACATTATTTAAAATTTAAAATTTAAAATTTAAAAAAAGTGAAAGAAAGGCAAAAAAATGCAAAAAATCCACGGTCAACTGCAAAAAATTTTTATTTTTTCTATTTTGTTGGGTTTGAATGCGTGTTACAGCACTTCCAATTCCATTTTGCCGGAATCCAAAAAAGTGGATTATCAATCTGCGCGCCCAGCTTCCACCTTGGAAGTTCCGCCTGATTTGTCGCAAATCACGCAAGATGAAGGCAAAAACGTGCCGGAATCGCAAGGGCGCGGCATGGCTTCTTTGCTGGATTACCAAAATGAACGTTTGGATCAAACGCAAAAAATCAATGTGTTGCCGCAAGTTGAAAAAGTCAAAATGGTGCGTGAAGGCAATGTGCGTTATTTGTCCGTGTATGACAAGCCCGAAAATTTATGGAAAACACTCAAAAGTTTTTGGGAAGAAACCGGTTTTGTTTTGGAAAAAGAGCGCGCCGACATTGGCATTATGGAAACCAACTGGGCGGAAAACCGCGCCAAATTGCCGGATGATTTGATTCGCAAAACCTTGGGGCGTTTTTTGGATTCTTTTTATTCCACCGGCGAACGCGATAAATTTAGAACGCGCTTGGAACCTTCCTTGGAACAAGGTTACACCGATATTTTCATCACGCATCGCGGCATGCAAGAAGTTTATACTTCTTCTTTGAAGGAAGACACGCGCTGGCAAGCGCGTCCTGCTGATACGGAATTGGAAGCCGAAATGTTGCGCCGTTTGATGTTGCGTTTGGGTTTGAAAGAAAATCAAGCACAACAAACCATGGCGCAAGCCAAAACCACTTTGCCCAAACAAGAAAAAGTGGCGCAAAATCAAGTATTTGATTTTTTAACTTTGCCAGAGCGTTTTGACCGTGCTTGGCGCCGCGTGGGTTTGGCGCTTGACCGCAGTGCTTTCACCGTGGAAGATCGTGACCGCAAAGCCGGCATTTATTTTGTGCGTTATGTGGATAGAGATTGGAATGCGCCTGAAAAATCGTGGGCGGAAAAATTGGCATTTTGGAAAAAATCGCCAGAACAAAGCACGCAATACCGCATTTATGTGAAAGCGGAAAATGAAAATCAAAGCACGGTGCAGGTTTTAACCAAAGAAGGCGGTGAAGACCATTCGCCCACCGCACAGAAAATTTTAAAATTGCTCCATGCGCAATTGTTTTAAAAAAACAATTTTAAAAATCTTAAAAAAATCCACGGTCAACGTGAAAAAAATTTCAAAAAAAATCCACGTTGACCGTGGATTTTTTTTATTCGTCCAAAAAGGACAAAACGGCGTAATTTTCTATAAAAAGCAATTTTTGGACATAAGTTTGGGGCAAAGAATTTTTCAGCATTTCGGGCGAAAAATCATCAAAAAAAACATAAAGCGTATTTTTTTTTGCGTTTTCATTAATCAAATGGAACCATTCTTCACTTTGTTTGGCCATCATTTTGGCGTAATCGGTGCGCGCCGTGTAGAAATAATTGATTTTCATTTTGTTTTGTTGCGCAAACAATGCCACAGGTTCAGCTTGGCGCGTGTAGTTTTGCGTATGCGCGTGTTTGTTGATGAACATTAAAATTTGCGCATTCGGTTTGGCAAAATTGTTCCAACGTTCATCGTGCAAAATGCGCGGTGATAATTGTTGGGCTTGGGCATCGTGGTGCGCTTGAAAATAAACAGAAGATTGCGGATAAAATTGCGCGCAAAATGCAAGGGTCAGCATAATTTTTGCCCGTTTTTGAGAAAAAAAACGCAGCGTTGCCGCCAAAATTAAAATCAACAAAAGATAAAACAACACCCAAATAAAACGAGCATTGGCGCGAAAAATGTTGGCAAAAAAATGAAGAATGGGAATTTTGGCAAATTTTTCGCTCATCAAAGCGTAAGCACTTAACACAAAAACGCATCCAAAAAATCCGCGTTGAAAAGAAAATAAAATGATTTTTTGTTTGAAATACAAGGATTGTGCCCATTTGACCAATACAAAAAAACTTAAAATAAAAATGCCTAATCCCAAAAAAATATCCGAACGCGGCGAGAAAAAATCACCCCAATGCGCGCGAAAAACGCCGAATCCGCCATAAGAAAAAACAGAATTGCCGCCTACAAAATGCCCTGCCAAAAAGGATAAGAATGCCGCCCATAAAATAAGGAATAAAAATTCCAAAAAAAAGCGTATTTTTTTTAAAAAAAGTGTTTTAAAAAACAAAAAAGCAAAAACCATTGCCAACAAATAAGGATGAATTAAGGCGGCGCAAGTGATTAAAATGCTCCACGGCAAAGTGCGGTGTTGGTTTTGATTGTAAAAATAAATGCTTGCCAAAATTAAAAAATGTGCGCCCAACGCGCCGTGTAAATTGGCGGCAAAAAGCGTGGAAGTCATCAAAAACAAAGCCATTAAAACTTGCAAAGTTTTGTCTTGTGTGATTTTTTGGGCAATTAAAACACCAAACACGCCGTTTAAAAAAGTATTCAACAACGCCCACAAGCCAAAGTATTGGAAGTTTTCGGGCAAAAAAGGCGAGCCCATTTTGAATAAAAAAGCAAAAAGCGGAATGGAATCGGTTAAACCGATGCTGCTGGGCGCAAATGTGTTGTAATTTTCAATTAAACCGGGCGGAAAATGCCAATTTTCATCTTTAAAAAATGCCCAACCCAAAAAATGTTGTGTTTGGTCGCCATAAGTCAGCCAGGGCGTTTGCGGATTTAAAAAAGAAAATCCCAACACAAAACTTTCAAACAAAAGAGCAGCAAAAAACAAAAAAAGATAAGGCATTTTTCCACGGTCAACTTAAAAAAAATTTGAAAAATTTTACATTCGCCTTGCCAAAATTTGGGCATGAATGTTGGAAAATCCATTTTTTTGTAAGGTTCTTGCCGCTTCATTTAAAGTGGCTCCGGTGGTCATCACATCGTCTAGCAAAATAAGAGGAAAATTTTCTAAATGTTTTGAATTTTCCACAAAAAATGCGCCTTGAATGTTTTTGATGCGCTCTTGTTTGGTCAAACCGGTTTGGTTTTGGTGCGTTGCATGGTGTTTTAAAACATTTTCTTTAACGATAATTTGCGGATTGATTTTGGCAATTTCTTTTGCCAAAAGGGTGCTTTGGTTGAATCCGCGTTGTTTTAAACGTTTGGGCAGCAAAGGAATGGGCAACAAATAAGATGTTTCTTTGGGCATTAACATTTGTTTGGCAAACCATTTTAATAAGGACAAATGCGCTTTGTATTTTAAAAGTGTAATCAAATGATTAACTGGAAAATCATATTGAAACAAAGCCTTCACGCTTTTTAAAATCGGCTTTTGATTGTTGCAATTTGTGCACGCATTGGCATTAACACAAGGCATGGCGCAAGTTGGGCAAATGGCTTTGGGCATCAAAGGGCAATCTTGTTGGCATTCTTGGCACAAGGCATCGTTTTGAAGGCAACCGCACAACAAACACGGCACAGGAAAAATGTTTTTCATTACAATGCGTTTTTTTAAGGTGTTTTGAATATGCAAACCGATGAAATTTTATCCAATTTTGAATTGCCTTTAATGACTTTGCTCAATAAAGCGCATCAAGTGCATCTTCAACATTTTGACGAAAATGCGGTGCAATGTTCCGCTTTGGTTTCGGTTAAAACGGGCGGTTGCTCGGAAAATTGCAAATACTGCGCGCAATCGGCACGCTATCAAAAAGAAGTGGGTTTAAAACGTGAAAAATCCATGAAGAGAGAAGAAGTATTGCAAAAAGCGCAACAAGCCAAACAAGATGGCGCATCGCGTTTTTGTATGGGTTGGGCGTTTAAAAATCCCAAAGAAAGTGATATGCCTGAAATTTTGGCGATGATTCGCGCCGTCAAACAAATGGGGTTGGAAACTTGCGCAACGCTTGGTTTTGTGAATCACAATCAAGCCCAGCGCTTAAAAGAAGCGGGTTTGGATTTTTACAATCACAATTTGGATACTTCGCAAGATTTTTACGCGGAAATTGTTTCCACGCATACTTTTGAAGAACGTTTGGCAACCTTAAAAATTTTGCGCGATGCCAATCTTAAATTGTGCGCTGGTGGCATTATTGGAATGGGGGAAAATCGTGCGCAACGTGCCGCTTTGTTAAGCACTTTGTCTGAATTGGATCCTGCGCCAGAATCGGTGCCCATCAATCAGTTGATTGCCATAGCCGGCACACCTTTGGAAAATGCGCCGCCCTTGGATTCTTTTGAATTTGTGCGCACCATTGCTTGTGCGCGCATTGCCATGCCAACTTCTATGGTGCGCATTGCCGCGGGACGAGCCAACATGAGCGATGAAATGCAAACTTTGTGTTTTTTTGCCGGCGCCAATTCTATTTTTCAAAGTGAAAAACTCTTGACCACTTCCAATGAAAATGCCAACGCCACGCACACATTGAATTTATTTGAACGCTTGAAAATCAAAGCCATTTGATTGGTTTTTCAAAAAAAATCCACGTTGACCGTGGATTTTTTTGATTTTGTAAAAAAATTCTAAAAACTTTTAAAACTTTTAAAATTTTTTATTCCTTTTCGGTGAAGGCTTCGCGGGAAAGTTCATTGAATAAGGCGACGGTTTGGCAAGCAACTTCAACGACGCTTAACAACAAATTTTTTGGTAATCAATCTGCCGTAATCGCCTTTGTTGATGTTGTATTCCTTGGAAAAATCCGACCACAACCAGACTTCTTCAAAATTAAAACGTTCTTTAAAAACGGCGGATTCTTGGAGAATAATTTGCGTTAG
>JBNMHE010000102.1:0-6678 GCA_050872585.1 Rhodocyclales bacterium | reverse complement strand
TTTTTTTTTAAAGTTAAAATACAGATTTTGTTTTGAGGAAAATCAAAAATGAACACCAAACCGGTGGATTACGAACAAATTTTAAAATTCAGCCAAGAATGGATGGCATCGGAAGAATTTAATCAACAATATATTCAAACCAATCATCCTTATCCGCCGTTATTAAATCCCAAAATGTTGGAAGATGAAAATTCTCCCATTTCTTACAAAAACATTCCTGCGGATTTTGCTTGGGAGATGAATTTGCCCTTGCCCAAAGGTTATTTGTTTTTGTTTTTAATGATGTCGCATTCTGGGCATTCTTCAATGGTAATGTATTTAAAAAAATGCGGCGTCAGTATTATGCAAGACCATTTATTTGGCAAAGGTTGGATGAAAAAACATTATGAATTTAATTATAAAGAATTATTAAATAAAAAAACGTGTGTCATTAATTTTACTTCTTATGGCACAGCCGAAGACGAATGGTTTATTGATTTAAACAAATATATTTATTTAATTTCTCCCCAAACGCGTGTTTTGTGTTTGGTGCGTGACCCCATTCCGCGTTTAAAAGTTTCTTTAAATAATTATTTGGGTAAAGATTATTGGGGAAAAGAAAAATTACAATACTTTTTTGATGAAAATGATGATTTAAAAGGTTTGGAAAACAGGTTGTCTTATGTTTTTAATATTAAATCACCTTATAAAAATCGTGTGGAATTTATTATCAATCACGGCAATTTATTCCGTTATTCCGAGATTTACGAAAAATTGCAAAATTTGGGTTTTCAACAATTTGATTTTTTGGATATTCAAAAAATTATACAACCCGAAGATATTTTCAATTTAATGAACAATTTGGCAAAAGAATACCATTTTAATCCACCCAAAAGTGTGGATGATTTTGAAATTCCGGAACACCGAGTTTACTCTGGTTTTTTGCCTTTGCGTTATGATGTTAAAGGAGCGGAATTTTTATTTACGCAATTTTTGGATAAAAAAGGCAATGTTGAAATTACTTCCACTTTAAAATTAGATTTGTCTTGGTTTAGTGCTTTGGGCAAAGAAATGTTTATTTATACGCGTCCAACAGATTTGCCAATTATTCAAAAAAATTTTGATTATATTCAATTAAAAATAAAAACTTTTTTAAACAAATTAAAAGAAGTGATAGAACTTGAAAGAAAAGAAAGATTAACTTCTGAAACGGAATTGTTGAATTTTTTTAAAACGCATTTGCGCCATAGAAAACTTTTGGAAAATGTATTAAAAAAAGAGATTGAAATGGTTAAAGAACACCGCCCGGATATTGTGCAAACGTGGCATTATTATTTGGAATTTGAAAAAATAAGCCAAGAATTGAATGCTTTCAAAAAGTAATAAAATAAAAAAGGAAAAAATAAAATGAATTCATTGATACCCAGCGGTGTGATTTGGATAACCGGATTATCGGGTGCGGGCAAAACCACTTTTGCCAATGCAGTGCAAAAACATTTAAAAGAAAAATACCACAATATTGTGGTGTTGGAAGGTGAAAAACAACGTGAAATTTTTAATAATTTTGGTTATGAAAGAGAGCAAAGATTAAAATCAACTTATCCATGTTTGCGTTTAATTAAGTTTTTAGAAGAAAATCAACTGATTGTCATTGTGCCAACCATCTCTGCTTTTAATGAAATATATTCTTTAAATCGCAAAACTTTTAAAAATTATTTTGAAGTTTATATTCATTGTGATTTTAAAGAATTGGTGCGGCGCGATAAAAAAGGATTGTATTCCGGCGCATTAAGCGGAAAAATTAAAAATGTGGTGGGCGTGGATATTCCTTATGAAGAACCCAAAGATGCGCATTTTGTTTTGGAAAATACCGAATTAAATCGTTTAAACGAAAAAACCAAAATATTGTGCGAAAAAGTGGATGAATTTTTAAACAATATCAAAAATTAAAAACCGCAAAAATCCACGGTCAACCGATTCTTTTTTTCAAAAAAATTTGTTGTTTACCGTGGAAAATCGTTTTTTTATCTAAAAAAACCTTAAAAATCAAAACATTAAAAAAAATTCACTTCTCCCCCTTGAAAAAAACAACAACGGCATTACCATTAGCACTCCTCGGTTAGAAGTGCTAACCGCTTTTTTTACTTTTTGTTTTTTTGGAGATGAAAGACGATGAAAATCCGTCCTTTGCACGATCGCGTGATTGTGAAACGTTTGGAAGCCGAGCGCACCACCGCTTCTGGCATTGTGATTCCTGATTCCGCTGGTGAAAAACCCGACCAAGGCGAAGTGTTGGCGGTAGGCCCCGGCAAGCGCGATTCCAATGGTCAGTTGGTTGCGCCCGATGTGAAAGTGGGCGACAAAGTTTTGTTTGGCAAATACGCCGGGCAAACGGTGAAAGTGGATGGCAACGAAGTGTTGGTCATGCGCGAAGAAGACATTATGGGCGTTTTAGAAGCCTAAACCCTTGATTTTTTGGAGAAAATACAAATGGCAGCAAAAGATGTGAAATTTGGTGATTCTGGCAGAGCCAGAATGGTAGAAGGTGTGAACATTTTGGCAGACGCCGTGAAAGTCACTTTGGGGCCCAAAGGGCGCAATGTGGTTTTGGAACGTTCTTACGGCGCCCCAACGGTAACCAAAGATGGTGTTTCCGTTGCCAAAGAAATTGAATTAAAAGACAAATTTGCCAATATGGGCGCGCAAATGGTCAAAGAAGTGGCCAGCAAAACTTCGGATATTGCAGGCGATGGCACCACCACCGCCACCGTTTTGGCGCAAGCCATTGTGCGTGAAGGAATGAAATACGTGGCAGCAGGGATGAATCCCATGGATTTGAAACGCGGCATTGACAAAGCCGTTGCCGCCACCATTGAAGAATTGAAAAAAATCTCCAAACCTTGTTCTTCCGCCAAAGAAATTGCGCAAGTGGGTTCTATTTCCGCCAATTCCGATGCCGATATTGGTCAAATTATTGCCGATGCCATGGAAAAAGTCGGCAAAGAAGGTGTGATTACTGTTGAAGATGGCAAATCGCTTGCCAACGAATTGGATGTGGTAGAAGGCATGCAATTTGACCGCGGCTATCTCTCGCCTTATTTCATCAACAACACCGACAAACAACAAGCCATTTTGGAAAATCCTTATGTGCTTTTGTTTGACAAAAAAATCTCCAACATCCGCGATTTGTTGCCGGTTTTGGAACAAGTTGCCAAAGCCTCACGTCCTTTGTTGATTATTGCCGAAGATGTGGATGGCGAAGCGCTTGCCACGTTGGTGGTCAATAACATTCGCGGCATTTTAAAAACTGTTGCGGTAAAAGCCCCGGGTTTTGGTGATCGCCGCAAAGCCATGTTGGAAGACATTGCCATTTTAACCGGCGGCACCGTGATTTCTGAGGAAACCGGTTTAAGCTTAGAAAAAGCCACGTTGAAAGATTTGGGTTCTGCCAGACGTGTGGAAATTGCCAAAGAAAACACCACCATTATTGATGGCGCAGGGCAAGCTGCTGACATTGAAGCACGTGTGAAACAAATTCGCGTGCAAATTGAAGAAGCCACATCCGACTACGACAAAGAAAAATTGCAAGAACGCGTTGCCAAATTGGCTGGCGGCGTGGCTGTGATTAAAGTTGGCGCGGCTACCGAAGTGGAAATGAAAGAGAAAAAAGCCCGCGTGGAAGATGCCTTGCATGCAACCCGTGCAGCTGTGGAAGAAGGTGTGGTGCCCGGCGGTGGCGTGGCGCTACTGCGTGCGCGCTCATCTTTGAATTTAAAAGGCGACAATGCCGACCAAGACGCGGGCATCAAAATTGTGTTGCGCGCCATGGAACAACCTTTGCGTGAAATTGTTGCCAACGCTGGCGATGAACCTTCTGTGGTGGTCAATGAAGTGGTTAAAGGCAGCGGCAATTTTGGCTACAACGCCGCCACAAGCGAATACGGCGATTTGGTTTCTATGGGCGTGTTGGACCCGACCAAAGTCACGCGTTCTGCTTTGCAAAATGCCGCATCTGTTGCCGGTTTGATGCTCACCACCGATTGCATGGTGGCAGAATTGGCAGAAGACAATCCCGCCGCTCCCGCCATGCCTGATATGGGCGGCATGGGCGGAATGGGAATGGGAATGTAAGATTTGTTTACATTGCTTCTCAGGACAAAAAAAACCGCCATTGGCGGTTTTTTTTTAAGCGTTTTTCCACGGTCAACGTGAAAAAATTTTGAAAATCATTAAAATGCCGCCCGCAAGGTGCTTTTTTTAAGCGAAATGGGAAAGCGGTGAAATGCCGCTGCTGCCCCCGCAACGGTAAAAAAGTATAAAGCGCAACATGCATACCACTGGATGAGTCTGGGAAGGTTGTTGCGTCAAAACTTTTAAAGCCCGGAGACCGACCTTGTTTTTCTTTAATTTTTTTGCCCTGCGGGGATGCGGGGTTGGGAGTTTTTATGAAATCAATTTATGCTTTGTTGGGCGCTGTTTTTTCTACTTCTCTTTTTGCCCAAACGACGGAGGTTGTGTTGCCGCAAGTGCAAGTAAGTGCCAACAAAACCGAACAAGAAGTGGCGCAATCTTTGTTTGATGTTTCGGTGATCAATCAAAATCAAATCGGGCAAAAAGGTTTTGCCAATGTGTTGGATTTGCTCTCTGGCGAAAGCGGTGTGCAATTAAGCGGTGTGGGCGGGCGCGGCACCGCTCAAGAGATGTATCTGCGCGGAACCAATCCCAATCAAACTTTAATTTTATTGGATGGCGTGCCGTTGAATTCTTTGGATTTGTCTGGCTCGCCTTTGCGTTTTTTATCTACTTTTGATTTAAGCCGTGTGGAAGTTTTAAAAGGCAATGCCTCCGCTTTATACGGTGCCAATGCTGTTGGCGGCGTTGTGCATTTGGTTTCTGAGCCTATTCAAAAAGGATTTGCCGCCAAAGGTTTAATGGGTTATGGAACACAAAATTCGCGCCAACTTGCAGCAGGTTTGTCGGGCGGCAATGATGTTTTGCGCGCCAAATTAAGCATCAACAACGAAGCCACAACAGGAATTTCCGCCCAACGCAATGCTTATGGCAAAGATGCAGACAAAGATGCTTTTTATAATCGTGGTGTGGATGCCGCTTTATCGCTGATGCCAACTGATTCTTCTGAATTGGGCGTGCGTTTTCACCATCAAAAAGGGCAAGTGCATTACGATAGCGGCACTTTTGATGTCCAAAATCCCAATGATTTTGACGATCGCGCGCAATTTCAAAATCATATTTGGCAAGTTTATGCCCAAAACGAATGGAATGCGATTTGGCAAAGCACTTTGCGAATCAGCGGCAATGAAGACAAGCAAAAAAGTTTTTCGCAATGGAATCAAAACGGCGATATTTTGGATTTAAAACGCAATATTTTTGCTTTTGAAAACCAATTCAAATTGCCTTTGGGAAGTCTTTTGGCGCTTGTGGAATACCAAAAAGAAAAAGGACAATTCCAAAGCGATTCAAACATCAACAAACCCAACAATTTGGCGGCCGCTTTGTCTTGGAATGCCGATTACAATGCGCATTCTTGGCAGTTGCAAGCGCGTTTGGACAAACATTCTGCTTACAAAAAAAACAATACTTTTCACGCCGCTTATGCTTATTCCTTTTTGCCGAATTGGCGCGCGCGTTTGAGTTACGCAACGGCTTTTCGTGCGCCCACTTTGTATGAGTTGTATGCCGAAAATGCTTCTTTTTTGCTGTTTTCCAATCCGCATTTGAAACCGGAAAAATCGCGCAATGCCGAGTTTTCCATTTTGTGGAATAAGCAAAACAATGCTTTTTCGGCAACGTTTTACCAACAACGCGTGCGTGATTTAATTGCGTATGTCAGCGATGCCAAAACTTTTGAAAGTTCTTACCAAAATGTCAATCGCGTCCGAATCAAAGGCGCTTCATTGGCTTGGAATGGCCATTACAATGCTTGGCACACCTTTCTGAATTACGATTACGTTTTGGCTCAAAATGAAAAAACGCAAAAAGTTTTGGCCAAACGCGCAAAACATTCTGCCAAATTGGGCGCAGATTATACTTTTTCGCAATTTTTATTGGGTTCGGAATGGCAACTGGTGGGCAAACGTTTTAATGACCATAGCCAAATCAACAAACTTGCCGGTTTTGCCTTGTGGAATGTGTATGGTGAATACCGTTTTGCCAAAAATGTGCGTGTGAATTTGCGCGTGAATAATGTGCTCAATCAACGTTATGAATTGGCTTTGGTGGGCGTTGATTCCAAAACAGGCAAACGTTATGCCTACAACACCGCAGGGTTGAATGCCTTTTTGAGTGTGCGCGTGGATTATTAAACCGTCTTTTAAAAAAATAATTTTTTCCACGGTCAACGCTTTATTTTTTTTGAAAAATTTTAAAAAAAATAGGGCGTTGACCGTGGATTTTTTTTAAAATAATATTTTTTGGATATTTTTTGAAGTTTTTAATTTTTATTGTTTTTGGGATTTTAAAAAAGGAGTTTTAAGCATGGCGATGCACATTTGTTTTTCAGCGGATGAAAATTATATTCCTTATTCTGCTGTTTTAATGACCAGCATTATTTTTAATATAAAAAAAGAATTTTCTTTGGATGATTTAATCAATCAATCAATCAATCAATCAATCAATCAATCAATCAATCAATCAATCAATCAATCAATCAATCAATCAATCAATCAATCAATCAATCAA
>JBNMHE010000101.1:0-6781 GCA_050872585.1 Rhodocyclales bacterium | reverse complement strand
TGGAAAAAACAACAATGAGCAAAATCAATGATTTGATTCACCAACTTTGCCCCGATGGCGTGGAATTTAAAGCGTTGGGGGAGGTTTTGAATTATGCGCAACCGACAAAATACATTGTTCAAAAAACGGATTACAGCGATGAATATACAACGCCCGTTTTAACGGCGGGGCAGAGTTTTATTTTGGGTTACACCAACGAAACAAGCGGAGTTTATCAAGCAAGCAAACAAAATCCTTGCATTATTTTTGATGATTTTACAACTTCATTTCATTGGGTTGATTTTCCTTTCAAAGTAAAATCAAGTGCCATGAAAATTTTAAATTTAAAAGAAAATAAAAATATCAATTTTAAATTTGTTTTTTATGCTATGAAGTGCATTCATTATTCAACGATGGAACATTCTCGGCAATGGATTGAAAAATATTCAAAAATAAAAATCCCCATTCCGCCGTTAGAAATTCAAAAAGAAATTGTTTTGATTTTGGACGCCTTTACAGAATTACAAGCAGAATTACAAGCAGAATTACAAGCAGAATTACAAGCCCGCAAAAAACAATACGAATTTTACAGAGAAAAACTTTTAAGCATTGAAGCGCTTGAAAAACGCGCCGAAGGTTACGGCGTGAAAATGATGAGTTTGGGGGAGATTTTTACAATTAAAAATGGTTATACGCCTTCAAAAGCAAAAAAAGAATTTTGGGAAAACGGTTCAATTCCTTGGTTTAGAATGGACGACATTCGCACAAATGGCAGAATTTTAAGTGATTCTTTGCAACACATTACGCCGCAAGCGGTAAAAAGCAGCGGTTTATTTCCTGCAAATTCTCTTATTGTTGCCACAACGGCAACCATTGGCGAACACGCATTGATTACCGTTGATTCGCTTGCGAATCAACAGTTTTCTTATTTAACCAAAAAAGAAAATTGTGGTGTGGATTTAAATATGAAATTTGTATTTTATTACGGCTTTATTTTAAGTGAATGGTGCAAAAATAATGTGAATGTTTCGGGTTTTGCCTCTGTGGATATGAAAAAATTTAAAAATTTTCAAATCCCCATTCCGCCGTTGAAAGTTCAAAATGAAGTGGTGGAGATTTTGGATCAATTTGATGCGCTGGTCAGCGATATTTGCATCGGTTTGCCCGCAGAAATGACTGCCCGCAAAAAACAATATGAATTTTATAGAGAAAAACTGTTGACTTTCAAAGAATTAAAAAAATAAAAATTGAAAAAATCAAAAAATCCACGGTCAACAACATATTTTTTTGAAAAAAATATTCTGTTGACCGTGGATTTTTTTAATTTAAAAAATCTTCGCCAACAATTTCTTTGTGTTTTTCATAAAATGCTTTTAATTGCGCAAAAATTTTATTCTTTTTTTCTTGCGTTTTTTTGTCAAACATAGACATTTTTGGCAGAATGCGACCAAAATCCGGCCCAAGATCGCTGATTTCCTTGTTTTTAAAAGATTTTCTCATAAATTGCAAAGTTTCTTTTTCCTTCAACTTGTTTTGTTGAATAATGGCGTTTAATTCTTCTTTTCGCTCATCTTTCACAAAATGTTGAAATTCTTTTTGAATAAAATTCTCAAAATCAAGCGCAGAATTAAATGTTGAATCCGTTTGCTTCAAGCGATTTGCCAAATACAAAATAAAGTTTTCAATTAAATCTTTTTTGTTGCGCAAATTCAAACTGCCCTTTAAATAACGGAAAATTTGCTTTTTGTGTTCTTGCAATTTTTTCTCATTGTTTTCATTTTGTGCCGCAGCCACTTCTGCCAAAAGTTTGTAAATAAAATCAAGATTGATGTCCGTTTGTTTTAACAAAGCCACTTCAAAAGAAATGTCTTGCCATTCTGGTGATTCTTCTGGCAAATGTTGGCGCAAATCTTCACGAATTTCCGCATAAACACTTTTTAAATCTTGCTTGTCCATTTCTTTGATGATTTTTTTCTCTTCTGTAAATTCATCAAACACATTCAAAATGTTTTCAATTTTCAAAAATTCATTAAAAATTTGAATAAACGCCTTTTTTTCTTCCAAAGTGCCAAAAATTAAATTTTGCAACGGAGAATGATTTTGAAAGTTTTTAATCTCTTGAACAATTTGCACATAACCTTTTTGAAAGCTTCCTTTTTCATCATCCTTGTAACCTTCATAATAATCTGCAAAATTTCTCATGCGCACAATGGAATGATCGTCTTCTTTTTTGCTAAACAAAATAATGCTCTCGTTGGTGGCTTTGTCCAAATCCCGAAAACAAACAATGTTCCCATTTTGTTTGGTGGAATCCAAAATGCGGTTGGTTCGGGAATAAGCTTGCATCAATCTGTGCGTTTTTAAATTTTTATCCACCCAAAGCGTGTTGAGCGTTTTGGCATCAAAACCGGTTAAAAACATATCCACCACAATGAGCATATCCAACGCCTTGTTTTTCATTTGCTCGGATACATTCACATAATATTGCCCAAAACCATTGGCACTGGCGTTGTAATTGCTGTTAAAAATTTTGTTGTAATCTTGTATGGCGCTTTCTAAAAAATCCAAAGAACTTTTGGGCAAATGTTCGCAAGTTTCTATGTTTTCATCCCCATCTTCATTGGGCGTGCCGCTGAAAATAACCGCAAATTTAATTTGCTTTTTTTCATCTAACTCTGCATTTTGCCGTTTGAATTCATTGTAATAAAGTTGCGCCATTTGAATGCTGGAAGTTGCAAAAATAGAATTAAAACCTTGATTGTTGCCGTGTCGGTGCGTTTTTTTGTCAAAATGATTCAAAACATAAGAAACAATTTCTGCAATTCTTTGCGGGTGTTCAAGCATTGCTTTTTCTTTTTGCTTTTGTTCTTCCTCCGAATCACAAGATTGTTCCAACTTTGCACATTGAGGATTAACTTGAATGTAATCCACTTTAAAAGGCAAAACATTTTTGTCTTTAATGGCATTGGCAATGGTGTAAGTATGCAAACATTCGCTAAAAATCACATCGGTTGTTGTTTCTGAACTAATTTTGTTGTAATGCCAAGCTTTTTGGTCGGTTTTGTTGGCTTGCATAATGGGCGTGCCCGTAAAGCCAAAAAGCAAATGTTTTTTAAAATGTTTTTTAATTTGCGTGTGCATTTTTCCAAATTGTGAGCGGTGGCATTCGTCAAAAATAATCACACAAGGTTTGTCAAACAAAAAATGGGATTGGTTTTTTTCTATAAAACGGCTGAGTTTTTGAATGGTGGTAACAATCATTTTTTGATTGTCGTCTTTGAGCCGTTTTTCAAGTTCTTTTGTGCTTGAATTCAATTTCACGCAATTTTCTTCAAATTTGTTGTATTCATTCACGGTTTGATTATCCAAGTCCTTTCTATCTACCACAAACATCACTTTTTCAATGCCTTTGATATTTTTAGCCAGTTGTGCGGTTTTAAAACTGGTGAGCGTTTTGCCACTGCCCGTGGAATGCCAAATGTAGCCGTTGGCATTTTCGCTGCCGTAATTTTTGTTGTTGAGCGCCATGTGAATTTTGCGAATAATCTTTTCCGTTGCGGCAATTTGATAAGGACGCATCACCAATAAATTTTTAAAAACATCAAAAACACAATATTTAAAAAGCACATTTAAAAGCACATGTTTGGCTAAAAATGTGCTGGTAAAATCCACCAAATCATAAATTTGCTTGTTTTCAAAATCTGCCCAAAAAGTGGTAAATTCAAAACTGCTGTTGCCTTGAACGCCTTTTTGTTTTTCTTGTAAATATCTGCTTCTTGTGGTGTTGGCGTAATATTTGGTGTAAGTGCCGGTTGAAATAATAAAAATTTGCACAAAATTAAAAAGTCCGCAGTCAGAAAAAAAACTTTCTTTGCCGTATCGCTCTATTTGCGAAAAAGCATTTTTGAGCGTTTCCTTGCCGCCACGCCGTTTTAATTCAATATGCACCAACGGCAAACCATTCACCAAAATGCTGACATCGTAACGATTTTTGCCATTTTGGCTGCTGTATTGATTGACCACTTGCAAAGTATTTCTGTGCAAATGGTGTTTGTCCACCAACATCAGATTTTGTTGTGTGCCATTATCAAAAACAAAATTGTGAATGTAATTCCTTTGGATTAAAGCTGTTTTTTCTTCAATGCCATCATTTTCTTTTGCCAATACTTCTTCAAAAAATCTATTCCATTCATTGGAATTAAATGCACATTCATTGAGTTTTTCAATTTGTTTTTTTAAATTGCGTTTTAAATCTTCTTGTTGTTTAATTTCTTGGGCATATTCATAACCTTGATTTTCTAATTGTTGAATAAAGGCTTTTTCTAATTCTGCTTCACTTTGGATTGCATTGGAATTTTCATGCGGGCTGGACTCAAATTTGGCAATAATGGTTCCTTCATTTGCAAATGAAATGGTGTGAAGTTCGTTTTTTGTGTTCATTTTTTTCCTTTTTTCATCGATTAAACAAAACCAAAATCAAAAGCGCTTTTTCTTTTTTTAATAATATTTAAAGCGAAAAGAAGCGCTATTTTAAAATTTTTTTGCGGTTGACCGTGGAAAATCTTCGCCGAGTTGAAAACGCGGAAAAACATTAAAACTGCCGGCATTTTGCGGCAAAAAACCATTTTTAATGCGCAAATAGGCGGCAAATGCAATCATCACACCGTTATCGGTGCAAAGGGAAATCGGCGGGTAATGCACGCAAAAACCTTTTGATTCAGCTTGTTGATTCAACTTAAAACGCAAACGCAAGTTGGCGCCAACGCCGCCAGCCACAACCACGTTTTTTAATTTTTCTTGTTCCAAGGCTTTGAAGGTTTTGTTGAGCAAAACGTCTGTGATGGCTTCTTCAAAAGCGCGCGCCAGATTGGCTTTCAATTCATTGGTAATGGTTTGATTTTCTTTGATTTTTGTTAAAACGGCAGTTTTTAAACCGGAAAAACTAAAATTCAAATCGCCCGAATGCAGCATTGGGCGCGGCAGTTTAAAAACATCGTCTTTGCCGTTTTCAGCCATTTTGGAAAGCAAAGCGCCGCCCGGATAAGGCAAACCCAAAAGTTTGGCGGTTTTGTCAAAGGCTTCGCCGGCGGCATCATCCAAGGTTTCACCCAAAATGTGGTATTGCCCAACGCCATTGATTCGCATCAGTTGCGTGTGTCCGCCGGACACCAACAACGCCAAAAATGGAAAATCAAGGGCGTTTTGATTCATCAACGCCGAGAGCAAATGTCCTTCCAAATGGTGAATGGGCAAAACTGGTTTTTTGAGGGCAAATGCCAAACTTTGCGCAAATGCTGCGCCAACAAGCAAAGCGCCTGCCAAACCGGGCCCGGCGGTATAAGCGATTAAATCAATTTGTGAAAGTTGGCATTGTGTTTGGTTTAAAAGTTGTTTGAAAAGCGGCGTGATGTATTGAATATGGTCGCGCGATGCCAATTCTGGCACCACGCCGCCGTATTCCGCGTGATGTGCAATTTGCGAATGCAGCACGTCGCCAAGCAAGCCGCGCTCCGAATCATAGAGCGCCAAACCGGTTTCATCGCATGAAGTTTCAATGCCCAAAATCAACATTTAAAAATCTCCGCTTTGGCGTTGGGTTAAAAAATCTTGGCGCCAATTTTCAAAATTGTGATTTTCAATTTGTGTGCGTATTTCTTGCATCATATTTTGGTAAAAATGCACGTTGTGAATGGAATTTAAAATACTGCTTAAAATTTCTTTTGAGCGAAACAAATGGTGCAAATAAGCGCGTGAAAAATTTTGGCAAGTATAACAATTGCAGTTTTCATCCAAGGCGCGCGTGTCCATTTTGTAGCGGGCGTTTTTGATTTTAATATCGCCTTTTGACGTAAACAAATGGCCATTTCGGGCATTGCGTGTGGGCATGACGCAATCAAACATATCAATGCCCAAACCAACGCCCACAATCAAATCTTCGGGCGTGCCAACGCCCATTAAATAATGCGGTTTGTTGTGTGGCATTTTGTCTTTTAAAAAATCCAAAATGCGAAACATTTCCTCTTTGGGTTCGCCAACCGATAAACCGCCAATGGCAAAGCCATCAAAATTGATTGCCTTTAAAGCGTTTAAAGATTCTTCACGCAAATGTTCAAACATAGAACCTTGCACAATGCCAAAAAGCAAGTTGGGGTTTTCCAAGTTTAAAAATTCTGTTTTGGAGCGTTTTGCCCATTCTATTGAAAGCCGCATGGATTGCGCCGCTTCTTTTTCTGTGGCGGGGTAAGGCGTGCATTCGTCAAAAATCATCACAATGTCGGAATTTAAAACCTTTTGGATGTGCATGGATTTTTCAGGCGACAAAAAACATTTAGCGCCATCAATGGGGGAAGCAAAATAAACGCCTTCTGGCTTAATTTTGCGCAATTTGCCCAGCGAAAAAACTTGAAAACCACCCGAATCCGTCAAAATAGGTTTGTGCCATTGCATAAAATGGTGCAAACCTTTGTGTTGTTGAATCACTTCCAACCCCGGGCGCAGCCACAAATGAAAAGTGTTGCCCAAACAAATTTGCGCTTTGGTTTGATTTAAAGCAAAAGGCGTGAGCGCTTTCACCGAACCATAAGTGCCAACAGGCATAAAAGCAGGCGTTTGAATGTTGCCGTGCAAAGTTTTTAAAACGCCACGGCGGGCAAAATTTTCAGTATTTAAAATTTCAAACATGGTTTGGACTCATTTTTTTGTTTTTAAAAATTTAAAAAAATCAAAAAAATTAAATTTTTAAAAATTTTTTGAAGTTGACCGTGGATTTTTTTTATTTTTAAATTTTTCCACGGTCAACGCA
>JBNMHE010000100.1:0-6799 GCA_050872585.1 Rhodocyclales bacterium | reverse complement strand
CCCAAAGGCATTGTGCGTTTATTAGACGAAGAAAAAATTGAAATTGAAGGCAAAAACGCCGTGATTATCGGGCGCTCCACCATTGTGGGCAAACCCTTGGCGCTGCTTTTAATCAACCGCGGGGCAACCGTTACCGTTTGCCATTCCAAAACCAAAAATTTATCCGCACACACACAAAACGCCGATATTTTAATTGTTGCCATTGGCCGCGCCAATTTTGTTACACAAGAAATGGTCAAAGAAGGCGCTGTTGTGATTGATGTGGGAATCAACCGTTTGCCAAACGGCAAATTGGCTGGCGATGTGGATTTTGAATCGGTAAAAAACAAAGCCGCCGCAATTACGCCGGTGCCCGGCGGCGTGGGCCCGATGACCATTGCGATGTTGATGGAAAACACCATTGCCGCAGCGCAACATGCAGAAAATGCAACAACGCAAATGGATGAATCCAAACTCTTGCAAAATTCCTTCAACGCCTTTGCATTAAAAGGTTTATTTGGGCGCTAGTTTAAAAAATCAGCACTTCCACGGTGAACCGATTATTTTTTTCAAAAAAATAATCGGTTCACCGTGGATTTTTTTAAAAAAATGGATTGCATCGCTTTTTACGACTCGCCGCTTGGCAAAATCACAATGGCAAGCGATGGTGCGTTTTTAATCGGCTTGTGGTTTAACGGCGCGCGCTATTTTGCAGAATCGCTTTTTGCCCAACATCAAGAAAAAAACTGCCCAATTTTTGATGAAACACGCCGTTGGCTAGACCTTTATTTCAGCGGAATCTGCCCGCATTTCACCCCGCCACTTTTAATGCGCACCACGGCTTTTCGCCAAAGAGTGTGGGAGATTTTGCTTCAAATTCCCTTTGGCAAAACCACCAGCTATGGCGAAATTGCAAAACAAATTGCTGCCCAACATTCCACCAAAAACAAAAGCGTCAAAAAAATCTGCGCCCAAGCCGTGGGCAATGCCGTGGCGCATAATGCCATTTTGCTGATTATTCCTTGCCACCGCGTGATTGGCAAAAACGGCAATCTCACGGGCTTTGCCGCTGGAATAGACAAAAAACAAAAACTTTTGGCATTAGAAAAAACCCACAACGCTTTGATGCCAAAAAATAATGATTTTCCACGGTAAACCGTTATTTTTTTCAAAAAAATAATCGGTTGACCGTGGATTTTTTTATTTTGTTTTTGGACTTGTTTTTCTGCTTGTTTTTTTGGCTTCAAATTCAAAAGCCATTTTGCCTTTGGCATCCAAAACCAAAAAAGCGGAAAACTTTTTGTGCGTGCGTTTGGATACAAAGTTGGTGAGCAAATCGGTTTTGCGGTGATTCAATAAATTTTCCATTTGTTTGCGTTCAATTTCTTGATTCAAAATCAAATGGCTCATTTGAAAATCGCATTTTTGTTGATTCAATTTGTTTTCACAAACATAGGCTTTTTCCAAATCATAAACATTGGCGCCGCATTGCGGGCATTGACCAACTTGTTTATCCGCGGTTAATTCTATTGGATTTTGTGCGCTGACTTCTTCTTTTTGTGCAAATTCAAAAATCGGTTTTTGGTTTTCATCCAGCAACACAATGGCAGAAAATGGTCTGCCCATTTTGCTCATAAAACCTTCCAACAAAGGTGTTTTGCCTTCTTTTAAAAGTGTTTCTACTTCTTGCGCTTCCAATTGCCTGCCTGCCATAATTTTCCAAATGCTGTAATCGCAATGTTGGCATTGGAATTTTTTGTAATTTTCACGCAATTGCCCACCACAAAAAGGGCAAGGCGTTTTCAAAGCGCCAAAATCGCCCGGCACGGTGTCCGCTTCAAATTCTTTGGCACGGGCAACAATGTGTTTGGTCATTTGGGCAATTTCGTTCATAAAAGCCGCTCGGGTGTATTCGCCTTTTTCAATTCTGCCAAGTTTGTATTCCCATTCGCCCGTTAATTCGGGTTGAATCAGTTCGGTTACGCCCAAACCATTCAACAACGTCATCAATGAAAAAGCCTTGGCAGATGGCATTAAATCTCGCCCTTGGCGCAGCATGTATTTTTCCAAAATCAAATTTTCAATAATTTGCGCACGGGTGGCTGGCGTGCCAAGCCCACGTTCTGCCATTGCGGCTTTCAATTCTTCATCATCCACCATTTTGCCCGCACCTTCCATGGCGGAAAGCAAGGTTGCTTCCGTAAAACGTGGCGGCGCTTTGGTTTTTAAATCCAAAATCTCCACATTTTGTGTGAAAACGGCTTCGCCTTGTTTTAAAGGTGGCAAGGAATCGGGTTCCGCATTTGAACCCGCACCGTAAATTTTGCGCCAACCAGCTTCAACCAAAACTTTGCCTTCGGTTTTAAACAACATATTTTCAATTTCGGTGATTCTGGTGGTTACTTGATACACCGCCGCCGGGTAAAAAACAGCCAAAAAGCGTTTGAAAACAAGGGTATACAGTTTTAATTCCGCTTCATTTAACTTTTTGGGCGTGCTCAATGTTGGAATAATGGCAAAGTGGTCGCTAATTTTGGCGTTGTTGAAAATGCGTTTGTTGGGTTTGACCCAAGCGTTTTTTAAAATTTCCGCCGCAAACGTTTGAAAATCAGCGGGGGCGTTTTTTAAAATGTCTTTGACCTGCGGCACGTAATCTTCGGGCAAAGCACGTGAATCGGTGCGGGGATAAGTTAAAAGTTTGTGTTTTTCATAAAGCGCTTGCGCAATAGAAAGCGTTGTTTTGGCAGAAAAACCAAAGCGGGCGTTGGCTTCACGCTGCAAGCTGGTTAAATCAAATAAAAGTGGCGAAAGGTTGCTCTCGGGCTTGGCGGTGTCGGTTGCGCTGCCCTTTTTGCCAGCTACTTTTTGGGCGATTTTTTCCGCATCTTCACGACTCCACAAACGCGATTCTTTTAAATCTTTGTTTTCTGATTTTTTAAAATTGGGGTCAAAAAATTTGCCACGGTAAACACCCGATTGAATTGCAAAATCCGCTTCTATTTCCCAAAAATTTTTGGGTTTGAATTCTTTAATTTCTTTTTCCCGTTCTACCACAATGGCAAGTGTTGGCGTTTGCACTCGCCCGACCGTTGTTAAATGAAAACCGCCGGTTTTGGAATTAAACGCCGTCATCGCACGTGTACCGTTGATGCCAACCAACCAATCGGCTTCCGAGCGGCACATTGCCGCTTGCGCCAAGCCTTGCATGCTGGTTTGGTTTTTTAATTTTTGAAAACCTTCACGAATGGCGGCGGGCGTCATTGATTGCAACCACAAGCGCTCAACGGGTTTTTTGTTGTTGGCAAAGCTGGCGATGTAATTAAAAATCAATTCGCCTTCACGCCCGGCATCGCAAGCGTTGATGAGTGATTGAACGTCTTTTCTTTTAATCAATTTCAACAGCAGTTTTAAGCGTGCTTCGCTTTTGGCAATGGGTTTTAAATCAAAATAATCGGGGATAACGGGCAGGTTTTTGAAAGTCCATTTGCCCCGTTTGACTTCAAAAGATTCCGGGCATTTGAGTTCCAACAAATGCCCAACGGCAGAAGAGATGATGAAGTCGTTGTTTTCCCAAAAATCGGTGGATTTTTCAAACCCGCCTAATGCACGGGCAATGTCGTTTGCCACAGAAGGTTTTTCTGCAATGATGAGTTTTTTCATAATTAAAAGAAGGCGTTAAAAAAACGGCGTTATTTTGCTACGTTCCACGGTGAACTTGGCAAAATTTTGAAAAAAAATTTGGTTTTTTCAAACAACCCAAGCCATTTTTAAAAAAAATTTTGCATTGACCGTGGAAAACTGCGGCGTTTTTACATCAAAACAATATCGTATTGTGTGGGGGCGTAGCTGGCTTCTGCTTGCAAGGAAATTAAGCGTTCAATTTGTTCGGATAAAGTGGCAAGCGCTTGCGATTCTTCTTCTAAAAACAAATCAATCACCGCTGGTGCGGCGATGATTCGGTATTCCGGGGCGTTGAATTGCCGCGCTTCTTTTAAAATTTCACGCAAAATTTCATAAGCCACCGTTTGCGCCGTTTTGATTTCGCCCCGCCCGCCACAAGTCGGGCACGTTTCACACAAAATGTGCGACAACGATTCACGCGTGCGTTTGCGCGTCATTTCCACCAAACCCAATGCGGAAAAATCGCTCACACCCACGCGCGCGTGGTCGTTTTCAACCGATTTTTTGAGCGAATCCAAAACAGTTTGGCGGTGGGCGGCGTTTTCCATATCAATAAAATCCACAATGATAATGCCGCCCAAATTGCGTAGCCGCAGTTGGCGTGCAATGGCAACAGAGGCTTCCAAATTGGTTTTAAACACGGTTTCATCAAAATTTTTCAACCCCACAAAACCGCCGGTATTCACATCAATGGTGGTTAAGGCTTCGGTTTGGTCAATCATCAAATAGCCGCCGGATTTTAAATCCACGCGGCGCGCCAAGGCTTTTTGGATTTCTTCATCCACATTGTTGAGTTCAAAAAGCGCGCGCTCGCCTTGATACAACTCCAAAAGATTTAAAGCGCGCGGCATATAAGTTTTGGCAAAAAGGCGCAGGTTTTCAAATTCGGGTTTTGAATCAACCAAAATGCGATGCGTTTTGGCATTGACCCAATCGCGCAAAACACGTTGCCCCAATGAAAGTTCTTCATAAAGCACTTTGGGCGCAGAGGCTCTCATGGCTTTGTTTTTGATTTTTTCCCACGTTTTTTTCAAATAAGCAACATCGTTAATCAATTCTTCATCGGATGCTTTTTCCGCTTGTGTGCGCACAATAAAGCCGCCTTTTTCATTTTCATCCAACAAAGCCGCAACACGCATGCGCAATTCTTCGCGTTCTTCATCGCCAATGCGTTGCGAAATACCGATGTGTTTGTCGTTGGGCAAATAAACCAAGGTTCTGCCCGCCAAAGAAATTTGCGTGGAAAGTCTGGCGCCTTTGGTTCCGATGGGATCTTTTTCTACCCGAACAATAATTTCTTTTCCCACATTCAACAGTTGCTCAATGGTTTTGTTTTCATGGTTGGTTTGCACCACATCAGCAATATGCAAAAACGCCGAACGCTCCAAACCAATATCCACAAAAGCCGATTGCATACCGGGCAAAATGCGCTTGATTTGCCCCAAATAAATGTTGCCCGCAATGCCGCGGTTTTTCACGCGTTCAATGTGCAGTTCTTGCACCACGCCTTGTTGCAACAAGGCAACGCGGGTTTCTTCTGGGGCAAAATTGATGAGAATTTCTTCGCGCATTTTTACATTTTTACATGGTTAAATTTCAACGTTTTCCAATGCGGCAATGCGCGCTTCAATGGGCGGGTGCGATGCAAACATTTGGCTTAATTTGCCACCGCTAAAACCAAAAGCGGTTAAAGATTGCGGCAATGTGTCTTCATCATTCAAACCGCCCAAACGCGCCAAGGCTTTTTGCATGGGTTTTCTGTTGCCAAGTAAACGCGCCGCGCCCGCATCGGCGCGAAATTCTCTTTTTCTGGAAAAATGCGCCACAATGGCGCTTGCCAAAATGCCAAACAGCACTTCAAAAATCAACGTGGAAACGTGATACACCACGCGTGAGCCGTTTTCCGTTTTGGCACCACCGCTTAAAAAAGTGGCTAATAAACGCGCGAAAAAAATCACAAAGGTATTCACCACGCCTTGAATCAAGGTCAAAGTAACCATATCGCCATTTTGAATGTGCGCCATTTCGTGCGCCAAAACGGCGCGCACTTCGTTTTTGTCCATTAAATCCAACAAACCGGTGGAAACTGCAACCAAGGATGAATTTTTGGAAGAACCTGTGGCAAAAGCATTGGGCGCGCCGTTATAAATAGCCACTTCGGGCATGGGCAAATTGGCGCGCTCGGACAAATCGCGCACGGTGTCTAACAACCAAACTTCGGTGGATGAAGAAGGTTCTTTAATCACCACGGCACCTGTGCTCCATTTGGCAACCCATTTGGAAATGAAAAGCGAAATAAACGCCCCGCCAAAACCAAAAACGCCAGAAAAAACAAGCAAACCCAACAAACCCGATGCCTCGGGCATTCCCAACAAACTCAAAACAATGCTGGCGGTCACCGACAAAACCAACATCACCGCCAAGTTGGTTGCCAAAAACAAAAAAATGCGTTTCATTTTTTACCTTTCAAAAAAAAAGTTTTTTTTAAAGAAAATCCACGGTGAACGTTCAAAAATTTTCAAAAAAAATAGTGGTTGACCGTGGATTTTTAAAAAAACAATTAGCGTTGGTTTAAATCTGGAACCGAGCGGTGCGTTTTGCCAACATAAAGTTGGCGCGGGCGGCCGATTCGGTATTCGGGGTCGGTAATCATCTCTTCCCATTGCGCCAGCCACCCCACAGTTCGGGCAAGCGCAAAAATGCAGGTAAACATTTGGGTTGGAATGCCAATGGCGCGCTGCACAATGCCGGAATAAAAATCCACGTTGGGGTAGAGTTTTTTCTCAACAAAATAATCGTCTTCCAAGGCGATTTTTTCCAAGGTTAATGCCAGTTTAAAAAGCGGGTCGTTTTCTAGCCCCAAATTTTCTAAAACATCGCGGCAGATTTTTTTCATCAGTTTGGCTCTGGGGTCAAAATTTTTGTAAACACGATGCCCAAAACCCATCAATTTAAAGGAATCCGTTTTGTCTTTGGCGCGATTTAAAAAATGCGAAAGGCGCGAAACATCGCCAACTTCTTCCAACATTTTCAAACACGCTTCATCGGCGCCGCCGTGCGCTTTGCCCCACACACACGCAATGCCCGCCGCAATGCAGGCAAAGGGGTTGGCACCCGATGAACCGGCTAAGCGCACAGT
>JBNMHE010000099.1:0-6809 GCA_050872585.1 Rhodocyclales bacterium | reverse complement strand
GGCGTTGACCGTGGATTTTTTAAATTTTACGCCAAACGGTCCCTTCCTTTTTGTCCTCCAAAACAATTCCCTGTTGGAATAATTCTTCTCGGATTAAATCCGCTGTTTGAAAATCTTTATTTTGTTTTGCCAATTTTCTTTTTTCTATTTGTTCCAAAATATAATTTTCATTTGTTTTGAAATGGCCTTGAAAATAATCTTGTGGATTTTTTTCTAAAATTCCCAAAATGTTTGCCAATGTTTTTAATTTAGAAGACAAAGTATTGTTTTTATTTTGGCGAATGCGCGATGCCAAATCAAATAAAACCGCAAAAGCATTGGAAGTATCCAAATCTTCATTTAAAGAATTTTTAAATTTTAAAGCGTCTTCATCATTCCAATTTAAATGCCAATTTTTTTCGGCAGGATAATCGCGCAAAGTCAAATACAAACTATCCAAACTATTTTTGGCATCATTTAAATGAATAGTTGAATAATTTAAAGGCGAGCGATAATGCGCGCGCAAAATAAAAAAACGCAACACTTCGGGGTGGTATTTTTCCAAAACCTCGCGAATGGTAAAAAAATTGCCCAAGGATTTTGCCATTTTTTCGCCATCCACGCGCACAAAGCCGTTGTGCATCCAATAATTCACAAAGCGCCCGCCATGGGCACCCTCAGATTGTGCAATTTCGTTTTCGTGGTGCGGAAATTGCAAATCTTGCCCGCCGCCGTGAATATCAATGTGTTTGCCCAAAAATTGGGTGCTCATTGCCGAACATTCCAAATGCCAACCGGGTCTACCGCGCCCCCAAGGCGATTCCCAAAAAGGTTCATTCGGTTTTGCGGCTTTCCACAAAACAAAATCAAGCGGGTCGCGTTTTTCATCATTGACTAAGACGCGCTCGCCAGCGATTAAATCGTCCAAAGTTTTTTTGGCAAGCTTGCCGTAGTCGGCAAATTTGCGCACGGCAAAAAGCACATCACCGCTTGTTGTGGCGTATGCCAAGCCTTTTTTTTCTAATATTTTGATTAAATCAACCATCGCCGCAATGTTGTCGGTGGCGTGGGGTTCCAAGGTTGGCGGCAACACGTTCAAGGCTTTGCAATCTTCGTGCATGGCGGCAATAAAACGCGCTGTTAGCGATTGTATGGATTCGTTATTTTCTGCCGCGCGTTTGATGATTTTGTCGTCAATGTCGGTAATATTTCTAACATAAGCCACTTCAAAACCAAGTGTGGCAAGCCAGCGCCGCAACAAATCAAACACCACCAACACGCGCGCATGCCCGATGTGGCAAAAATCATAAACGGTCATTCCGCAAACATAAAGGCGCACTTTTCCTTCTTCAATGGGTTTAAAAACTTCTTTTTGGTTGCTTAATGTGTTGTAAATTTTGAGCATAATGGCACGCGCTGTTACAATAAAAATTTTCAAGTGTAGCTGAAATTTAACCATGAAGATTCTCATTTTTTGCGCCGCGTTTTGTGCTAGTGCATTTGCATTGGCGCAAAATTCTTCGGTTTTGAACAAAACGCAAAACGCGCCCATTCAATTGTTTCAACAAGCTGTTCAGTGGGCAGATTCTGGCAAAAAAGAACAAGCGCTTGAAGTTTTGAATCGCTTGATGGCGGATTTTCCCGAATTGCCCGAACCTTATAACAACGCCGCCGTGCTTTATGCCCAAAACAAACAATGGGACAAAGCCTTGGAAACGCTTAAAATGGCTATTTCCGTTCATCCGCAATTTGCAAAAGCGCATCAAAATTTGGGTTTTGTTTATTTGGAATTGGCGCGCCAAGCCTTTCAAAATGCCCATGAAATTGCGCCGGGTTCGGTTTTGAAAGAGTTGGAAATGTTGAATCAGTTTCAATCGTTTCAAAAATAAAGGATTTAAAAAATGAAAAAAATTCTGCTTTTTTGCGCAGCTTGGTTGAGTTTTTCTGCTTTTTCACAAACGCAAATTGTTGTGCACACTTCTTTGGGCGATATTCACGCAGAATTGAATGCGCAACAAGCGCCCAAAACGGTGGCCAATTTCTTAAATTATGTGCAAAAAGGTTTTTACAACGGCACCATTTTTCATCGCGTCATCAATGGTTTTATGATTCAAGGCGGCGGTTTTGATGCGCAAATGAATCAAAAATTAACGCTTCATCCCATTGAAAACGAATCCCAAAACGGCTTAAACAACTTGCGTGGAAGCATTGCCATGGCAAGAACATCGGCACCGCATTCGGCAACATCGCAATTTTTTATCAATCTGGTGGATAACCACAATTTGGATTATCCATCTTTTGATGGTTGGGGTTATTGCGTTTTTGGTAAAGTCACAAAAGGAATGGATGTGGTGGATAAAATTGCCCAAGTGCCCACCACAACAAGCGGCATGCATCAAGATGTGCCGCAACAACCCATTGTGATTGATTCTGTGGAAATCATTCAACAATAAAATTTTTTTTGATTTTGTTAATTTGTAAAATGCAAAAAATCCACGGTCAACGTTGAATTTTTTTTAAAATTTTAAAAAAGGAAACAAAAATGATGCGATTTATCACCAATTACGGCACTTTTGTAGTGGAATTGTTTGAGAAAGAAGCGCCTAATACTTGTGCCAATTTTGCAAATTATGTGCGCAAAGGTTTTTACAACGATACGATTTTTCATCGTGTGATTGATGGTTTTATGATTCAAGGCGGTGGTTTCAATGTCAAAATGATGCAAAAACAAACCGACCCTTCCATTGAAAACGAAGCCAACAACGGCTTAAAAAATAAGCGTGGAACCTTGGCAATGGCCAGAACATCTTATCCGCATTCGGCAACGGCGCAGTTTTTTATCAATGTGGCGGACAATGATTTTTTAAATTTCACCGCACCTACTGATGCCGGCTGGGGTTATTGTGTTTTTGGGGAAGTGATTGAAGGAATGGATGTGGTGGATAAAATCAAACAAGTTAAAACCTACTCGCGCGGTCTTTATAATGATGTGCCACTTGATTCCGTGATTATTGAAAAAGTGGAAGAGTTTTATTAAAAAATTCCAAACCCGTTTCAATTCACAAAATTGCCACCCAAAATCAGCACGCAAAATGAAATTGATTTTTACATCCGATTGGCATTTGTCGCCGGATACGCCAACTTTAACTTTGTTTTTCACCTATTTGATGGAAAAAGCACAAAATTCCGCCATTTTTATTTTGGGTGATTTGTTTGATTTTTGGGTGGGCGATGACCAATTAAAATTGGAGTATTACGCCAACATTGCTTTGTCCATTAAAAATTCGGCTTGTCCGGTTTTTATTATGCGCGGCAATCGTGATTTTTTATTGGGAGAAGAATTTGCGCGCGCCTCGCAAGCCAAAATTTTGCCGGATCCTTTTTTAATAGAATATGGTGAAAAAAAGCTTTTGCTCTCGCACGGTGATCAATATTGCACGGATGATTTGCCTTATATGGCATTTTTGAAAAAAACGCGCAATCCTGTTTGGCAGCAAGAAATTTTAAAAAAACCTTTTGAAGAAAGAATGGCAATGGCCAACACCATTCGCCAAGCCAGCCAAGCCAATAAAGATGGCACTTATACCGATTTAAACCCGCAAGCCATTGAAGAATTGTTAAAAAAATCGCCTTGTGATTTTTTTATTCACGGACATACGCATCAATGTGGCATTCACAAGCACAATGAAACCACACGCTTTGTTTTGGACGATTGGCAAGATTATGCCCAAGTTCCCAATGAATCTTCGCCCGCCAAAGAAACGCAAATGTTGGTTTTTTGGCCAACACCATCTGAAAATTGGAGCGAAGAAGGCGATTATTTCCGTTTGCGCTTTATTGGTGCTCTTCCTTTTGAAGAAAAACCCGAGCCGCTTCGTGGTGGAGTGGAAGATTCTTGGGATAATTATTACGACAATACTTCGCCTTATTTAAGGGAATTTGAAGAATTAGAACAAGCCGAACGCATCAAAGCGCAAAAAATGCGAGAACTGGAAAAACAAGCGCAAATTGAACAAGCAAGAAAAGAATACGACAAACGATACGATGATTTTGTATTTGAAAAAACCTTACAAGAATATGAAGAAGAGCAACTCCAACAAGAGCTTGCATACATAGCAGAAAAAGAACAAGAAGCCAGAGAAAAAGCGGAAAAAAAAGCAGCCAAAAAAGCAGCCAAAAAAGCCAAAAAAACACCAAAAGATGAAGCGCAATCAGCTGAAAATACTGAAAAAAATGAAAAAACAGAAGAATAAATTTTGTTTTTTCAAAAAAATTTTGGGTTGACCGTGGAAAAGGAGTGACAAATGGCAACAAGTGCCAATCGCAATTTACACCAAGCCAAAAAGGCAAAAAAAGATGAGTTTTATACGCAGTTGGTGGATATTGAAAACGAGTTAAAACATTACAAAGCACATTTTGAAGGCAAGGTGATTTATTGCAATTGTGATGACCCGAAGGTTTCCAATTTCTTTTTGTATTTTGCCAAAAATTTTTGGCATTTGAAGTTAAAAAAACTCATTTGTTCTTGCTACCAAAATAATGATGCCGAACATTTTTCATTAGGTCAAAGTGATAAAGGCTGTTTTTTTGAATACAATGGGGTTGACCAAAACGGCAAAGAATTGCGTGAAGTTACACAAGTTGAAACGTTTATTCCCAAAATCAAAAGCACGGCGTTTAAAGGCGATGGCGATTTTAGAAGTGTGGAAAGTATTGCGCTTTTAAAACAAGCCGACATTGTCGTGACCAACCCGCCCTTTTCGCTTTTTAGGGAGTATGTCGCGCAGTTAGTGGAATACGATAAAAAGTTTGTGATTATCGGTAATGTCAATGCAATAACCTATAAAGAGATTTTTGCGCTTATCAAAGAAAATAAACTTTGGCTTGGAGCAAGTATTCATAGTGGTGATAGAGAATTTGGAGTGCCAAAACATTATCCGCTTGAAGCTGCTGGTGTAAGGATTGATGATGAAGGCAATAAATTTATACGCGTTAAGGGTGTGCGTTGGTTTGTAAATTTGGATTATCCAAAACGGCACGAGGTTTTAGAGACGATTTACTCTTACGCCAAAACGCCTGAGAAATACCCAAAATACGATAATTATGACGCGATCAATGTGGATAAAACTATTGAAATCCCGCTTGATTATGATGGTGTTATGGGAGTGCCTATCACATTTTTAGATAAATACAACCCCGAGCAGTTTGAGATTGTGGGGTTGTCAGCTTCTGCTGGTTACGATAGAGAAATTGTAGGAATTGATTTTTTAGGCGATAAAGACGCACGACCTTTAATTGTGAATAAGGTTAAATTTGCAAGGGTTTTTATCCAAAAACGAAAGGATAAAAAATGAAAATCGAACTACAAAAAATCAAAATCAAAGACTTAGTCGAAGGCTACAAAAGAGACGAAGAGAGCGGCGAGATTATCGGTTACGGCGGCAAGCTTAACATCCGTCCAAAATACCAACGAGAATATGTTTATAAAGACAAACAACGCGATGAGGTGATTCGCACCATTTTGAAGGATTTTCCGCTCAATTCCATTTACTGGGTGCAAAACGGCGAGGAGTTTGAGGTTTTAGACGGGCAGCAACGCACGATCAGCGTTTGTGACTATGTCGCGGGGGATTTTAGTGTTGATGGGGTGTATTTTCACAACTTGGCGCAGGACTTGAAGGAGAAATTTTTGGAGTATGCGCTTTTGGTTTATGTTTGTGAAGGCAGCGAGAGCGAGAAGCTGGAATGGTTTAGAGTCATCAACATCGCAGGCGAGAAGCTAAGCGAGCAGGAGTTGCGAAACGCGGTTTATGTCAGTGCGTGGCTTGCGGACGCGAAGAAGCGGTTTAGCAAACGAGGCTCGGTGGCGGAGCAAAAAGGCGGGAAGTTTTTAAAAGGCGAGAGTTTGCGGCAGGAGTTTTTGGAGAGTGCAATCGCGTGGATCGCAGGAAAGCGGGAGGATAAAAGCATCTGCGAGTATATGGCGAAAAACGCCAAAGAGAGCAAGAACGCGGACGAGTTGTGGGGCTACTTTTGCAAAGTGATTGACTGGGTGGAGATGAAATTTCCAAAATACCGTAAGGAGATGAAGGGGTTGGAGTGGGGATTTTTTTTCAATCAGTATTAAAACAAAGATTTAGACAGCGTAGAACTTGAAAACGAAGTGTCAAAATTGATGAAAGATGATGAGGTTAAAAATAAAAAAGGCATTTACGCTTTTGTGTTGAGCAGGAACGAAAAATATTTGAATTTAAGAGCGTTTAGCGATGCACAAAAAAGAGAAATATATGAAAAACAAGGCGGAGTTTGCGCAAACAAAAAATGCATGAAAACAGGGCATCAATTTAAAATTGACGAAATGGAAGCCGACCACATCATCCCGTGGAGCAAAGGCGGCAAAACGGAGATTTCAAACTGCCAAATGCTTTGCCGTGAGTGCAACCGCGCAAAAAGCGATCACTAAAAAAACTAAAAAATCCACGGTCAACCCAACATAATTTTTAAATTTTTAAATTTTTTGGCGGTTGACCGTGGATTTTTTTGTTTTGAATAAAAAGATGAAAATTTTTGTAGATTTTTTTTAAAAAATACACTAAAAAAACGGCTGAACACTTTGTTTTTTATAAGAAAAAATTATGGATCACACTCTTATTACCACTTTAAGCGTGGGTTTTGGCATTGCGCTGCTTTTTGGTTTTGCGGCAGAACGCTTGAAATTTCCCGCTTTGGTGGGCTATTTGCTGGCGGGCATTTTAATTGGTCCGGCATCGCCCGGTTTTGTGGCGGATGTGAATTTGGCTTCGCAACTGGCTGAAATTGGCATTATGTTG
>JBNMHE010000098.1:0-6994 GCA_050872585.1 Rhodocyclales bacterium | reverse complement strand
CTATTGCGGGTTCTGCACGTTCTATGGGTATTACCGTGGAGGGTTTGTAAAATGGCAAAATTAAGCAAAAGAACGCAAGCCTTGGCAAAACAAGTAGATCGTCAAAAATTTTATTCTTTATCTGACGCCTTGACTTTAATTAAAAAATTGGCCACTGCCAAATTTAATGAGTCGATTGATGTGGCTGTGGTTTTGGGTATTGATGCGCGTAAATCTGACCAATTGGTGCGCGGTTCGGTGGTAATGCCCGCAGGCACAGGCAAGTCTGTTCGCGTTGCCGTTTTTGCTCAGGGCGCCAAAGCCGAAGCTGCTCGCGCTGCAGGTGCCGATGTGGTCGGTTTTGAAGATCTTGCCGCGGATGTGAAAGCCGGCAAATTGGATTTTGATATTGTGATTGCCACTCCTGATTCAATGCGTATTGTGGGACAACTCGGGCAAATTTTGGGACCGCGCGGTTTGATGCCCAACCCCAAAGTCGGCACGGTAACCATGGATGTGGAGACCGCGGTCAAAAACGCCAAAGCTGGACAAGTGCAATACCGCACGGACAAAGCAGGCATTATTCACGCCACCATTGGCAGAGCTTCTTTTGATGAAGCGGCTTTAACTGAAAATTTCAAATCCTTAATTGATGCTTTAAACAAAGCCAAACCGGCAACATCCAAAGGGATTTATTTGAAGAAAATTAGCCTGACTTCTACGATGGGACCGGGGTTACGCGTAGATACTGCAAGCTTTTAAAGAACTTTGGGCAAGGGTCTTGGTTGGATAACCCTTGATCGTCAAAGACCGCAGGTGCGTTTTTTTTTTTCTTAAAAAAATGCTTAAAAATCAACAACCTGCGCAGATGGTGCCCCAAAATAGAATTCCTGTTTTCGGTGGCGCAGGTGGCAAATTTTTAACAAGTTTGCTTTTTCTAAAACTGAAATGGAGGTCGACCCGATGGGTCTTAATCTAAACGACAAAAAAGCGGTGGTAGCCACCGTGTCGGCACAGGTTAAAGAAGCTCAGACAATGGTGTTGGCGGAATACCGCGGTGTTGCGGTATCTGACTTAACCTTGCTGCGCAAAAAAGCGCGAGAGTCTGGAGTTTATCTGCATGTCGTGAAAAACACGCTCGTGCGCCGCGCTGTGCAAGACACTCCTTTTGCAAATTTGTCCGAGCAAATGACTGGACCATTGATTTATGGCATATCTCAAGATGCTGTAGCAAGTGCAAAAGTGATGGTGGAGTTTGCCAAAAGCAACGATAAGCTTGTGGTGAAATCTGGTTGCTATTCTGGTGAATTATTGGATGTTGACGGCGTGAAAACCTTAGCCGCAATTCCAAGCCGTGAGGAACTATTGGCAAAATTATTGGGTGTGATGCAAGCCCCGGTTTCTGGTTTGGCAGGTGCAATTGCTGCATTAGCCAAAAAGAAAGAATCCCAAGAGCAAGCCGCTTAATGTTTTGTTTTGTTAAATGAAAAATTTTTGGAGTTAAAAAATGGCAATTACGAAAGAAGAAATTTTGGAAGCCGTAGGCGCAATGACTGTGATGGAATTAAACGATTTGGTCAAAGCCTTTGAAGAAAAATTCGGTGTTTCTGCTGCCGCTTTGGCGGTGGCTGCGCCCGGTGCTGCTGGCGCTGGTGCGGCTGCTGCTGAAGAAAAAACCGATTTCACCGTGGTCTTGTCTGCGGTGGGCGATAAGAAAGTGGAAGTCATTAAAGTTGTGCGCGCCGCAACTGGTTTGGGCTTGAAAGAAGCCAAAGATTTGGTTGATGGCGCACCCAAACCCGTTAAAGAAGGTTTGCCCAAAGCCGATGCCGAAGCCTTGAAAAAACAATTGGAAGATGCTGGCGCCAAGGTGGAATTGAAGTAGTTTTTCAAAAAAATAATGCGTTGACCGTGGAAAAAATGTTTTTCCATGGTCAACCTTTCTTTTTTTCAAAATTGAAAATCAATTTTTAAAAGTGTTTGAAAGTGTTTTAAAAAGACACACACCAATGCAATTTTGAAAAAGATTGCATTTGTGTTTGCCTTTTTTATTCTCTTTTCTTGGAGTTTTTATGTCTTACTCCTTTACCGAAAAAAAACGAATTCGCAAAAGTTTTGCCAAACGCGCACGCGTGATTGATGTGCCGTATTTGCTTTCCACACAATTGGAATCTTTTAAAAATTTTTTGCAGCGCTATGAAGAACCTGAAAATCGCAAAGAGGAAGGTTTGCAAGCTGCTTTTAAAGATATTTTTCCCATTGTGGCGCACAATGGTTTTGCTGAATTGCGTTTTGTCAGTTACACATTAGGTGAGCCCGTTTTTGATGTGGCGGAATGCCAAATGCGCGGATTAACTTACGCGGCGGCGTTGCGTGCGCGCGTTCAATTGGTGATTAAAGACAAAGACAATCCAGAAGAAATTAAAGAAGTTCGCGAAAACGAAGTTTATATGGGCGAAATTCCGTTGATGACGGACAACGGCTCTTTTGTAATTAACGGCACAGAACGCGTGATTGTGTCTCAACTACATCGCTCCCCGGGCGCCTTTTTTGAGCACGACAGGGGCAGAACACATTCTTCCGGCAAGTTGCTTTTTTCTGCGCGCATTATTCCTTACCGCGGCTCGTGGTTGGATATGGAATTTGATCCCAAAGATATTTTGCATTTTCGTGTGGATAGAAAAAGCAAAATGCCCATTACCACGCTTTTGCGCGCTTTGGGTTTGGAAACAGAAGATATTTTAAAAACCTTTTTTGAGTTTGATTATTTTGCCATTAGCAAAAAAGGTGAGGATTTAACTTTTGAATGGAGCTTGGAAGCGCAACGTTTAAGAGGGGAAGTGGCGCAGTTTGATTTTACTGATTCCAAAGGCAAGGTCTTGATTCCCAAAGACAAGCGTATTACCGCCAAACATATTCGTGATTTGGAAAAAGCCGAAGTAAAAAAAATCAAAGTGCCTGCGGAATTTTTATATGGTCGTGTGTTGGCGGAAAACATTTTGACCGAAGATGGCGAAGTCATTGCTTATGCCAACGAGGAAATCACCGAAGATTTTTTGGAAAAAATCAAAGCTGCCAATGAAGAAGGTGCCAATATCAAAAAATTGGCTACGCTTTTCATCAATGATTTGGATCGCGGACATTTTATTTCCAATACTTTGCGCCAAGACGATACCAATTCACAGCAAAGCGCCAAAGTTGCTATTTACCGCAAAATGCGTCCAGGTGAGCCGCCCACAGATGAAGCCGTGGAAATGCTTTTTCATGGTTTGTTTTTTTCGGATGAACGTTATGATTTGTCCGCGGTGGGCAGAATGAAGTTTAACAGCCGTTTGAATCGCCAAACCGATAAAGATTTTAAAGTTTCGGTGAAATCTTTGAATTCCCGTTCTGAAGTTGCCTTAAAAAAATTAGAAAAAAGAACGGGTTTACCGTGGAAAAAAATACAAGAATTGGCAGAAGGATTGCGCTATGGTGCGCGTGCTGTAGGCGAGAATTTAACTTTGGAACAAGCCAATGATTTGTGCGCCAAATTCAAAGCTGAAGGTGCCAATGCACAAGTTTTGCCACAAATGACGTTGTCTGCTCAAGATATTATTGAAGTCGTTAAGATTTTGGTGGATTTAAGAAACGGCAAAGGCGCCATTGATGATATTGACCATTTGGGCAACCGCCGTGTGCGCTCCGTTGGCGAATTGGCAGAAAATCATTTCCGCTCGGGATTGGTCCGCGTTGAGCGCGCGGTAAAAGAGCGTTTGAATCAAGCTGAATCGGATAATCTCATGCCGCATGATTTGATTAACGCCAAACCAATTAGCGCGGCGGTCAAAGAGTTTTTTGGTTCTAGCCAACTTTCGCAGTTTATGGATCAAACCAATCCATTGTCGGAAATTACGCACAAACGCCGCGTGTCCGCCTTGGGCCCCGGTGGTTTAACGCGTGAGCGCGCGGGTTTTGAAGTCAGAGACGTGCATCCTACGCATTACGGGCGCGTGTGCCCGATTGAAACGCCTGAAGGTCCCAATATTGGCTTGATCAATTCCTTGGCACTTTATGCGCGTGTGAATGATTACGGCTTTATTGAAACGCCTTATCGCAAAGTGGTGGATGGCAAAGTTTCCGATGAAATTGAATATCTTTCAGCCATTGAGGAAGGCAAATACATTATTGCCCAAGCCAATGCGCCTTTGGATGAAAAAGGAAAATTAAAAGAAGGGTTGGTTACATGCCGTGAAAATGGTGAAACCATTTTGGCAGAATCGGAACGCGTTCACTATATGGATGTGGCGCCCGGGCAAATTGTGTCGGTTGCGGCTTCTTTGATTCCATTTTTGGAACACGATGACGCGAACCGCGCTTTGATGGGCGCCAACATGCAGCGCCAAGCGGTGCCGTGTTTGCACCCTGAAAAACCATTGGTGGGAACTGGTATTGAACGCACCGTTGCCGAAGATTCGGGCACCGTTGTTTTGGCACGCCGCGGTGGTGAAGTTGATTATGTGGATGCTTCCCGCGTGGTGATTCGTGTTAATGAAGAAGAAGTTGAATCGGGTAAAGTGAATGTGGATATTTACAATTTAGTGAAATACACGCATTCCAACCAAAGCACGAATATCAACCAACGCCCGATGGTGAAAGTGGGCGACAAAATCGCAAGAGGCGATGTGATTGCCGATGGCGCTTCCACCGACAAGGGCGAGTTGGCATTGGGGCAAAATATGCTTATCGCTTTTATGCCGTGGAATGGTTACAACTATGAAGATTCTATTTTGGTGTCTGAACGTGTGGTTGCCGATGATCGTTACACTTCCATTCATATTGAAGAAATATCGGTTGTTGCGCGAGATACCAAATTAGGGCCTGAGGAAATTACGCGCGATATTGCTTCGTTGGGCGAAGCGCAATTATCCCGTTTGGATGAATCGGGGATTGTGTATATTGGCGCAGAAGTCAAAGCAGGCGATGTGTTGGTCGGCAAGGTCACGCCCAAAGGTGAAACACAATTAACACCTGAGGAAAAACTCTTGCGCGCTATTTTTGGCGAAAAGGCATCGGATGTGAAGGATACGTCTTTGCGCGTTAGGTCTGGCATTTCTGGCACTGTCATTGATGTGCAGGTCTTCACCCGCGAAGGCATTGAGCGCGATAAACGCGCCCAATCTATTATTGACGAACAACTGCGCCATTATCGTCAAGATTTAGATGACCAAATGCGCATTATTGAACGCGATGCGCGCGACCGCATTCAGCTTATGCTACTGGGCAAAGTTGCCAATGGTGGTCCCGAAAAATTGAAAAAAGGTAGCGCAATTACCGAAGATTATTTGGAAAAATTAACTTTGGACGGTTGTTTTGATATTCGCATGGCAGACGATGATGTTGCACGCAAGCTAGAAGCCATGAAAGCCGATTTAAAACACCAACGCGAAGATTTTGACAAAGCCTACAAAAACAAAGAGAAAAAATTAACCCAAGGCGATGAATTGCCGCCCGGTGTTCAAAAAATGGTGAAGGTTTATGTTGCCGTCAAACGCCGCTTGCAACCGGGAGACAAAATGGCAGGCCGCCACGGCAACAAAGGCGTGGTGTCGCGCATTTTGCCGGTGGAAGATATGCCTTATATGGCAGACGGCACGCCTGTTGATATTGTTTTAAATCCTTTGGGTGTGCCTTCTCGGATGAATGTTGGGCAGATTTTGGAAGTGCATTTGGGCTTGGCAGCCAAAGCTTTGGGGCAAAAAGTAGATGCGATGTTGCGCCGCAATGCCAATGTCAAAGAACTCAAAGAGTTTTTGAATCAAATTTATTCTGCTGGCGGCCATTCTGAAAATTTAAATGCGTTGACCGTGGATGAATTAAAAGAAATGGCTGAAAATTTGCGCGGTGGCATTCCTTTTGCCACGCCGGTTTTTGATGGTGCCAAAGATTCTGAAATCAAAGAAATGTTGCGCTTGGCAGATATGCCAGAATCGGGGCAAATGACCTTGTATGACGGCAGAACGGGCGACCCATTTGACCGTCCTGTGACGGTTGGCTATATGCACTATTTGAAACTGCACCATTTGGTGGATGACAAAATGCACGCACGCTCAACCGGTTCTTATTCATTGGTTACGCAACAACCTTTGGGCGGCAAGGCACAATTCGGCGGTCAGCGCTTTGGGGAAATGGAAGTGTGGGCGCTGGAAGCTTACGGTGCTTCTTATGTGTTGCAAGAAATGCTCACCGTCAAATCGGACGATGTCAACGGTAGAACCAAAATGTATGAAAACATTGTCAAAGGTGAACACAAAATTGATGCCAGCATTCCGGAATCCTTTAATGTGCTGGTGAAAGAAATTCGTTCTCTTGCCATTGATATTGACATGGAACGCCACTAATTCGTTGGAGTTTTTCTTATGAATCTGAATGATTTATTCAAACAAAACGTGCTGGAGGATGAATTTGATGCCATCACCATTGGTTTGGCTTCTCCTGAAAAAATTCGTGCTTGGTCTTTTGGCGAGGTGAAAAAGCCGGAAACCATCAACTACCGCACTTTTAAACCCGAGCGCGATGGCTTGTTTTGCGCCAAAATTTTTGGTCCCACCAAGGATTATGAATGCTTGTGCGGCAAATACAAACGTTTAAAACACCGTGGTGTAACCTGTGAAAAATGCGGCGTAGAAGTAACCTTGGCGCGCGTGCGCCGCGAACGCATGGGGCACATTGAATTGGCATCCCCCATTGCGCATATTTGGTTTTTAAAATCCTTGCCAAGCCGCTTGGGGTTGGTGTTGGATATGACTTTGCGCGATATTGAACGCGTGTTGTATTTTGAAGCTTACGTGGTCACCGACCCGGGCATGGTGCCGGAACTTAAAACTTGCCAACTGTTGAGTGAAGAGCAGTATTTGGATTTGGTGGAAAAATACACCAAGGAAGAATTCAAAGCGGCAATGGGCGCAGAAGGCGTGCGTGAGCTTTTACAAAACATTAAATTGGCAGATGAAATAGAACGTTTAAAAAGTGAATT
>JBNMHE010000097.1:0-7168 GCA_050872585.1 Rhodocyclales bacterium | reverse complement strand
TCATAAGTGTGCATTTTTACACCTAATGATTCTTTTAAAAGATTTTGGCGAATTTTTAATAATGCTTTAAATGTATTTTCGCCCGATTTTCCCGGATGTTGCCACAATAATTCTTTCATTTTGTTTCTGTTTTCTTCTTTTTGTTTGTCGTTAAACGCATTTTCAATGACTTGTTCTATATTTTCAAAATCTTTTTCTTCTAAAAAATGGCTGACTTTGGGCAATTCAATATCCGACCATGCTTTTTGGCGGCTGGTATCTTCCAAATCATAACCGATTAAATTAAATTCAAAATGCACCACCAAAATGGGTTTGTTGAATAACAACAGATAATCCCACAACACGCCTGAAAAATCGCCAATAATGCAATCGGATTCCGATAAAGCGTCAATGTTATCGGTTTGCTTATCCCAAACACAATTGGAATAGGGTCGGGTTTCTTGTTGTAAATGCGCAATCAAATCCGCTTGGCTGATGTAACTTTGCGGATGCGCCCGAATAATAATGTTGTGTTTTGTTTCACACAATGGTTTTAAAAGTTTCATGCCGTATTTGGCAAACAAAGCATTTCTGCCCCAAGAAGGCGCAATTAAAATGGTTTTATTATTGTTGTTATTTTTTGGAAAAAATTTGGCGTTGACCGTGGATTTTTGATTTTTTAAATGATTTAATTTTTCATTTAAATAATCCATATAAGTTAAACCGACCATTTCAATTTGTTTGGTTTTCAAATGGCGAATGTGTTCCACTTCACGAATAAAATCCGTGTGAATGATGGAATTGGTGAAAACACTATCAAAACAATCCAAAGCATAAATTTCATAAGAATCAACCAAACCCGGAGAATGCAAAATGTGGCAATAATGTTTGACGCCTTTGCTTTTTTTAATTTGTAAAATATCCAATTGCGGTGTGGTCATCAACACAATATCGGCGCTTAAAGTGTTCAAACGTGCATAAGCACGGTTATTTTGGCCAATGCATTCAATATGGGCAATGTTGCTTTTGAATTGCAAAATGGGATCGTTTTCATCGCTGGTGTAATAAGTGTAAGGATAATGGTGCTTTTCAAAGGCATCCACAATGGGTTTGAAAACGCCAAAATATTGCTTGCCTTCGCTGTAAATCACAATGGCGTTTTGTTTGTTGGGCAATTCTGGTGTAAAAAAGGAAGAAAAACCACCGCGTGCCAATTTGTAAAAAAGCGTTTTTAAAAAATAAAGCACAGAAGCCAAAACCGCCACCGCAGAACTGAGCAAAAGCGATGTGGTGCCCGGGTCCAAATAAGCATAAGCGGGCGATGAAAAACACAATAAAAAAATAAAAGCAAAATAAAACAAGCGGAAAAACTTCAACAACATTGCAATAAAATAGGGAAAAAGCGAAAAATTCTTAAAGAAACAAGCCGCTTTGTCAACCAACCATGCTTGTGTTTAAAATTTAAATATTTTTTAATTTTCACCTTTTTTGATTGAGAAAAACAATGTTGGCATATCCACTGGATGCTATTGCCGGCGTGGATGAAGCCGGGCGCGGTCCTTTGGCGGGTTCCGTTTTTGCTGCCGCAGTGATTTTGAATCCGCAAAACAAAATTGCTGGTTTAAACGATTCCAAAAAATTAAGCGCCAAAAAACGCGAGGTTTTGGCGCTGCAAATCAAACAACAAGCGCTTGCCTTTGGCATCGCTTGTGCAAGTGTTGAAGAAATTGACCAGCTCAACATTTTAAACGCCACTTTTTTGGCAATGCGGCGCGCTTTGTCGCAATTAAAAATTGTGCCGCAAAAAATTTTGGTGGATGGCAACCGCTTGCCGCCGAATTTAAACGCGCCTGCGGAATTTGTCATCAAAGGCGATTCTAAAATTGCCGCCATTGCCGCAGCGTCCATTTTGGCAAAAACGGCGCGCGATGCAGAAATGTTGCGCTTGGACAAAACTTTTCCGCAATACGAATTTGCGCGCCACAAAGGCTACGGCACGGCGCGGCATTTGGAATTGTTGAAAATCCACGGCGCTTGCCGCATTCACCGCCAAAGTTTTGCGCCAGTTAAACAAATTTTGGAAAAAAATCCACGGTCAACCGACAATTTTTTTGAAAAATGAAAAGCATCGAATCCAAAGAAAATCCGCATTTCAAAGCGTGGAAAAAAATCGCACAAAACCGCGCCAAAGCGTTTGTTTTTTTGGAGGGCGCACATTTGATTCAAATGTATGCCGCGCGTTTTGGCAAGGTTCAAACCTTAATTGTTGAAAAAAACAAAGCCTTGTCTGTTGAAAATCGCCAACTTGTTGCTTGTGCCGATGAAGTTTTTTTGATTGCGGAAAATCTTTCGCGCCAATTATCCAACTTGGATTCGCCCGCATCGGTTTTTGCCGTTTGCAATGTGCCACAAAATGCCCAAAACATTGATTTTCAACAAAACAGCGTGTTGTTGGATGGCATTCAAAATCCTTTGAATTCGGGTGCAATTTTGCGCGTGGCAGCGGCGGCTAATTTTCATCAAGTTTTAATTGCCAACAATTCTGCCCATGTTTTTAATCCCAAAAGTTTGCGCGCGGCGCAAGGCGCCAATTTTCTGTTGAATATTTTTGAAAACGCCGATTTGTCGGATTTTGTCAAACATTTTCAAGGCGATATTTTTGCCACGTGTTTGGATAGAGATTCCAAAAACTTGTTTGATTTAACAATCAAAACCCCAACGGCGTGGATTTTTGGCGCCGAAGGACAAGGCATTGCCAAAGATTTGTTAAAAAAGGCAAACATTCAAAAAATCAAAATTCCAATGGCACAAGGTGTGGAATCTTTAAACGTGGCAAGTGCGGCGGCGTTGTGCCTTTTTGAATGTTTTCGGACTCAATAAAATAAAGTTTGTTAAAATTTTCCTTTTCCATTTGTGAAAAGTGATGACCAAATACGTTTTTGTAACCGGCGGCGTGGTTTCTTCTTTGGGCAAAGGCATTGCGGCGGCGTCCTTGGGAGCCATTTTGGAGTCGCGTGGTTTGAAAGTAACCCATTTAAAATTGGATCCTTATATCAATGTTGACCCGGGCACGATGAGCCCTTTTCAACACGGTGAGGTTTTTGTAACCGAAGATGGCGCGGAAACCGATTTGGATTTAGGCCATTATGAGCGCTTTACTTGCGCCAAAATGAAAAAAGCCAACAACTTCACCACCGGGCAAGTTTATGACAGCGTTTTGAAAAAAGAACGTTGCGGCGAATATCTGGGCAAAACCGTGCAGGTGATTCCGCATATCACAGACGAAATCAAACTGAAAATCAAACAAGGCGCCGCTGATGCTGAAATTGCCATTGTGGAAGTGGGCGGCACCGTGGGTGATATTGAATCGTTGCCTTTTTTAGAAGCCATTCGCCAAATGGGTTTGGAAGAAGGGCGGGGCAATGTTTGTTATATCCATTTAACGCTTTTGCCGTTTATTCCAACGGCAGGGGAAATTAAAACCAAACCCACGCAACACTCGGTTAAAGAATTAAGGAGCATCGGCATTCAACCGGATATTTTGCTTTGCCGCGCTGACCGCCCCATTCCAGAAGATGAACGGCGCAAAATTGCGCTTTTTTGCAATGTGGAACCTTTGGCGGTGATTGAATGTTTGGATGCCGATTCTATTTACAAAATTCCTTCAATGTTGCACAGCAGAATGTTGGATGAAATTGTTTGCCACCGTTTGAACATTTTGAGCAAAGCGGCGGATTTGTCGCGTTGGGAAAAACTGGTTGAAGCTTTGGAAAATCCAACTGATTCGGTTGAAATTGCCTTTGTGGGCAAATATGTGGATTTAACCGAATCGTATAAATCTTTAATAGAATCGTTCAAACACGCGGCAATGCACACGCATTGCGCCGTGCATTTGCGCTACATTGAAGCCGAAGAATTAGAAAAAAACGGCACCAACATTTTAAAAAACAAAGACGCCATTTTGGTGCCGGGCGGTTTTGGCAAACGCGGTATGGAAGGCAAAATTTTGGCTATTCAATACGCCCGCGAAAACAAAATTCCATTTTTAGGCATTTGTTTGGGTATGCAAATGGCGGTGGTGGAATTTGCGCGCCATGTGTGCGGTATGCAAAAAGCGCACTCCACCGAATTTGATTTGAAAACGCCTTATCCCGTGATTGCCTTAATCACCGAATGGTTGGATTCTTCTGGCAAAGTAGAAATAAGAAATGAACAATCCGATTTGGGCGGCACCATGCGGCTTGGCGCGCAACGTTGTTTGTTAAAAGAAAATTCCTTGGCGCGCCAAATTTACAAAGCGGATGAAATCACCGAGCGGCATCGCCACCGTTATGAAGTCAATAACGCTTTGTTAAAACAATTAGAAGAAAAAGGTTTGGTTGTTTCAGGCACTTCGCCCGGCACGAATTTGTGCGAAATGATTGAATTGCCGCAAAATGTGCATCCGTGGTTTTTGGCTTGCCAATTCCATCCAGAATTTACTTCCAACCCAAGACAAGGCCACGCTTTATTTACCGCCTTTGTGCAAGCGGCGCAACACTGCAAAAAGGAAAAACAATGAATTTGTGCGGCAAGGAAATCGGTTTGAATCAACCTTTGTTTTTAATTGCCGGACCTTGCACGGCGGAATCGCAAATGTTGTGCGAAGATGTGGCAGGATTTTTAAAAAATTTTTGCGTTGACCGTGGAATTTTGTATATTTTCAAAGCATCTTACGACAAAGCCAACCGCACTTCGCACACTGCCAAACGCGGTTTGGGTTTGGATGCGGGTTTGAAAATTTTACAAAATGTTCAAAAAAATATCGGCGTGCCCGTTTTAACTGATGTGCATGAAAAAGAAGACGTTTTGGCAGTGGCAAGCGTGGTGGATGTGTTGCAAACGCCGGCGTTTTTGTGCAGACAAACGGATTTTATTCAAAGTGTGGCTGCGTGCGGCAAACCTGTGAATATCAAAAAAGGGCAGTTTTTGGCGCCGGACGATATGCAAATGGTGGTTGAAAAAGCGCGTGCTGCCAACGGCGGCGCGGATAATTTAATGGTTTGCGAGCGCGGCGCTTCTTTTGGTTACCACAATTTGGTTAGCGATATGCGTAGTTTGGTGATGATGCGCAACACACAATGCCCCGTGGTTTTTGATGCCACGCACAGCGTGCAGTTGCCGGGCGCGGCAAATGGCGCATCGGGTGGCAACAGGGAATTTATTGCGCCTTTGGCGCGTGCGGCGGTAGCCGTTGGCATTGCCGGATTGTTTATGGAAACGCATCCCGAACCAGACAAAGCGTGGTCGGATGGCGCCAATAGCTTTGAACTTGCCCAAATGCCCAAACTAATTGAGCATTTGTTGGCGTTGGACAAACTCACAAAAAATTTTGCGTTGACCGTGGAAAATTGCGAAAATCCACGGTAAACCCATTGTTTTTTTTAAATTTTTTTAGAAGAAAAGGTTTTTAAATTATGAGTTCAATCGTGGATGTGGTGGCAAGAGAAATTTTGGATTCGCGCGGCAATCCAACGGTGGAAGCCGATGTTTTATTAGAAACCGGCGCTTTTGGCAGAGCCGCTGTGCCGTCTGGCGCTTCAACTGGTTCGCGTGAAGCCATTGAATTGCGCGATAAAGATCCCAAACGTTTTAATGGCAAAGGCGTTTTGAAAGCCGTTGAAAATGTCAATACCGAAATTGCCGAAGCCTTAATGGGTTTGGATGCGCAAGACCAAGTGTTTATTGATAAAACTTTAATTGATTTAGACGGCTCGGAAAACAAATCCAAAATGGGCGCCAATGCCATTTTGGCGGTTTCTATGGCGGTGGCAAAAGCGGCTTCGGATGATTTGGGCATTCCGCTTTACCGCTATTTTGGTGGAATGATGGCGCGCCAAATGCCCGTGCCGATGATGAACATTTTAAACGGCGGCGCGCATGCCAATAATTCCTTGGATATTCAAGAATTTATGATTATGCCGGTGGGCGCTTCTTCCTTTAAAGAATCTTTGCGCGCCGGCGCTGAGATTTTTCAAGCCTTGAAAAAACTCTTAAACCAAAAAGGATTTTCCACCGCCGTGGGGGATGAAGGTGGCTTTGCACCGAATTTAAAAAATCACGAAGAAGCCTTGCAATACATTTGCGAAGCCATTATGCAAACTGGTTATACGCCCGGGCGCGATGTTTATTTGGCATTGGATTGCGCCGCCAGCGAATTTTACAAAGACGGGCGCTACCACTTGGAAGGCGAAAAAAAATGGTTCAATGCCTTTGAATTTTGCGATTATTTGCAACAATTAACGCAAGAATTCCCCATTTTGTCCATTGAAGACGGCATGGCGGAAAACGATTGGGAAGGGTGGAAACTTTTAACCGATCGCTTTAAAAACAAAGTGCAAATTGTGGGCGATGATTTGTTTGTAACCAACACCAAACTTTTAAAAGAAGGCATTGCGCAAAAAATTGCCAATTCTATTTTGATTAAGGTCAATCAAATTGGCACGCTGACCGAAACCTTGGCTGCGGTGGAAATGGCGCAAAAAGCGGGTTACACCGCGGTGATTTCGCACCGCTCGGGAGAGACGGAAGACACGTTGATTGCGGACATTGCGGTTGGTTTGAATGCGGGGCAAATCAAAACGGGGTCGCTTTCGCGTTCGGATAGATTGGCAAAATACAACCAACTGTTGCGCATTGAAGAAGATTTGGGCGATGCCGCACAATATGCCGGCCGCCGCGCTTTTTACAATTTGCGTTAATTTTTGCCAATGAAAAGCTTGGCGTTTGTTCTTTTTGTGCTTGTGCTTGCCATTCAATATCCGTTGTGGTGGGGAAAAGGAAGTTGGGCACAAGTTAAAGAATACAACGCTTTGCTGCTTGAAAAAAAACACCTTGTTAAAGAATTAAAATCGCGCAATGACGGCTTGGATGCCGAAGTGCGCGATTTAAAACAAGGTTTGGATGCCGTGGAAGAACGCGCCCGCATGGAATTGAATATGATTGAACCCAATGAACATTATTGGGCTTATCCAATAGAATCCGCGCCTTAAAAACTTTTTTCCATCGTTTTAAAAAAATCCACGGTCAACTTAAAAAAAATTTAAAAAACAAAAAAAATTTAAAATTTTTTTGTTTTTTTTAATTAAAAATTTTTTCAATAACTTTGATTTTCTTTTTTATTTTTTAATCAACATGTTCAATCAAAATT
>JBNMHE010000096.1:0-7206 GCA_050872585.1 Rhodocyclales bacterium | reverse complement strand
TTGGTTGGTTGGTTGGTTGGTTGGTTGGTTGGTTGGTTGGTTGGTTGGTTGGTTGGTTGGTTGGTTGGTTGGTTGGGATGAGTTGGTTCATTTTTTTTCCGCAGTGTGTAGCACAAAAAAACGCATTTTAATGTTTTTTTCAAAAATCCACGGTCAACGCCAAATAAATTTTAAAAATTTTTTTACGTTGACCGTGGATTTTTTTAATTCATTTGTTGGTGCAATGTTTCAATGTAAGCCACTTCGTTTTGGGCGCCCAAAATCACCGAAATACGTTCGTGCAATTTTTTGGGTTGCACTTTTAAAATCGGCATACTGCCGGTTGATGCCGCGCCATTGGCTTGCGTGATTAAAAAACTCATGGGATTGGCTTCATAAAGCAATCGCAAGCGTCCGCCGTTTTTTTTGTTTTTGGAATCAACGGGATACAAAAAAACGCCGCCGCGATGCAACACGCGATGAATATCGGCAACCATTGCCGCCACCCAACGCATATTAAAATCTTTGCCGCGCACGCCGTTTTTGCCAGCCAACAATTCTTGAATGTATTGCGCAATCGGCGCAAACCAAAAACGCGAATTGGAACAATTAATGGCAAATTCTTGTGTATCGGCTGGAATCAAAACTTGTTCGTGAATGTGAATAAAGGTGTTTTTTCAAGCGTATCCAAAAGAAAAATTTCCGTGCCTTTGCCCAAGGTTAAAGCCATTTGTGTTGCCGGACCATACAAAATATAACCTGCGGCAATTTGTTTTTCACCCGCTTGCAAAAATGCTTCGTTTAAAGCATCGGGATTGTTGTAATCCACATCAGGAGCAGGAAGAATAGAAAAAATGGTGCCAACAGGTGCGTTGATATCAATGTTGGAAGAACCATCCAAAGGATCAAAAAGCAACAAAAAGGGCGCATTGTCACCGCAGGCATTGAGCATGGGCAAGGCCAATTCTTCAGAAGCAATGGCGCGCACAAAAGGGCAATCCAAAAAAGCATGGATAAAACGCTCATTGCTTAAAATGTCTAATTTTTTTTGCTCTTCGCCTTGCACATTGATTTGATGCGCATTGCCCAAAATGTTGTTTAAAGCGCCGCGTTTTAAAATTTCCGCAATGTCTTGTGCGGTTTGGGCAATGCGGTCAATTACATCAATTAAATGAACGGGCACTTTGTGGTGAATAAAATATTCAGTGAGCGTTTGCATGGTTGTTGTCCTTGATTGAAAATTGTTGAAAATCAAATAATGTTGAATCTGCTAAATGGCTGGGCACCACATTTTGCAAGGCGTGAAAAATAGATTCTATTCTTCCGGGAAAACGTTTTTCCCAATCATTGACCATTTCTTTAATCATTTGGCGTTGCAAGTTGGGTTGATTGCCGCACAAATTGCACGGAATAATTGGAAATTGTGCGTTTTTGGCAAAACGCATAATGTCTTTTTCCGCGCAATATGCCAAAGGACGAATCACTTGATGCGCACCATCATCGGTTTTCAGTTTGGGCGGCATCGCTTTTAATTTTCCGGCAAAAAACAAATTTAAAAATAAAGTGTGCACCATATCGTCCTTGTGGTGTCCCAATGCAATTTTGTTGGCGTTTAATGCTTTTGCCGTTTTGTAAATAATGCCGCGGCGCAAACGCGAACACAATGAACATGTGGTTTTGCCTTCTGGAATTTTTTCTTTCACAATGGAATAGGTATCCACTTCGGCAATATGAAAAGCAATGTTTAATTTTTTAAAATAATCGGGCAAGAGTTTTTCCGGAAAACCCGGCTGCTTTTGGTTGAGATTCATCGCAATCAAATGAAAACGCACAGGCGCGCGTTTTTGCAACAACATTAAAATGTGCAACAGCGTTAAAGAATCTTTTCCGCCCGAAACACACACCAAAACGGTGTCGTTTTCTTCAATCATTTGGTAATCCATAATGGCTTTGCCTGTTGCGGATACCAACCTTTTTTCTAATTTTTGAAAATTGTGCGAAGGCGGCAATGCAATTAAATTTTCCACGGTCAACCCAATTATTTTTTGAAAAATCAAACCGGATTTTCTTCATCCACAAAAATGCCTTGCAGATGAAACTTTTCTTTCAAATGCGTTAAAAGCGCTTGCACGCCGTAACGCTCCGATGCGTGATGGCCAATGGCGGCATAAAACATTTTCAATTCATTGGCGGTGTGAAAAGTTTTCTCAGAAATTTCTCCCGATAAATAAATATCGGCATGATTGTAAGACAAAGCCAAAAAATCTTGCGCCGCTCCCGAACACCACGCCACACGTTGAATTTGAGGATTGCCCTTGCCCACAATTTGCGGCGGGCGTTTTAATTGTTTTGTTAAAAAAAGACTAAAAGAATCAATATCTTGTTTTTTGATTGTGCCATAAAAAAGCAAAGGTTCTTGGGGACATTGTTGGATGTTGTCAAAATGCAAAACGCGCGCCAACTGCACATTGTTGCCCAAAGTCAAATGCGCATCCAAAGGCAAGTGGTAAGCCATTAAATTGATGTTGTGTTGCAACAATTTGCTTAATCTGGCTTTGTGAATGCCGCTAACAACAGGCGATTCATTTTTCCAAAAATAACCATGATGCACCAGCACACAATCGGCTTGATGCAAAATGGCATGCTCAATTAAATATTGTGAAGCCGTCACACCTGCCACAATGCGCGTGATTTCTTCTTTGCCTTCCACTTGTAAACCGTTGGGGCAATAATCTTTAAAATTCTTGATTTCCAATAAATCATTGACGTATTGCACAAGCGCGTTGCGATTCATACAATTTCCTAATGCAAAAAAAAATTTATCTTTGGTTGACGCAAGTTGTCACGATTTTTCTGGCCATTTATGGTCTTTACAATTTGTTTTGGAACACCCATGCCCAAACACCAACGCCCATTATACCATCTGGGAATGTTTCCTATAAAAACGCTTTGGCCAAACCCATTCAAGCGGTCGGGCATATTTTTATCACCGACCACCGCCATCGTTCCGCCCATTTGTGGGCATTGATGTTGGGAGAAAAAAATCCAAAAGCATCGCCCGTTGGCGTAGGTTCTGGCATTTTGATGGACAAAAAAGGGCATATGCTCACCAATGCGCATGTGATTGAGGGCGCCAAAAGTATTTTTGTGCATTTTGCCAATCAAATGCGTTACTCCGCAACGCTGATTGCGCAAGACAAAGAATCCGATTTGGCATTGCTGAAAATCCAAGATTGGGATGGCAAATATGCCGCTATTTTGCCGCATGCCCAAATGCAAAATTTAAGTGTGGGCGATGTGATTTTTGCCGTTGGCAATCCTTTTGGAATGTCGCACAGCGCAACAATGGGAATGATTTCCGCTTTGAATCGCACGCATGATGTTTTGGATGCCTCGGATGATTTTATTCAAATTGATGCGCCGGTTAATCCGGGCAATTCGGGTGGCGCTTTAATCACCGCACAAGGTGAGCTGGCCGGAATGGTTTCGGCAATGTATAGCGACAATGGCGGCAACAACGGCATTGCTTATGCCATTCCCATTGACCGTTTGGAACACATTTACCAACAATTCTTAACGCACGGCAAAGTCAAACGCGGTTGGTTGGGCGTGCAGTTGAAAGATATGGGTGGCAAATACGCCAAAGCCTTTCATTTGAAAAATCCAAGCGGCGTTTTGATTGCCGGTTTTTTGCCACAATCGCCAGCCCAAAGCGCCGGCATTCAAGTTGGCGATGTGTTGCTTAAAATCAATGAAACCGAAATTGTGCATTCCAAACAAGCCATTCGCACCTTAAAACATATTGCGCCGGGCGAGGTCGCGCATTTGACCATCCAACGCCAATTGACGCCCATGCAAATTGATGTGGTATTGAAAAAACGCCCACAAGATTAAATTGAAATTTAAATTTAATTTTTCCACGGTCAACTTTCATTTTTTTTGAAAAATTTTTAAAAAAAATTAAGCGTCGACCGTGGATTTTTTTTGAAAATTTTCAATTTCTTGAATGAAAGGTTGAATGTTGTAACGGTTTATTTTTTCCTCCATTTTTTTAAAATAATTTTCTTGGTTTTTTAAATTTAATTGATTGGTATTATTTTGAATAGAAGTTAAAAATAAAGAATTAATATCTTTGTGATAATGATATCCATCGCAATAATTTTGATTAAAATCATCGGTAAAATCCAAATGGTCAAAACCATAAATTTTAACATTATTTACATTTTCCATTTCTTTTAAAATATAAAGCCACATTGTTTTCACAAGAATATAATAATGTTTGCCGGTTTTTCCTTGATGGTATTCTTTAAAAAGCGGCAAATGGTAAAACGCTTTTGAAAATGGCGGAATAATCAAATGAAATTGAATGTTTGGATTTCCTTTAATTAAAGAAAATAAATTTTTTTGAAGATATTCTTTTAAAGGTTGTAATTCCTTTTCGGGGGGGGGGTAAATAATTATTTTGCTTGTTTTGATGATTAAATTGATTGTAAATTTTCAAAGACAAAACAGCTTCTTGTTTTAAATCTTTGCGCCAATTTTGAAAACCACCAAATTCTTTTTGGCGAAACGAAAACCATTCGGTTGCATTTTTTAAAGAACGTTCGCCCGTGCAACCGTCATTGGTTTGCCAATACAATGCGCAACGTATAAAATGCGTATTCAAATAAGTATAAAAACGTGAAAAAAAGCGTATAAAACCATTTTGATGATAAAGATGAGAACGGATTGAAATTTTTCTATAATCGGGATTAACCAGATTATAAGAATCCAAAGAATAAATTACATTTTTGATATTCTTTTTTTTGAAAAGATAATTTAAAATAATCCAACGTTCTTCAAAATGAGAAGCGCCAAAAGATAAATTTACAAAATGGTGATTTAATTTTTGATTGGCTTCATCAATATCGGTATTTTCCAACATAGAAGAGCCGATAATAATAGAATCAAAAGAATAATGGTCAATAATTCCAGCGGCATGATTGCGCATATCAGCAATAAAGGTATTTTTTCTCAAAATGGGTTGGTGAAAAAATTGAAAAGGATCATACAAAAAAAGCAAAATTATTAAACCCAAAAAAACAATATAACCGCTTAAAAAAACAATAAAAAAAGAAAATGAAAATTTTTGCGAAGTCATTTTAAAAAAATCCACGGTCAACCTTAAAAACATTTTAAAAATTTAAAATGTTTTTGGTCTTTTCAAAAACCATTTGCGGCGTGATTTTATTCAAACAATCATAATGTTGAAAAGGGCATTGACGTTGAAAACAAGGCGAACAAGAAATGGGAATTTTTAAAATGTGGGCTTGGGCATTCAAAGGCGGCGTAAAATCAGGTGAAGAAGAGCCGTAAAGCGCAATTTGTGCTTTGCTTAAAGCCGCCGCAATGTGCATTAAGCCGGAATCATTGCTGATGATTAAGCGCGCCAAATGAATTAAATTGATGGCATCGCCAAGCGAGGTTTTGCCGCATAAATTTTGAACAAAAGGTGCCATCTGTGCAATTTCTTGTGCAATGGCAAAATCTTTGCTGCTTCCCACAAGCCAAATGGCAAAACCGTATTGGCGCAACATGGTTGCCAAAGTGCCAAAATTTTGTGCCCCCCAACGTTTGGCAGGACCAAATTCTGCGCCAGGGCAAAAAATAACAACGCCTTGCGCAGGCAGGTTTAAATTCAATTTTTGCAATAAAGAATGGGAATGGTGCGCCTTCAAATGCGGAGGGCGAAAATGCTGGCAATTGAGTTGGGAGTCAATGGCGCTTCCCAAATACAAAAAGCGCTCTGCCATTTTGGGCAAAGCACTTTTGTTTAAGGCAAAGCGATGGTTTAACAAGCCAAAACGTGCTTCGCCCGTAAAGCCAACCCGTTTGGGAATTTTGGCAAAAAAAGGCACCAACGCCGATTTAAAGGAATTGGGCAACACAAAAGAAAGCGCATATTTGCCGCGCAAACTTTTACCCAACAAAAAACGATTGTGAATTTGCAACGTGCCATGCCCAAAAGAATGTTTTACAACGTGATGGACTTCGGACATGCGTTCATAAACAGGTGCCACCCATTCTGGCGCAAGAACATCAATATCCAAATTTTTTTCTTTTAAAAAAAAGAGCAAAACTTGCGACATCACGGCATCGCCCACCCAAGAAGGCGCGATGATTAAAGCACGCTCTGGCATTGTGTTTTTTTAAACTTTTTTTAAACGGGAAAAAGCCAATCGGCATGCGTTTTGTCTTTGCCAGATACCACATCAAAAAAGCGTTGTTGCAGTTTTTCGGTAATGGGGCCACGCGAACCAATGCCAATTTGCCGATCATCCACTTCGCGAATGGGCGTAATTTCCGCTGCCGTGCCGCTGAAAAACATTTCATCGGCGGTGTAGACTTCATCGCGCGTGATGCGTTTTTGAATAACCGCATAACCCAATTCTTCGGCAAGTGTGATGACCGAGCGGCGCGTGATGCCGTTTAAGCAACTTGCCAAATCGGGCGTGTAAATCACGCCATCTTTCACGATAAAGATATTTTCGCCCGAACCTTCTGCCACAAAACCTTCTGAATCAAGCAACACGGCTTCATCGTAACCCATGGAAGTGACTTCGTTATTGGCCAAAATAGAATTGACATAATTGCCGCCCACTTTGGCGCGCACCATAAAAACATTAACGTGCAAGCGCGTGTAACTTGAAACTTTCACGCGAATGCCGCGTTTCATCCCTTCTTCGCCCAAATAAGCGCCCCAAGGCCAAGCGGCAATAATCACATGAACGGTGACACCTTTGGGCGAGACGCCCAATTTGTCTGAACCAAAAAACGCCAGCGGGCGAATGTAGCCCGAATCCAAGTTGTTGGCGCGAATCACTTCTTTTTGCGCTTCATTTAAGGTTTCGCGGTCAAAAGGCAAGGGCATTTGCACAATGTGTGCGGATTCAAAAAAGCGATTGGTGTGGTCGTTCAAGCGAAAAATCGCCGCGCCAGAAGGCGTTTTGTAAGCCCTCACACCTTCAAAAATGCTCAAACCATAATGCAAAGAATGCGTTAAAACGTGCGTATTGGCATCGCGCCACGGCACCAATTTGCCATCCATCCAAATAAAACCATCGCGATTAGACATGGACATTTTTTGATTCTCCTTAAAAGCGTTCATTTTACGCTTGAATTTTTAAAAAAAATTTGTCGTTGACCGTGGATTTTTTAAAAAATCCACGGTCAACGGCAAAAAATTTT
>JBNMHE010000095.1:0-7264 GCA_050872585.1 Rhodocyclales bacterium | reverse complement strand
TCACAAAATTGGGCAAATGCACATTAAAACAAATCAATTTCAATAAAAAAAATTAAAAATTTAAAATTTAAAAATTTAAAAATTTAAAAATTTAAAAATTTAAAAATTTAAAAATCCACGGTCAACCTTCAAAAATTTTTAAAAAATTGGGGCGTTGACCGTGGAAAAAATCATTTTGTGACGCCAAGTGCAAAAAAATTTTGAAAATTTGTTTTTTTTTATTAAAATTCTGCCTTTTTTAATCCCACACATTCGCCGCTAAGGGTGTTGCAACACGGGCGAATGGCGGAAAACCCTTAGGAGAAAATCATGGCAGCAACTATGCGTCAAATGTTGGAAGCGGGCGTGCATTTTGGGCACCAAACCCGTTTTTGGTGCCCCAAAATGGCACCGTATATTTTTGGTGTGCGCAACAAAATTCACATTGTGAATTTGGATAAAACCATTGTGAAATACAAAGAAGCAATGGATTTTGTAAAAAAACCGCCAAAGATGGCGGCACCATTTTGTTTGTGGGCACCAAACGTCAAGCACGCGAGATTATTAGAAACGAAGCCACGCGTGCCGGCTCTCCCTTTATTGACCAACGTTGGTTGGGTGGTATGCTTACTAACTTTAAAACGGTGAAGGCTTCCATTAAGCGCTTAAAAGAAATGGAAATGGCAGTAGAAGCCGGAGATTTGGACAAAATGCCCAAAAAAGAAGCCTTGAACTTTACGCGCAATTTAGAAAAATTAAACAAATCCATTGGTGGTATTAAAGAAATGCACCATTTGCCCAGTGTGATTTTTGTTGTGGATGTGGGTTACCACAAAATTGCCATTACCGAAGCCAAAAAATTGGGCATTCCGGTTGTGGCGGTGGTGGATACCAATCATTCGCCCGAAGGCATTGATTATGTGATTCCCGGTAACGATGATTCTGCGCGCGCCATTCAACTGTATGCCAGAGGTGTGGCCGATTCCATTTTGGAAGGCAAAAGTTTGGCAATTTCAGATTTGGTTAAAGATGAAGCAACCGGTGAAGTTTTTGAAGAAATTGATGAATCGGCACAATAGGAGATAAAAAATGTCAACGATTACCGCAGCAATGGTTAAAGAATTGCGTGAAAAAACCGATGCGCCGATGATGGAATGCAAAAAAGCCTTATCGGAAGCCGATGGTGATATGGCCAAAGCAGAAGAAGTTTTGCGTGTGAAGTTAGGCAACAAAGCCACCAAAGCAGCCAATCGCATCACAGCAGAAGGTATTGTGGCTATTGCGTTAAGCCAAGATGGTAAAAACGGTGCATTATTAGAAATGAATTGCGAAACCGATTTTGTCGCCAAAAATGATGAGTTCAAGCAATTGGCTCAACAAGCCGCTGAATTGGTGGTTAAAGAAAATCCTGCGGATGTGACGGCTCTTTTAACCTTAAAAACTACGGATGGCAAAACCATTGAAGAAACCCGCGCCGCGTTGGTGGGCAAAATTGGTGAAAATATGAGCATTCGCCGTTTTAAACGCATTGCCGCCAACGGCAAGCTCTCGCAATACATTCACGGAGGTTCCAAAATTGGCGTTTTGGTGGATTTGGAAAATGGCGACAATCAACTCGGGCACGATTTGGCAATGCATATTGCCGCAACCAAACCTGCCGCCGTGGATGAATCGGGCGTAGATTCCGCTTTGATTGAAACTGAGCGCCGCGTGGCGATTGAAAAAGCCAAAGAATCTGGCAAGCCTGCTGAATTGTTAGAAAAAATTGCCGAAGGCACGGTGAATAAATTCTTAAAAGAAGTGACACTTTTGGGGCAGGTTTTTGTAAAAGCCGAAGATGGCAAAGAAACCATTGCGCAACTTTTAAAGAAAAAAGATGCCGAAGTGCATCATTTTGCTTTGTTTGTTGCTGGTGAAGGTTTGGAAAAAAGGCAAGACGATTTTGCTGCCGAAGTGGCGGCGCAAGCGGCTGCGGCAAAAAAATAAAAAATCGGCGGGATTTTCAAACCCCGCTTTTTTTTTCAAAATCAAAATGGAAAAAACAAAATACCAACGCATTTTATTAAAACTCTCAGGCGAGGCTTTGATGGGCGATTCCGCCTACGGCATTAACACACGCACCATTGAAGCCATTGCCGATGAAATTTTAAGCATTCATCAATTGGGCGTGCAAATTGCCATTGTGATTGGCGGTGGGAATATTTTTCGCGGAATGAAAGGCACGGCATCGGGAATGGAGCGTGCCAATGCCGATTATATGGGAATGCTTGCCACCGTGATGAATGCCATGGCTTTGGGCGATGTGTTGCGCCAAAAAAAGATGCCTTCTCGCGTGCAATCGGCATTGCGCATTGACCAAGTTGTTGAGCCTTATATTCGCGGCAAAGCCATTCGTTATTTGGAAGATGGCAGAATTGTGATTTTTGCCGCAGGAACAGGCAATCCATTTTTTACAACGGATACGGCAGCGGCTTTGCGCGGTTCTGAAATTGGCGCGCAAATTGTCTTGAAAGCCACCAAAGTGGATGGCATTTATTCTTCTGACCCCAAAACCAATCCCGGCGCCACGCGTTTTGAGCGCATTCATTTTGATGAAGCCATTACCAAAAATTTGGGCGTGATGGATGCCACCGCCTTTGCCTTGTGCCGCGACCAACGCTTGCCGATTAACGTTTTTTCTATTTTCAAAAAAGGCGCGTTAAAACGCGTGATTTTGGGTGAAATGGAAGGCAGTTTTGTTTATTGTTGAAAAAATTAGAAAAAATTGATGTTGACTGTGGATTTTTTTGAAATCTTGTGTGTTGAACGTTGATTTTGATATTGATGGAATTTTGTTAAATTCCTTACCGCAAAAGGAACTTTATGTTGGACGATTTGAAAAAAACCACCGAATCCAAAATGCAAAAAACCTTGGAAAATTTGCGCTTGGATTTGCAAAAAATCCGCACCGGGCGCGCGCACGCTTCGCTTTTGGACCATGTGGAAGTGGAATATTACGGCGCTATGGTGCCGATTAACCAAGTGGCAAACGTCACAGTTTTGGATGCGCGAACCTTGGGCGTGCAAGCGTGGGAAAAACCGATGGTCGCCAAAATTGAAAAAGCCATTCGCGAATCGGATTTGGGCTTAAACCCCGCGGCGGTGGGCGAATTGTTGCGCGTGCCTATGCCTATGCTTACCGAAGAGCGGCGGCGCGATTTAACCAAAATTGTTAAAAATGAAGGCGAAGGCGCACGTGTTGCGGTGCGCAATTTGCGGCGTGATGCGAACAACCATTTAAAAGACGCACAGAAAAAAGCCGAAATTTCCGAAGATTTGGAAAGAAAAGGCCAAGACCAAATTCAAAAACTCACCGACCATTACATTGCGGAAATTGACAAAATGCTATCCCAAAAAGAAGCGGAATTGATGCAAGTTTGAGCGCTCAATAATGGCGATTTTTCAAAGTTCCACCAAGGAAATTCCTGCTGTATCCCAAGTTCCGCAACACATTGCCATTATTATGGACGGCAATGGTCGCTGGGCAAAATCGCATTTTTTGCCACGTGCCGCAGGCCACGCCAAGGGTGTTCAAACTGTGCGCCAAATTGTGAAAGCCTGTTTAAAAAAAAATATTCCTTATTTAACGCTTTTTGCTTTTTCTTCCGAAAACTGGCGCCGCCCCTCCGAAGAAGTGGAATTGTTGATGGGTTTATTCATCAAGGCGTTGCAAAATGAGGTAAAAAAATTAAAAGCAAACAATGTGCGGCTGCGCATTGTGGGCGATTTATCTGCTTTTTCAGAACAAATCCAAAATTTAGTTGCTGCCGCACAAAAAGAAACCGAGGCAAATTCTGCTTTGCATTTGACCATTGCGGCGAATTACGGCGGCAGGTGGGATATTTTGCAAGCGATGAATCGTTTAATCAAAACCAAAACACCGCCAGCTGATGGTTTTAATGAAAAAGATTTGTCGGATTTTTTATCGCTTTCATTTGCGCCCGAACCCGACCTTTTTATCCGCACGGGTGGCGAAGAGCGCATTAGCAATTTTTTGTTGTGGCAACTGGCTTATAGTGAATTTTATTTTACCGATATTTTGTGGCCAGAATTTAACGAACACGCCCTTGATTTAGCCATTCAATCCTACCAAAAACGTGAACGCCGCTTCGGGCGAACAAGCGAACAACTGCAAAAATAAAAAACGTAAAATCCATGGTGAACAAAAAATAATTTTCAAAAAAAATTCTTGTTCACCGTGGATTTTTATAAAATTGCGAAAAATTTTCAAAAGGAATCGCCGTGAAAAAATATGCCAACTTCACAGAAGAAGATTTAAAAACACACATTTGGCAGGATTATTTTCCAAAGTTTGATTTAGGCACATTTTCACGTTTGGATTTTACTTTAAAACAAAAAAACACCGATTTGCCTTTTTATTTATTATGGGCAGAAGCCAAAAAAGAAACGGCAGATATTTTCAATAGTTTCACGCAATTGGTTTTAACCATCGGTGTGAATACCGATTTACAAAATATTCCAAAACCACCTTTTTTAGCGGTTTTTGATTCTGAAAAAATTGCTTTTATTGAATATTCTTTTTTAAACCATTTTTGTGATTCTTCTTTATTTAATGAAATCAGTTGGCAAAATATTACGCCATCCAATCATTTGGCAGATGAATTTATTAAAACAAAATCGCGCATTCAAGCAATTATTAAAGAAAACGCCAAAACATTTTATTTTGAAAAAAATGAAAAAGAATTAAAACATTTTATTTCAAACTCGCTTTCCAAAGGCGAATTGAATCCCGTGGTTGTAACGGACAAAAATTTTGATTATGTTTATTCCAACTGGTATTTAGAAGTTTTTAAACGTGGCGTGATTGATTTTGATATTAAAGAAGAACATTCTATTTCTCAAAAATTGCGCGACAAAATGCAGGTTTTGGAAAGTGATTTTTTTCTTGCCGATTTAATCAGCGAAGATGACAAAACATTGGACAAAAATTTACGCGTGATTTTAGAAAAAAAAGAAAATGGCGAAAAATTTTACAATTTAAAAATTCGGGCATCCGTTGAAGGCGCATTGTTGGACGCATTCCGCCCTGTTGAAATTGTGCGTCCAAAATTGCATACGGATTTTTGGAAAATGTATAAACGCCCGCCATTAGAAAAATTTTGGAAAGAAATTTATACCAGACGCGATAAACTTGCCCCGCGCGATATTCGTGAAAGAAAAGGCGCATTTTTTACGCCATCGGTTTGGGTTAAAAAAGCACAAGAATATTTAAAAGATTCTTTGGGGGAAAATTGGGAAAATGAATATTATGTTTGGGATTGCGCCGCAGGAACGGGGAATTTGTTGGTTGGTTTGAAAAATCCTGCCCGAATTTTCGCATCAATCATTGATTTAAATGATGTGGTGATGATGAAAAATCTTATCAAAATGGAAGTCAAAAATGAAAATGAAAAATTAGATTTATTAGAAAATCATATTTTTCAATTTGATTTTTTGAATGATGATTTTTCAAAACTACCCGACAATTTGCAAAGAATTATTCAAAACGAACCTGAAAAATTGGTGATTTTTATCAACCCGCCTTATGCGGAAGCCACGGCAAGCGGCACCATTATTCGTGGCAAAAGTACGCACAAAGCGGGAGTGGCAAGCCACAAAACCTACAACAAATATCTAAAATTCTTAGGACGCAGTGCCAATGAAGTTTTTGCGCAATTTTTTATCCGCATTTATAAAGAAATTCCCGGTTGCGTTTTGGCAAGTTTTTCAACGCTGAAATATGTTAATTCCCAAAATTTTGTGAAGTTTAGAGAAACATTCCAAGCCAAATTTTTAAAAGGTTTTGCTTGCCCGTCTTTTACTTTTGATAATGTACAAGGAAAATTCCCCATCGGTTTTTTAATTTGGAACACTCAAATTAAAAATGATTTAAAAAAGATTAGATTAAATATTTTTGATGAAAATAATCAATTTTTGTTTAAAAAAAATTTTCAAGTTTACAAAAAGGATAAAGTTATTTTAAATTGGTTGCAAAATTATTACGACCAACAAAAAGGAAAAGTAGAAGAAAATAATACACGCTTGGCTTATTTGGTGCGTGGTGCAAGTGATTTTCAAAATAATCGTATTGTTTTTATCACCAAAAATCCATCGGAAGCCGTTATTAAACATTCACAAACCAACGATATAACAAAAAATAATTTAATACACAATATGATCTTTTGCACCGTGCGCCATTCTGTTCCTTTTATGTGGTTTAACGACCGTGACCAATTTTTATTTCCTAATAAAAAATGGGAAAAAGACAAAGAATTTCAAAATAATTGCTTTGTTTATGCTTTATTCCACGGACAAAATAAAATTTCAAGTAAAGAAGGTGTGAATCATTTTATTCCATTTTCTGAAAAAGAATTGAATGTGCAACAATCTTTTGAATCGCATTTTTTAATTGATTTTATGGCTGGGAAAATAAAACCAGATAATGATAATTTTTTAAAACAAAATGAAGAATATTTCATTCCCCAAGAACCGATGGTTTTTTCAAGCGAAGCACAAAATGTTTTAATGGCAGCAAAAGCGATTTATATTTATTATCATCAAATTGCCAGCAAAAAAACAACTGCTTTGGCTATCAATGAAAATGCCAAATATTTAGAAAACGCCGCTTTGTATGATATTAAAGAATTTTTCCAAGGACGCAATGAAAAAGGCAGAATGAATTCAAAATCGGAAGATTTAAAATATACAGCATTATTAAATGATTTAAAAAATGCGCAAAAAATATTGGCGCAAAAAATTGAACCCAAAATTTATGAATACGGATTTTTGTTGGAATAAAAAATCGTCAAAATCCACGGTAAACCAAAAAAAATTTTGACAACAAGTGAAGCGGCGAGCGACACAATGGGCGGTTTTGTGATGGATAGCGGCATTGAAAACGCCACTTCATCGGCAAAACATCGTGGGACAATTTTAAAATGAATTGCGCACGGCGTAGCCAAAACATTGTGGCGGCAAGCACGACAGGTGCTTTGACTTACGCTTTGGGCGGCGGGCTGTTTCTTGCCATCCCCGCAAGTTTTATTGGCGGCTGGACATTTGAGCGCACAATGAACCAAACCAAAATTGCCGATTCCTTTGACAAACACACAAAAACTTTGCACACCTTCCAAAAATTCACCCAAGCCTTTTAATTTTCCACGGTCAACGTTCAATTTTTTTAATTTTTTAAAAAATAAAAAAAATTTTTGTTGACCGTGGATTTTTTTATTTTGATCAATAAAAC
>JBNMHE010000094.1:0-7408 GCA_050872585.1 Rhodocyclales bacterium | reverse complement strand
CTTTACGCGCGAAAAATCGGCGTGCAGCACGCCACTGGAAAATTCATCAGCTTTCTGGATGGCGATGATACTTTCTTGCCCCATGCTTTTGAAACCATGGCTTGCGAAATGCACAAAAATCCAGCAGATATTTTGCGGTTTGATAATCCGCAAACCAACAACATTGTAGGGTGCGATGCCATTTTGCAAAATATATTTGTAGAACAAAAAAGCGCTTGGAATTTGTGGAATGTTCTTTTTGAAAAAAATTTAATCAAGCAAGTCTACCAAGAAAGCAGCAACGCCCACATCGTGATTTGCGAAGACATTTACACCATGTTGATTGCCGCACATTTTGCCAAGCAGTTGGCATTTTCAACAAAACGCATTTACAACTACCGCCAAAACAGCGGCATTACAACTTATGCGCATTTGAATCCTGCAATCATTCACAATGGCATGCACAATGCGCGCAGCATTTTTGATTCTTTAAACCATTTTGCAAAAAAACAAAATGCCAGCGCTTTGTTTCAACAAGTGGTGCAAACGCAATTTGAAAGCCAAATTTTCAGCGCCGCCAAAGCGTTTTACAATTTGTTCCAAGATGGTTTGAATCAAATTTTTCCCGAAAAAGAAGAAAACGATTTTTATCTTTTTGGAAAAAGATCGCTTTATTTGGCGCCACTTCCGGTTTCTCGCGCAGAAAAATTAGGCAAATTTTTGTTGTTCCCTTTCATTCAATTGCGCAATTGTTTTTTTAAAATAAAAAAAAATCCACGGTCAACGCAAAAAAAATTTCAAAAAAATTAAACGTTGACCGTGGAAAAATTCATTTTTTTATTTATAATGGCGCGTTTTTTGTAGAGGCATTTAAAGGATCATTATGGTTGTAATTCGTTTGTCGCGCTCTGGGGCCAAAAAACGTCCCTTTTACCGCATTGTTGTGGCGGATTCTCGTTGTCGCCGTGATGGCCGTTTTATTGAAAAAATTGGTTTTCACAATCCTATGGCTGCTGAAAATGAAGAATCCTTGCGCATTGCATTAGACCGCTTGGAACATTGGGAAAAAGTAGGCGCAAAACTTTCTCCCACCGTGCAACGTTTAACCAAAACTTACCAAAAATCCCGCACGGTATAATTTAAAAAAGTGAACAACTTTATTCCATTGGGGCGCGTGGGTGCGCCCTTTGGCATTTTGGGTTGGAATCATTTTTTGATTTATGCCGATGACCCAAAGGCATGGCTGATGATGCCAATTTGGTATTTGGGCAACGAACAAAAAGGTTTTCGCCCAATTGAACACAAAAAACTCATGTTCAAAAACAACAAATGTTTGGTGCAATTGGAAAACAACGCCAGCCGCGATGTGGCTTTTTCATTTGAAGGTTTGTTGTTGGGGGCACCTTTAAACGATTTGCCCGCTTTACCCGATAATGAATTTTATTGGGAAGAATTAAAACAAATGGCGGTGATTTTGCCAACAGGCGAAGAATGGGCAACCGTTTTGCATTTGATGGAATCGCCAGCTCATGCCGTTTTGGTGGTCAAAGACAAAAAACAACAAGAACATTTATTGCCTTTTGTGCCGCAAGTTGTGTTGAATATCAACAAAAACAAGCGCCAAATTTTTGTGGATTGGGAGAAAGATTGGTGAAAGCCCTTTTGGATTCCATCAGTTTGTTTCCCCAAATGTTTGGCATTTTGAAAGAAAATGGCATTACGGCGCGTGCGTTTAAAAAAGGCATTTGGTCGCACCAAAATATTCATCCTCGGGATTTTTCTTGCAATCAATACGGACAAATTGATGACAAACCTTATGGCGGCGGACCAGGAATGGTGATGCAAGCCAAACCGTTGGAACAAGCCATTTTAAAAGCCAAAAAAAATCAACAAGAAAACGGCGCCAAAAAATCCAAAGTCATTTATTTGTCTGCACAAGGAAGCTTGTTTCATCATCGCAAAATGCTTGATTTTTTAAATTTTATCCAAGAAAATGGCGGACTTATTTTTTTGTGCGGACGCTATGAGGGCGTGGATGAAAGAGTATTAATGCGTCAAGTGGATGAAGAAATTTGTTTGGGCGATTTTATTCTTTCGGGTGGCGAACTTGCCGCTTTAAGCATTATGGATTCCATTATTCGCTATTTGCCTTGTGCTTTGCATTCCAAAGAATCGTTGGCAACAGAATCGTTTTGCAATGGCTTGTTGGAATATCCACAATACACACGCCCAGAAGAATACGAAGGTTTAAAGGTGCCAGCAGTGTTGTTGTCTGGCAATCATCACGCTATTTTTCGTTGGCGATTAAAAGAATCGCTAAGAAGAACCCGGAATCGCCGACCGGATTTATTGGCGAAGCGCACTTTATCGGCGCTGGAGTCGCAACTCTTAGAAGAACTTTCTTCATCGGAGCTATGCGGTGAGCATTTTTAACAACAAGAGGAACTCACAATGAACTTGATTGAACAACTTGAAAAAGAAGAAATCGCCCGTTTGGGCAAAACCATTCCGGATTTTGCGCCGGGCGATACTGTGGTGGTCAAAGTCAAAGTCAAAGAAGGCACGCGTGAACGTTTGCAAGCCTTTGAAGGCGTAGTCATTGCCAAGCGCAATCGCGGTTTAAATTCGTCTGCCATTGTGCGCAAAATTTCATCGGGCGAAGGTGTGGAGCGCACTTTTCAATTGTATTCACCTTTGGTGGATTCCATTGAAGTCAAAAGAAAAGGAGCGGTGCGCCGCGCCAAATTGTATTATTTGCGTGAACGTTCGGGAAAAGCGGCACGCATTCGCGAAAAATTAGTCAGAAAAGCCGATAAAACAAAATCGGAAAACGCACCCAACAACGCTTAAAAAAAATCAAAAATAAAATCGGTTGACCGTGGATTTTTTAAAAAAATCCACGGTCAACCGATTTTATTTTTGAATTTTTTCACATTGATTTTTAGCCGCGCAACAACCGCATTGTCCATCGTTTTGGCGAAAAGGTCCCAAATGTGGATTTTTTTGCGCAAAGTATTGGTAAAAACGTTCCACCAAAATCCCCAACAACGCCAGGCCAAAAATCACCAAGATGCTGTAAAAATAAATTTTCATTTTAAAAATCAAACAATCAAATTCAACAAAAGAGTTGTGACTCAAAGAAAAGTTGCATGCTTTTTTTGCCAATTTTCACGGCTTAAATGAAGTGCCACAACAGGTTCTGCCAAACCTTGATAAATATGTTTTTTGTGCATTTTAATTTGAACAGAATCAATTTTTTTATTTTGAAACAAAATGGCCATCAAATGAATGACAAAATCTTCTAAAAAATCGTGGTGCGGCAAAGTTTTAAGCGTTTGAACGGAATTGAAAATAAAATCATAATCCACAATATTTTCAATACACAAAGGCGTTTTGATTTTTTCAAATGGACAAAAAACATTCACGTCAATTTCAACTTCTTGTGCGGCTTTTTTTTCATTTTCAAAATAACCAACTTTTAAAGCAAGACAAGTTTTTAAACCAATGCGCCAAGCATTTTGCACAAGAACATCCATCTCATCGGCTTTCAATCAAAATAAAGAATTTTATATTTTTTTAAGCAAAAACATTCAAAAACATTTAAAATCGGCATTTTGACGCAAATTAGGGCAAAACTTTTTTGTGATTATCGCAACTATTTTGTGAAGAATCTTAAAAAAATCTTTGTTTTATTTGCAATTTTTACTCATCAAGTGGTAAATTTACTTTTCATAAAATTTTGTTAAACGGATGGGCTTGCCGTGAATAAAACGCAAAAAACTTTCAAAAAATGTGCCGCCGCTTTGTTGGTGGCTTCTGGTTTTTCTTTATTTTCCGTTGGTGCACAAGCTGCTGGCTTGGGGCGCTTAACGGTTTTTTCAGGTTTGGGACAACCTTTAAAAGCCGAAATTGATATCTCTGCCAGCGCCGATGAACTCTCTGGAATGAGTGCGCGTTTGGCGCCCGATGAAGTCTTTAAAAAATCGGGCGTGGAATATGCGTATGTTTTGGCAGAATTAAAATTCAAAATTGTCACCAAAGGCAAACGCACTTTTTTAGAAGTCAGCACCAAACGTGCGGTCAATGAACCATTTTTGGATTTTTTGGTTGAATTAAATTGGCCAAGTGGAAGATTGGTTCGGGAATATACCTTTTTACTGGATCCGCCTGAAATCAAAAAACACGTTGCCAAAGGTGTGAAAAAACCAACCACACAAATGGCATTGCAAACGGAATTGCCACCTTTGGTTGATACCAGAACGGGTGCTTCTTCGGCATCAATGGAGATGCCCGCAAAAAAGCCTAGTGAAGTGGCATCGCCTTATTCTTCCAGCATTCAAGGCGATTACACCGTTCAAAAAGGCGATACCCTGCGCACCATTGCTGAGCGCGCACAATACACCGGTGTAACAACCGAACAAATGCTCATTGCCATTTACAAAGCCAATCCACATGCTTTTGTGCAAAACAACATCAATTTGTTGCGTTCCAATGTGCAATTGAAAATGCCAACAGCCGAAGAAGCTTCTGCGGTATCGGAACGCGAAGCCCGCAGTCTTTATGCGCGCCATGTAAGCGAATGGAATGATTATCGCCAAAAATTAGCCGGAGTTGCGCCTTCCACTTCGGCAGAATCTGGTCAAAGTGCATCGGGCAAAATCACCCAAGCCAAACCGCAAGAACAATTGCCTTCTGCTGGTTTAAAACAAGACCAAGTGCGTGTTTCAACAACAGAAAGTGGAGGCAAAGCTTCTGCTGAAATAGATCACGTTGCGCAAGCCAGTGCTTTAAAAGAAGCCGAAACACGCATGCAAATGTTAGAGCGCAATGTCATGGAAATGCAAAAATTGTTGGAATTAAAAAACCAACAAATTGCCGAGTTGGAAATGCGTGCCAAAGGGGAAGCAACCGAATCTGCGCCAATGCCATTGCCGGAAACCAATACAGATATGCCGGTTAAAGATGAACAAGTCGATATGCCCGCAGAAGAAGCGCCTATTGAAACGCCAAGCGAGACAACCAACACCGACACACCAGCAGAAGAAACACCAACGGATGCACCGGTTGAAAAACCAGCAGAGACACCTTCCGCAGAAGATCCTGCGCCAGAACCGGAACCTGCTCCCGCACCAGCACCGGATGTGCCCCCCATTCCAGAAGCAGAATCTTCTTTTATTGAAGACAATATGCTTTTAATTGGTGGCGGCACGTTGGCATTGTTGTTGGTTGGTGGTTTTGTTTTTTACAAGAGAAAAAAAAACGCATCCAGCAACAATGACGATGATGACGATGATTACATCTCCTCTATGGCTTCATCCGTTTTAAGTGAAGCCATGAGCAATGCCGCGCCTTTGTCTGCCACTTCTTTTAATGAAGAACTAAACGGCAATGAAGGCGAAGTGGATCCTTTATCGGAAGCAGAAGTCTACATTGCTTACGGGCGCGATCCCAAAGCTGAAGAAGTATTAAAAGATGCCATTCAAAAAACGCCCGAACGCATTGAATTGCATATGCGTTTGTTGGAACTTTATGCCAAAAATGAAAGCAAAACCAAGTTTGAAAATTTGGCAAAAACAGTTCATGAAATCACGCATGGCGAAGGCGAAAATTGGGCACATACTGTGGAATTGGGGCAGCAGTTGGATCCGTCCAATCCGCTTTATGCCGCAACCAATTTGCCTTCCGTTTCGGATGGCTTTGATATTGCTTCGGTGCCACCTTCTCTTCCGCCAGAAGATTTGGCATCACCAGAACCTGCTCCGCAAATTAATGCAGAGCCTTTGGATTTTAACAATGAACCACAACACGATGAAAGCTTGGTGGTTGCGCCACACAACAATGAGCCGCTTGATTTTGAAGCGCCCGCTGTGGATGTCAGCAAAGTAAATTTAGACTTAAACGCACCAGCAGAATCATCCGATGTGCCATCCGAAAATGAAGAAGCCAACACCAAATGGGATTTGGCAAAAGCTTACGAGGAAATGGGCGATGTGGATGGTGCCAAGGAGTTATATCAAGAAATTGCCAATAATGCGGCTTATCCGTCTTCTATGCGTGAGCAAGCGCAATCAGCATTTGAACGTTTGAACGCATAAAACGTGGCATTTCATCCTGCCGGCATTGTGTGCCTTTGGCTTTGTTGGGTCATTGGCATTCAATTTGCCGGCTTTTTTTTGTGCTTCTTGTTGCTTTTTTTTCTATTTTCCACGGTCAACCCTTTTATTTTTTTAAAAAAATGGAGCAGTTTATTAAAACGCAATGTTTTTTTATTTTTAAGCTTGTGGTTGATTTTGGCATACCAAACGCCGGGCGATTTGTATTTTAATCTTTCTTTTTTGCCCACCGAACAAGGTATTTTACTGGCTTGGCTTCAAACCTTGCGTTTGGCTGTGATGTTGGCAACATTAATTTGGCTTAATCACTTATTAAACCAAACACAATTTTGTTTGGCACTTTGGACCTTATTTAAACCATTGGAACGCCTTCATATTCCCGTGGAACGCTTTATTGTGCGTTTATCCATTGTGCTTAAAAATTTAGAAAATCCGCCTGCTTTGTCTTTTCAAGCATGGCAAGAATGGCTGAACCAAGTGCCGGACAATGCGCCTTCAACTTTAAACATGACGCAAACAAAATGGCAAAAACACGATTGTTGGTTATTCTTGCCCGCTTTGTTGTGGATGGTTTGCCTTTTATGAAACGCATTGCATTGGGCTTGGAATACCAAGGAGAACATTTTCACGGCTGGCAAATACAACCCCATTTGCCTACCATTCAAGGCGCTTTACAACAAGCGTTAAGCCAAATTGCACAAAACAACATTCACACTTTTGCCGCAGGCAGAACCGATGCCTTGGTGCATGCATGTCATCAAGTGGTACATTTTGATACGCCCGTTATTCGGCCTTTGACCGCATGGGTGCGCGGGGCAAATGCGCATTTGCCCGATGGCATCAGCGTTTTGTGGGCAAAAGAAGTCTCGCCCGATTTTCATGCCCGATTTTGCGCCACTTCGCGCCGTTACCGCTATTTTTTATTAGAACGCACAACGCGCCCGGGCATTTTTTATCATCATATGGGTTGGACTTTCTACGCTTTAAACACCGAAAAAATGCAACAAGCCTTAATTTTTTTATTGGGCACACACAATTTTTCGGCATTCCGCGCGGCAACTTGCCAAGCCAAAACGCCTATTCAAACCATGTTTGATGCACAAATCAAACGCGAGAAAAATTTAATTGTTTTTGATTTTCACGCATCGGCATTTTTGTTGCATATGGTCAGAAACATTGTGGGCGCTTTAATTGAAATTGGCAAAGAAAACAAACCGCCCGAATGGATGGCTTTTCTTTTGGAAAAACAAAATCGCCGTCTTGCCGCGCCCACTTTTCAACCCAATGGGCTTTATTTTTTGGGCCCTACTTCTGAT
>JBNMHE010000093.1:0-7460 GCA_050872585.1 Rhodocyclales bacterium | reverse complement strand
CCCAAATTTTGCCGTTTTTTGTAAGGTCCTTTGGTTGCCACCATTCCCCAAGTAATTAACGGCGCGGCATCTTCTGGCCAACAATGTTGAATGGGAAATTGGTTTAAATCAACTGCATCGCCTTCCAAAACCACTTCGTGGCAAGGCGCATTGTTGATGATTTTGGCGCGCATATTGAGCGCTTGTTTGTATAAAGGAAATTGCGAAAACGCTTCTTTTAAATTTTCTGGCGGACTAGGTTCTTTTAAGGCGGACAAGGTTTTGCCCAATTCGCGCAAATCTTCAAGCGATTGTTTGCCCAAGCCCAACGCCACGCGCTCAACAGAGCCAAACAAATTGGCAAGCAAGGGAATTTTGTGGTTATTGGGATTTTCAAACAACAGCGCGGGACCATTTTTTTTCAAAACGGCATCGCACAAAGCGGTGATTTCTAATTTGGGCGAAACGGCAAAAGGCACGTGTTTTAATAATTGGCGTTGTTTTAAATCGGCAACAAATTCACGTAAATCGCGGTAAGACATAAAAAATAACTTAAAAAAAACTTGATGATAATGCGCTTATTTGTTTTCGCCAAAAAAAACAACACATTAAAAAATCCACGGTCAACGTTTGAAAAATTTAAAAAAAACAAAACGTTGACCGTGGATTTTTGATGTTGATTTTAAATTTCAAACATTATTGTGCTTTTTGGGCTGCCGACAAAGCGGCGTCAAAATTGACAGGATTGGTCATTTCAGAGACAACTTCTTGATAAACAATGCGCCGCTCGGCATTTAAAACCAAAACCGCGCGGGCTAAAAGCCGCAATTCTTTAACCAACAAGCCATAGGCTAAACCAAAATTGGTGTTCAAATGGTCAGATAAAGTTTCATTTGCCGTAATGCCCGCAGCACCGCACCAACGCGCTTGTGCAAAAGGCAAGTCGGCAGAGATGGTCAAAATTTTAACATTCGGCAATTTTGCCGCTTCTTCATTAAAACGGCGGGTTTGCGCATCGCACACCGGCGTATCCAAAGACGGCACCACGCTGATGATAATCACCTTTTCTTTGAAGTCTTTGAGCGATTTTTTGTTCAAATTTTTGTCCAACAAGGTAAAGTCGGGCGCAATGTTGCCCACGATTTGTGGCGTGCCTTCCAAAGTCAAAGCCTTGCCGGCAAAAGTAATGTTTGGCATAAAAAAGTCCTTTGTAAAAGTTAAAAAGGGCGAATTTTAACCATTTTTGCGGTTGTCGTTTTTAATTTTTTGTAAAGTTTGCCAAAGCAGCAAATTTTGGTCGTGCCGCGTGATTTTGTATTCTTTGACCAGATGGCTTAACAAAAACAACACTTGTTCATAATTAAAAGCACGCGCAAAATTTTCTAACTCATTGATTTTCGCAAACAAAATATCAGAAGGCAAGGCGTATTCTTGCGCTTTCATAATCAAAGGATGTTCGGTTTTTTCAACATTTTCGCCAATTAAAAGTTCTTCAAACAATTTTTCGCCCGGGCGCAAACCCACAATTTGAATTTCAATATCGCCATTGGGATTGTTTTGGTCTTTGGGCGACAAGCCGCTTAATTGCAACATTCTGCAAGCCAAATCGTAAATTTTAACGGGTTTGCCCATATCCAAAACATAAACTACGCCGCTTTCATGGTTGCGCCGACTCATGGCACCGGCTTGAATCACCAGTTGCACCGCTTCGGGAATGGTCATAAAAAATCGGGTTATCTCTTGATGCGTTAAAGTAATGGGGCCGCCTTTGGCAATTTGTTCTCTAAAAAGCGGCACCACCGAACCCGATGAACCCAACACATTGCCAAAACGCACCATTGAAAAACGCGTTTTCACATTTTGAGCGGACAAAGCTTGCAACACCAATTCTGCCAGACGTTTGGATGCCCCCATAACATTGGTTGGGCGCACCGCTTTGTCGGTTGAAATTAAAACAAAATCTTCAACGCCGGCTTGAATGGCGGCATGGGCTAAACGCATGGTGCCAATCACATTGTTGTGTAAGCCTTCAACGGGATTGTGTTCCACCAAAGGCACGTGTTTGTAAGCTGCCGCATGATAAACCACATCAATGGCAAAAGATTGCATCAAAACGCACATCCGTTCTTGATTCAAAACCGAACCCAAAACGGCAACGATTTCAGTGGTGCTGTTTTGTTGGCGCAATTGTTTTTCAATGGAATAAAGCGCAAACTCGTTTTGTTCTACCAAAACCAATACAGAAGGTTTTAAATAAAGAATTTGGCGCGCCATTTCACTGCCGATGGAGCCGCCCGCCCCGGATATCAAAACGGCTTTGTGGACAATACATTCTTTTAATAAGGATTGTTCCGGCACAACGGATTCTCTGCCCAATAAATCTTCAATTTCCACATCGCGAATGGCATCGGTTAAAGAACCTTCTACCATATCGGAAACCGAGGGAACAATGCGCACTTTGCAAGGCAGTTGGCATAAAGTTTCTAAAATTTGGGCGCGTTTGCTTCTGGATGCGTTGGGCAGTGCCACCCAAATTTCATTGATTTTTTTTTGCGCAATGGTTTCTTTGATATTGTCTTTGCTGAAAACGCGAATGCCGGCTACTTCCATTTTATTCAAATGGTCATCAAAAAAGGCACATGCTTTAAGGGTTCGGCTGGCGCGCAAAGCATAAGCCAATTGCATTCCGGCGCGGCCGGCACCATAAATGGCAATGCGTTTTTGAATGTTAGCAACTTCTATTCTTAAAAAAAAGGCTCTTGCCAAAAAACGCGTTGCGCCTACATAAAAAAGCGCCAAAAGCCAATAAATAATAAACACGCCGCGCGAAATAGGCGAATGCATTAAAGCAGAACAAGCCGCCAAAGCAAACACACCCAATGAAACACCAGAAAAAACAACCAACACCACTTTGTCTTCCATATAGCGCACCACTGCGCGGTAAAGTCCCAATTTGATAAAAAAAGGCAACGAGACAAAAGGCGCAAAAATAAGTTGCCAAAAATAAGGCGCAATTTCCGGCGTTAAACTTTCAAAACGCAACACCAAAGCCGAATAAAATGCCAACCACAACAAAAAAATATCAATCAAAAGGGCAACGGCTTGTTTTTGTCGGCGCGGCAAAAGCAAAAATTGAGACAAAATCAATGCGAAACTCCTTTTTTGAACAACACGCGCCAAAAGGTGAGCCACAAAATTTTTAAATCAAACCCAAAACTTTGTTTTTTTAAGTATTCTTCTTCCAAACGCACTTTTTCAACAATGGGCAATTCGTCTCGTCCGTTAATTTGCGCCCAACCGGTTAAACCTGGTTTTAAAGGCGCAATGCCTTTTTGGTTGCGCAAAAGCATCAAATCATCTTGATTAAACAATGCCGGGCGCGGCCCAACAAAGCTCATATCGCCTTTTAAAATGCTAAAAAGTTGCGGCAATTCGTCCAAACTGCTTTTTCTTAAAAAAGAACCGATGGGCGTTAAATAATGTTGCGGATTGTGCATCAAATGCGTTGCCACTTGCGGCGTATCCACATGCATACTGCGGAACTTGGGCATTAAAAAAATACAGTTGTTTTGCCCAACGCGGCGCGACCAATGAATAGCCGCGCCTTTTGAAGTTAAACGCACAGCAAGATAAACCAGCAAAAAAATAGGCAAAAAAACCACAATCAGAATTAAAGCCAAGCAAAAATCAAAAAGACGTTTCATCATAGCGCGGCATTTTAAACGTTTTTTGCCAGAACTTTTTTGAAAAAAACAAAGCGTTGACCGTGGATTTTTTTTAATTTTGAAGAGAAAAATACTTTTGAAAAGCCGCATCCACACTCAAAGGCGCTTGCCATCCAGCTTGTTTGGCTTTTTGAATGTTTAACACAAAAGAATTTTCAAGCAAAGCCAAGCGTTTTTCTTGGTGGGCAAGTTTGGCAGCCATGCGCAATATTTTGGGCGGAAAAGGCAAAAGTTTGGCTGGCTTTTGGCAAGCATTGCCTAATTTTTCCAACAAAGAAAATGTGGATAAATTTTCACCATCGCACACATTCCAAATGTTCAAATTGGGGTGAAAATTTTCGTCATCATTTGATTTTAAAACGATTTTTTCTAAAAAATCGGCAAAATTATCCAACGCCAAAAAACTGCGTTCATTGTTTTTGATTTTGCCAAAAGGCAAGGGCAAACCGCGTTCAATGGCATTTAAAAGCATTGCCCAATGCGCTTTGGGATTTTTTCCGTAAAGCAAAGGCAAGCGCACAATGGTGATTTTTAAATCGTTTTGGTATTGTTGCAAAAGTTCTTCGGCCAAAACTTTGCTCAAAGCAAAATCGTCTTGCGGAAACAGTTCGGCATTTTCTGCAAAACCTTGTGGATTGTTGCTTTTTTCGCCATAAACTTTGGCAGAAGAAAGACAAACAAAATGTTGAATGCGCGCTTGAATGGCGTTTTCAATCACAGGTTTTAAAACAAATACATTTTCACGCATAAAAGCTTGTTTGGGATGCGCTGCCTTTTCTTTTAAAACATGGGCGCGCACCGCGCAATGAATCACCGTGTGTGCGTTTTCAAAATGCTTATTTTGGCAATGCATTAAATCATCCAACAAACGATTTTCCACATTCACAATTGGACGGCGCGACAAAGCAATGGCGCTTTTTTGAAAATGCCGACACAAAAAAGAACCCACAAAACCATTGGCTCCTGTAATTAAAAGTTGTTTTTCCACGGTCAACCTAAAAAAATTTTCAAAAAAAATGAGTTTAGCGTGGAAAATTATTAAAATAAGCATTTTTTTGGGGGCGGATTTTGTGGATTCTTTAACCATTGCTTTATCCAAAGGGCGCATTTTTGATGAAACTTTGCCACTTTTGGCTAGCGCAGGCATTGTGCCACTTGAAAACCCTGAAAAATCACGCAAATTAATTATTCCAACCAATTTGCCTAATGTGCAAGTCATTATTGTTCGCGCCAGTGATGTGCCAACTTATGTTCAATATGGCGCGGCAGATTTGGGCGTGGCCGGCAAAGATGTTTTAATTGAACACGGCGGTGAATCACTTTATTCTCCACTTGATTTAAATATTGCGCGCTGCAAAATGATGGTGGCCGTGCCCGAACATTTTGATTATGAAAAAGCGGTTTATCAAGGCGCGCGTTTAAAAGTTGCCACCAAATATGTGCACATTGCCCGCAATCATTTTGCACAAAAAGGCGTGCATATTGATTTGATTAAACTTTATGGCTCAATGGAATTGGCACCATTGGTTGGTTTGTCCGATGCCATTGTGGATTTGGTTTCAAGCGGCAACACTTTGCGTGCCAATCATTTGAAAGAAGCCGAATTTATTTTGCCCATTTCCGCACGCTTGATTGTGAATCAAGCAGCACTTAAAACAAAATACACCACCATTCAAAAAATGATGCACCATTTTCAAAACGCTTTAACAAAGGAAGAATAATGGGATTAAAACTGCGTTTTTTAACAACAAGTGATTCCAATTTTCAAGCGGAATTAAATGCTATTTTGTGTTTGGAAAACAATGAAAATGATGAAAGCATTGCGCAAAAAGTAGAAGAAATTTTAACCGCCGTGCGTTTGTCGGGTGATGCCGCTGTGTTGGATTTTACCAACCAGTTTGACCATATTCGCGCCCAACATTTGAACGATTTGCAGATTCCCAAAGAAGCCTTAAAAAGCGCTTATGAAAATTTGCCAACAGAAATTCAACAAGCCTTAAACATTGCGGCATTGCGCATTCGAACTTTTCATGAAAGGCAAATGCAATATTCTTGGGAATACATTGACGAATTGAATGTGCGTTTGGGGCAAAATGTAACGCCTTTAAATCGCGTGGGGCTTTATGTTCCGGGCGGCAAAGCGGCTTATCCTTCATCGGTATTGATGAATGCTTTGCCCGCCAAAGTGGCAGGTGTCAAAGAACTCATCATGATGGTGCCCACACCCAATGGCGAACAAAATCCTCTGGTTTTGGCGGCAGCGCATTTGGCCAATGTGGATTGCGTTTATACCATCGGCGGAGCGCAAGCCATTGCGGCAATGGCTTACGGCACAGAATCCTTAAAAGCGGTAGATAAAATTGTGGGCCCAGGCAATGCTTATGTGGCGGAAGCCAAACGCCAAGTTTTTGGTAAAGTGGGCATTGATATGATTGCCGGCCCTTCTGAAATTTTGATTTTGGCGGACGATTATGCCAATCCGGAATGGCTTGCAATGGATTTGTTTTCACAAGCCGAACATGATCCTATGGCGCAAGCCATTTTGATTTCCACATCGGAATTGTTTATCAAAGAAGTCTCCGATGCCATGCGGCAATGTTGGCGCAAACTGCCGCGCGCCAACATTATTGAACAATCTATTGCCAGGCGTGGCGCTTTGATTCACACGCAAAATTTAGAAGAATCCATTGCGCTTGCCAATCGCATTGCGCCGGAACATTTGGAATTGGCATTAAAAAATGCGCAAGAAGTTTTGCCCAAAATCACCAATGCGGGCGCCATTTTTGTGGGGCACCATTCTTGTGAATCCTTGGGTGATTATTGCGCCGGGCCTAACCACGTTTTGCCAACATCGGGCAGTGCGCGTTTTTCTTCTCCTTTGGGCGTGTATGATTTTCAAAAGCGCACCAGTTTAATTGAAATTCCGCCTTCTGCTGCCCAAAAATTAGGACAAGTTGCCTTTCAATTGGCCAATGGCGAAGGTTTGTTCGCGCATGCCGAAGCGGCGCGTTGCCGTTTGTCGTTTTAGTTTGTCGTTTTAAATTCAAAAAATCCACGGTCAACTTTGATTTTTTTTAAAATTTTCAAAGGTTGACCTTGGATTTTTTTATTTTTTATTTTTTTCAAACTCTTGGCGAACAAAAACTTGGTCGTAATTTCTGAAATTTTCGCCCACCAAACGATCTTTAATTTGGTATTTTTCATTAAATAAAGACAATTCTTTTTGGCATTCCGCACATTGAATGTCAACCAAATCAAAAAACGCATGCATAAAATCATCCGTCATAAAAGGTTTGTTTAAATTCTTTTTGATTTTTTCCATAATGTGCGGATGTTTTTCTTGGAATAATTTTCCAGCGTAAATCATAAAAGGCACTTCCACCATTGCACGCGATGGCATGGTTGAGCCGTGCCCAGGTTGAAGATGATGTGTATCAAAAACTTCTATACCATGGTCGCTTAAATAAAAAACAAGGGCATTTTGATTTTCAAAAAAACGCATTAAATTGGAAACAACATAATCGTTGTAATAAATGGCATTAATATATTCTGTGCGCATTTTTAATTCATCTTGATTTAATTTTCTTTTAAAAGATTTCACATTATCAAACAAAGTGGTATTCAAATTGTTTTCAATTAAATCTTGCGGTTTAAAATATTGAAAAGATTCCGGATAACGCATTTTAAATTGATAATGTGCGCCCATTAAATGAAAAACAACAAATTGATTTTGTTTTTTTCGGGGGGGGGGGGGGT
>JBNMHE010000092.1:0-7596 GCA_050872585.1 Rhodocyclales bacterium | reverse complement strand
TTTTAATTATTTTAATTATTTTAATTATTTTAATTTAATTATTTTAATTTAATTCTTCACACATTTTTTCAAATTGTAAATAATACTGCCACGATTGAATAATATCCGGCCGATTTTTTTTAAAATAAGCCACGCGCAAATCCAAATGTGCTTTCACTTTTTTTCTGCATTCTTGAGAATAACTTAAAAATTCCAAAATATCTTCTTCGGTATAATAAAATCTTTTGTAAATTTCATTTTGCTGTTTTAAAGATTTTAATAAACTTTCAATGTAATTTTTAATTTTTTGAATTAAAACAATATCATTTTTTAAATATTCTAAAAATAAAACATCCTTTTCTTCTATTTGAATACAACAATCGCTGATTGTATTTTGTTCAACATTAAAAACAAAAGAAATATCTTTGAATATTTTATTCCTTTCTTTTGTTAAATTCCAACCCAAAGAATAAGTAATATAAATATCAAAATAATCAAAATTATTATTTTGATTGTTTTTTGTTAAATCAGCGGCATCAATTCTTAGAATCAAAGGCATGCATGTATCCAACATTCCTTGAACCATATTGGTTTCAAATAAAGCGCGTTGATTTTCTTTTGGCGCATCAAATTTAAAAACCAATGCCAAATTTTTAAATGTTTCAAAAGCATTTTTGGGCAAAACATCTTCTGTTTGAATAATCACGGCTTCATTTTCAATTAAATCAAAAAAAGCATTTTCTGCAAAAGGTTCCAAAACCCAACGCAACCACGTTAAAACGCTTTCATTATTTAAAACCCTTTTGGAAACATATTTTCCCAAAATTTGAAAATCAAAATCGTTTAAACTAAAAATTTTAGTATTAGAAAAATGATTATAATTAATTAAAGATCTTAAATTGGAAATGGGGTCACGCACCAACATCAAAAAAGGACGTTTTTTTAACAAATGTGCCAATTTATTTTGTTCCATTCTTAATTCAGATAAATGAATCATATTGTGCGCATTTTGGTATTCTTTTGATAATAAAATTTGATAAAATGCACAATAACGCGATTTACTGTCCCAAAATGTTTGAAATTCATTAAAATAAGGCACATTGCATGATAAAAAATAACTGCCGGTTGCCGCTCTTCCCACGCCATGGCACGATAAAAATATAAAATCATAATTTTCAGGCAAAGGCAAATTTAAATCCCAAGCCAGTTGAGGCATTATTTTTTGGTATGGAACATTCACAGGATTTAATAAAGGCGCAAAAGGATGATTTTTATAATTTTCATTAAATTCTTTTGAATTTAACCATTCCAAACTTTTGGAATAAAATTGTTTAAAATTCAAATACAACGCATAAGAATGTTTTAAATGATTTATTTTTAAATGAAGAACAGGCGCACAATTTAAAACAACTTGATTTTTTAAAATCAATGCCCTTTCTTTTTTGCCGATTAAATTAAATAAAATGGATTTAAAATAAGGACGACTTAAATAAAATTGACGAAAACGTTTTGCAACTTCAAAAGCATTTTTTAAAATTTGTTGGCGGTATTGTTTTAAAAGTTGGGTTGCCCCCCCCCCGAAAATCGGGTAAGTTATTGATTTTATTTTAACTTTTTTCATTTTTAATTTTTTTGATTTTTTAAAATACCGCATAAAAGAAAACATCATTTAAAAAAATTTAAAAAAACATTTTTTCCACGGTCAACGCACAATTTTTTAAATTTTTTTCAAAAAAAAGAAAGGTTGACCGTGGATTTTTTTAATTTTCCACCACCACTTTGGGCAATTTGGCGGAATAATCTTTGGGGCGCAACGCAATTTGAATGGCAATTTGGCGCGCAATTTTTTTGTAAATTGCGCTTTCAGAAGAAGCAGAATCAGCAATCACGCTGGGTTTGCCAGAATCGGCATTTTCACGAATGGACAGCGACAGCGGCAATTTTCCCAAAATGGTCACGCCATATTCTTGTTGCATTTTGTCCGCACCGCCTTTGCCAAAAATGGCCGATTCCGCTTGACATTTTGGACAAACAAACAAACTCATATTTTCCACAATGCCCAAAATGGGAATGTTGACTTTTTCAAACATTTTCAACCCTTTTTTGGCATCAATCAAAGCAATATCTTGTGGCGTGGTTACAATCACCGCGCCACTTAAAGGCACTTTTTGGGAAAGTGTTAATTGCGCATCACCGGTGCCGGGCGGCAAATCCACAATCAAATAATCCAATTCGCCCCATTCGGTTTGATTCAAAATTTGCTCCAAAGTGGCAGAAACCATCGGACCGCGCCAAATCATCGGCGTATCGTCCGTTTGAATCAAAAAGCCAATGGACATCACTTTGATTCCATAATTTTCAGGCGCTTGCATTTTTTGGTTAGGCAAAACATTGGGCATTTGGTTGGAAAGCCCCAACATCAATGGTTGTGAAGGACCATACAAATCGGCATCCAAAATGCCAACCGATGCGCCTTCTTGATGCAGCGCCAAGGCAATGTTGACCGCTGTTGTGCTTTTGCCAACGCCGCCTTTGCCAGAAGCAATGGCAATGATATTTTTAATGCCGGGCAAAGGTTTTAAATTGTTTTGCACTTTGTGCGCAATAATTTTGGTTTCAATGCCAATGTGCACTTGCGCTTGGGGATATTTTTTCACAATTGCCGCTTGAATTTGCTCGCGAATGCTTTCAAATTGCGACTTTGCTGGATAAGCCAAAACAACTTCCAAAGCCACTTCATCGCCGTTGATGTGGATGTTTTGAAAATCAAATGCTTTGTTTGTTTCCAAATTGGTGAGTTTTTCCAAAATGGATTGAATGTGGGGTATGTTCATTTTTTTCAAAGTTTAAAGAAAGGTTGAAAATAAAAAAAGAATAACCTTAATTGATTTTTTTATTTTTTTTATTTGTTTGTTGTTTCTTAATATTTATTGTTTTGTTTAAAAAAATCGCGCGCCAATTTTTTAAAAAAAAGCGAAAACCGAAAATCCACGGTCAACCCAAAATTTTTTTCAAAAAATTGGCGCAGATTTTTTTAAGAAGCGTTGGCGCGCGAACACAAACGAATCAAATTCAACTGCACGTGGTCAGAAGCACGGCGCAAGTCGCGGCGCACGCGTTGCGTAGCTTGTTCAAACTCGCCATCGCGAATCAAAATTAAAATCTCGCCGGCCAACATATGAAAATCCGCATGGCTTTTGCGCAATGCTTCATATTCCGGCAATGTTTTGAATTTTTTGGCGTCTTTGTAAACCCAAATGCCCAATTTGCATTGGTTGTCTGCGGCCACATTGCTGATTTCATAACCAGCGGCGGATTTGTCCGCAATGGCGCGCTCCAATTTTTTATACCACGCCAAGTGTGCGTCAATGGCATCTTTCATATTCAAACCGGCAAACATTTCTTCGCCTTCGTCAAAGTCAACGTCGTCTTTGCTGTCAGCGTTTGAATCTTTTTTCAAGAGCCAATCCAAAATACCCATTGTGTTTCTCCTTTTTTAAAAATGGCATTAGTTTAACAAAAATGTTTAATGTTCAATGTTTTTTTCAAAAGCAATGCGGCGCAAGCCTTCCAAAGGCAAATTGTCAATTTGCTGGTGCGGCAAAGTGATGAATTTTGCCAAAAAACGCGAATTGCCGCCGGATAAAATCACGCGCACATCTTCTTCTTTTTCTTTTAAACGCAAAAAAGCGCGGTCAATGGCGCCCAAATGCGTTTCAATTGAACCGGTGGCAATGGCATCAAAAGTGCTAATGGGAAAAGGCGTAAAATCGCCTTTACCAAAAGAAAGTTTAGCGGTTTCGCGCGCCAAAGCGCGCCGCATCAAGCCCAAACCCGGCAAAATCATTCCGCCTAAAAAATGGCCTTTGGAATCTAAAGAATCAATGGTTGTGGCGGTGCCGCTCATCACCACGATGCTTGCGCGATGCGTTCTTCCCCAAGCGCCAATTAAAGCACACCAGCGGTCGGCACCCAAAGTTTCTGGCTGGAGATAAGCATTTTTCACACCGCACAAAAAAGAAGTGGCGCGAATTTTTTCAATGCGATTTTTCCAATGCGGAATACTTTGTTCTATTTTTGCCACGCGCGATTCCGTTGCCACTTGTGCCAACAAAATCCGCGAAGGCGTTTTCCAGCGCGCCCCCAATTCTTCTAATGTTTCCAAATCGGTATAAGCCAAAGAGCCTTGTTCGCGCCAACCTTTCAGCCAAATTCCCCATTTCAAGCGCGAATTGCCAGAATCTAAACACACGATGGGCATCTTAAACTACCAGAATAAAAAACTTCGGAAAAACCGCTTAACAACAAAGCGCCATCATCGTTGATGCCCAAAAAAGTGCCTTCAAAATTGCCGTTTTCGGTGCGCAACTGCACAATTTGATTAAGCCACAACGCGTGGCTTTGCCATTTTTGTGCGCAAAAAGTTTGTTGAAATTGCAAAGCGCATTCTTGCACAATGCTTTCAACCATTTGTTGATGGTTGGGCAAAGTTTGGGGCAAAAAGGCTTGGGTTAAATCAGAAAGCGGATAAGGCGCGCCCACAATGTTGGGCGTTTTTAAATTCAGACCGATTCCCACCACGCAATTTTCTTGGTATTGTTCCACCAAAATGCCGCCAATTTTTTGATTTTTAAAAAAAATATCGTTTGGCCATTTTAAAAACAAATTGCCAGCGCCCAATTTTGTTAAAGCATTCCACACCGCCAAAGCGCTTGAAAGCGGCAAAGTGGTGTTGGCTTTTTGGTTTAAATAAAGCGAAAAATAAAGCCCGCTGCCTTTGGGCGATTCCCAAGAATGCCCGCGTCTGCCTTTGCCGTGCGTTTGACAATCCGCCCAAAGCACCGTTTGCGTGGGATATTCCAACACGCTGATATTGGTGGATGCGCATTCTGCAATATGCACCAAAGAAAAAGGGGTTCGCATTATTACAATTTTTGAAAAAAAATAAGAGTTTACCGTGGAAAAAACATTTTATTGCACCCGATAACGATAAAAATTCGCACCGTGTTCCAAACATTCCAAAGGCGTAAAACTTGGTTGACTGCAACCGGATAAAACATAAGTTTGGTGTAAAGTTAAAGGATTTTCAAAGGCAACCAACACTTCATTTTGAATATCGGGCACAAAAAAAATGGGATGGCGCTGGTTGTTGTCTTCATAGTGCCCAAATTCCACGTGTTTGGAAAACCATTCCACATAAGCAAACAAGCCGCCAAAAGCATCTTCACACAAAGCGCTGAGCATTCCCAAACGCAAAGGCGAATCTGTGAGCACCAAATGCGGCGAAAAATGCCGTGCACCTTCTTGTTGCGCATCGCGCCAACAAAAATTGTCCAACTGCAACCATGTTTCAAATGATGGATGTTTGGCTTGTTCCAAGGCAGGATAATCTTTGAAAACATGCATATAAAACGCAGTTTGTTGGGCGCGGATATCTTGCGGCGGAATGTGCGGAAAACTCATCATTTGCGTCAAACGTTGTTTTAAAACTTGCAACAAATTTTTGCATTGGAATGCGTTTAAATAACTGCCAAATTTGATTTGCGCAGGCGTTAAACCACGATTTAACGCTGCCATGCGGGAGTTGATTTTTTTTAACACAAAAGAAAAATCCACCCAACACAATTGCGATTCAGTTGGCGTTTGCGCATAAAGTTCGCTAAACGAAACGGCGCCATCGTGTTGTTTTTGAAAATCAAAAGTAATCATCTCACGCCAACGCGCAGCAATGCGTTGCGTGACTTTGCATTCGTTCAAATTCAAACGCAATGGCCGCGCGGCAATCATCAACAATGCCCAAGCAATTTGTCCGCCAACAGAACTTTTGCCCAATTGAACAAAAGCGGCATCGTTTAATTCGGCATGCAACAATTGGTGCGCTTTGCCAAAATTCAAACAATACAAAAGGTATGCCACGCTTTCCTTGTGAATCATGCGTTGTGAAACAAAAAATTGCCATTGCCATTGTCGGTTTAACAAAACAGCGCGATGCAATGCCAACTCCAACAAAGCCCTGTTGTTTTTGCGCAACAATGCCCCTAATGCGCGCAAATAAATCAACATCAAATGTTTTAAAGTGTTGGCGTTTAACACAAAAAGCGCATGCTCAGTTGCGGTCTGGGGAACGGCTTTGTGCGAAAAAAGCGGCATGGCGCGTTCCAACAACGGCACAACCGCGCAACGCAACACTTCCGCACGTTCTATTTTTTGCTCAATGGGCAAGATGGCATGGTCTAAATTGATGATTTTTTGTTGCAAAGCAAAAAGCGCTTTGGCATCGGCTTGTTGTTGCAACGGCAACACCTTCAACCATTCGGTTGGCAAGGATTGACTTGCTTTAAAAGTTTCTGGTAAGCGCAAAGTGTGCATTTTTTTATTTTTTAATTTTGGTAAAGCGTGGGGTCGGCAATGTTGGCATCCACAAAACCTTGGCGGCGCAAGCGGCAAGAATCGCAAACGCCGCAAGCAAAGCCGTTTTTATCCGCTTGGTAACAAGAAACGCTCAACGCATAATCCACGCCAAGCCTTGTGCCTGTTTGAATAATGTTGGCTTTGGAAAGGTTCAAAAGCGGGGCGTGTATTTGAATTGGAAAATCTGTTGCCACATTGGCCAAATTTTGAAAAGCATTCAAAAAAATCGGACGGCAATCGGGATAACCGGAAAAATCCACCGCATTGATGCCAATAAAAATGTTAGGAATTTTCTGCGCTTCCGCACAAGCCAGAGCAACTGCCAAAAAAACCGTGTTGCGTGCGGGAACATATGTGTTGGGAATGCCGTTTTTTTCAAAATTAAAATCGCCATCTGTTGGCACCTTCAAATGGCAATCGGTTAAGGAAGAAGCGCCAAATTGATTCAAAGGAAACGCAAAAATTTCTTGCGGAATTTGGTAATGTTGGGCGATTTGTTTTGCCGCATTCAATTCAGCCCAATGGCGCTGGCCATAATCAAAAGACAAAGCGTGGCAAGAATAACCTTTGTTTTGGGCAATCGCCAAAACGGTTAAAGAATCCAAACCGCCCGAGAGCAAAATCAAGGCTTTTGGAGAATTTTCCACGGTCAACTCCCATTTTTTTTGAAAAATTTACTGCAAAAACGGATTATGCCGCTTTTCTTCACCCAAAGAAGAGCATTCACCATGACCTGAAACAAAAACAAAATCATCGCCCAAAGGCAAAAGTTTGTTGTTGATGGAAGCGATTAAATCATCAAAATTGCCACGCGGAAAATCCGTTCTGCCGATGGAGCCTTGAAAAAGCACATCGCCCACTTGCATAATTTTGTTTTTTTGATTCACAAAAACCACGTGCCCGGGCGTGTGGCCGGGGCAATGCAACACATTTAATTTTTCTTTGCCAAATGTAATTTCATCGCCTTCGTTTAGCCATTTTTCAGGTTCAAAAGGCAAAACATCAGGAAAACCAAAAGTGCGCGCTTGTTGCGGCATTGCATTGAGCCAAAAAGAATCGCCTTTGTGTGGCCCCCAAATGGCAACATTTAAATTTTTGGCAAGCGCAAAGGCGCCGCCCGCGTGGTCAATGTGGCCGTGGGTGAGCAAAATTTTCACAACATTGAGTTTGTTTTGGGTGATGGCTTTTTCAATTTCAGCCACATCG
>JBNMHE010000091.1:0-7652 GCA_050872585.1 Rhodocyclales bacterium | reverse complement strand
GGTTGAGAATAATCCAAACAATGCTGGCAAAAACGCCCAAAATGCAACTGATGCTGCCGTAAGCGACAATTAAATTTGACCAAGGCAAAGAACACAAAAACATAGACAATGCGCCAAATAAAAACGCAAAACTGCCAATTAAAGCCGAAACGGTGCCGCTGTCGTTTTCCAATTGGGAAAGCATTAAAACCGTGGCTGGCGCACGCGATGCCGAACACGCAAAGCTGATGGTCATTGTTAAAAAAGTAAATAACCACAAATTTAATTTGCCAAAAAAGATTAAGCATAATCCGGCCAAAGCCACGCTGACAAAAACGCCCAAAAGCAAAAAATAGCGTGAAAAATGGCGCAAAAATTTGATGTAAACAATGGCGCCCAACATAGAAACGCCCGCGGTTGCCGCAAAGAAAAATCCAAAAGTTTGGGCACTCAAATGAAAAATATCTTGGAAAATATACGAAGAAACCGCCAAATAAGCCATAAACGGCATGGCCATTGCGGAGAAAAGCAATAAAAGTCGGGCAAATCCTTTGTTTTGAAATACCACAACAATGCGTCCCAAACTGTGATACCACGCGCCGTTTAAAGGTTTTTTCAAACTTTCTTTAAAAAACAAACCACCCACAAATGCCAAAACACCGCAAGCCGCCAAAACCCAAAAAATGCCGCGCCAAGACGTTACCAACAACATGGCGGCGCCTACAATGGGCGCCAACATCGGCGCCAAAACAATAAAGGTTTGCATGAGTGCCAACATTTTTTCCATGCGATGTGCGGCAAAGCGGTCTTTCACAATGGCCATTGCCGTTGTGCTTAAAGCCGCACTGCCTGCGCCTTGTAAAGAACGCGCTACAATCAACATCTCCAAGTTAAAAGAGATGGCCGCCATCACGCTTGCCAAAACAAACAAAGCCGAACCACAAAGCAAAATGGGACGCCTGCCATAGCGGTCGCTCAATGGGCCCCAAAGCAGCATAGAAAGCGCAAAGGAAAACATAAAACCCGACAAGGTCCATTGCACTTTGGCGGCATCGGCGTTCAACTGCTCGCCCATATGCGGCATAGCGGGCAAATAAAGGTCGGTGGATAAAGGCGGGAATGCGCTAATAAAGGTTAAAAAAATCATCAAACCCACAATGGGCGCATGAAATGATTTTTTCATGGTTCTTCATTTTCCGATTCTTCGGTTTCCACCACTTTGGCCAAACCGACTAATTTTTCGCCTTCGTCCAAATTGATTAAGGTCACGCCTTGGGTATTGCGTCCTATTTCGCGCATTTCGTTTACGCGGGTGCGGATTAAAACGCCACCGGAAGTGATGAGCATAATTTCGTCATCATCTTGAACCAAACGTGCGGCAACGACCGCGCCATTGCGTTTGGATAATTGAATGGCATTGACGCCTTGCGTGCCGCGTGAAGAATGGCGAAACTCTGCCAATTTGCTGCGTTTGCCGTAACCATTTTCGGTGACCACCAAAACGCTTTCTTGGTCATTTTGCGCCACAAGCAAGGACAAGACTTGTTGTTTTTCTTTTAACTTCATTCCGCGCACACCGCGCGCTGTTCTGCCCATAGAGCGCACTTCCGATTCATTAAACCAGACGGCTTTGCCCGCATCCGATACCAAAACAATATCGTTTTCACCATTGGTTAAGGCTGCGCCGATTAAATAATCACCTTCGTCTAAACTGACTGCATTCAAACCTGTTTTGCGCGGACGGTTAAAATCTGCCAAAGACATTTTTTTCACCACGCCCGCTTGTGTGGCAAGGAAAATATAATGTTCGGCATCAAAATTTTTAACGGACAACACCGTGTTGATTCGTTCGCCTACTTCCAATTGGAAAAGATTCACAATGGGTTTGCCGCGAGAATGGTAACCGCCTTGCGGCGCATCAAAAACGCGCAACCAATAACAACGCCCGCGATTAGAAAAACAAAGCAAATAATCATGGGTGTTGGCAACAAAAAGTTGTTCTACAAAATCTTCATCTTTAACGCCGGTGGCTTTTCTGCCGCGCCCACCACGGCGTTGCGCACGATAATCAGACAAAGGCTGTGCTTTAATGTAACCGGCATTGGATAAAGTGACCACCATATCTTGTGGCGTGATTAAATCTTCCGTTTCAATATCGCTGGTGGCGCACACAATTTCTGAGCGGCGTTCATCGCCAAATTGGGTGCTGATGGCGGTTAATTCTTCGGAAATAATGGCGTTAATGCGTGCCGGTTTGGCCAAAATGTCTATCAAATCCGCAATGTTGTCCATCACGCTGCGGTATTCGGCTAAGATTTTTTCTTGCTCCAATCCGGTTAAACGTTGCAAACGCAATTCCAAAATGGCTTGCGCTTGCAAATCGCTTAAATAATAACCATCGGGTTTGGCGCCGTATTCGGGCAACAAATCTTCTGGGCGGAAAGAATCCACGGCAGCGCGGGTCAACATTTGGTCAACCAGCGGACTTTTCCACGGTCGACCCATTAAATTTTTCTTGGCCTCACTGGGCGTGGGCGCAGCTTTAATTAAAGCGATAATTTCATCCACATTGGAGAGCGCCACTGCCAAACCTTCCAAAATGTGCCCGCGTTCTTTGGCTTTTTTCAATTCAAATAAGGTGCGGCGCGTGACCACTTCTCGCCGATGCGCAATAAAATGTTGCAACATTTCGGGCAAGGTTAATAAAGAAGGCTTGCCATTGACCAGCGCCACCATATTCATCCCAAAACTATCTTGCAGTTTGGTTTGTTTGAATAAATTATTCAAAACCACTTCGGCGTTTTGCCCGCGTTTTAATTCAATCACAATGCGCATGCCGGATTTATCCGATTCATCTTGAATGTGCGCAATGCCTTCAATTTTCTTCTCATTGGTGATTTCGGCAATTTTTTCAATGAGAACTTTTTTATTCACTTGATAAGGCAATTCATCCACAATAATGGCTTGTTTATCGCCTTTTTTGAGTTGCTCAATGTGCGTTCTGGCGCGCATAATCACGCGGCCGCGCCCGGTTCGGTAAGCCTCGCGCACGCCTTCTAATCCATAAATAAAGCCTCCTGTTGGAAAATCCGGCGCGGGAATGAATTGCATTAAATTTTCCACGGTCAACGCTGGATTTTTTATAAATTCCAAACACGCATTGACCACTTCTTTTAAATTGTGCGGCGGAATGTTGGTGGCCAATCCCACTGCAATACCAGAAGAACCATTGACCAACAAATTAGGCAAGCGCGTGGGCAATACTTGCGGCTCTTCTTCTGTGCCATCATAATTGGGTGAAAAATCAACGGTTTCTTTATCCAAATCTTCCAACAAAGCATGCCCAATTTTGGCCATACGAATTTCGGTGTAACGCATTGCTGCTGGTGGATCGCCATCGACTGAACCGAAGTTGCCTTGCCCATCAACCAACATATAACGCATGGAAAAATATTGCGCCAAGCGCACGATGGTGTCATAAACCGCTTGGTCGCCGTGCGGGTGGTATTTACCAATGACATCGCCCACAATGCGGGCGGATTTTTTGTAGGCTTTGTTCCAATCATTACCCAGTTCATTCATGGCATAAAGCACGCGGCGATGCACCGGTTTTAAGCCATCGCGAACATCGGGCAAGGCACGCCCAACAATGACGCTCATGGCATAATCCAAATAGGAACGGCGCATTTCGTCTTCTAGGCTGATATGGATGGTTTCTTTGGCAAATAAAGGAAGTTGGTCGCTCATAATGCGTTCAGTGTAAAGTGTAAAAAAATGCGCTATTTTAACACGCTTTCATTGTTGTAAAAAAAATACAAAGTTGCAAAAAAACAACGCAAAAATTTTGCGGCAAGGTGTTGGATGTGGCAAAATAGGCGCAAACTTGTTTGGGCAATTTTGCTTGAAATGGGTTAAAGTATTTAAACATCATTCACCCTCGAGGAATTGACTAATGAATATCGCTAAAAAAACTTTGCTTGCAGCTGCTTTAATTGCTGGTTTTGGTGTGGCTCAAGCGCAAGAGCGCGTGTATGTTACTGATACGCGTGACGAAGTAACCACCAGTGGTTATGATTTGTGCTGGCGCACAGGTTTTTGGACTCCTGCTGCTGCTGCTTCAGATCCGGCTGGTTGTGAGTGCGACCGTGATTTGTTGCCCCGTGAAGCTTGTGAAGGTGGTCGTGCCTCTCCTGCTATGCGTCCTACCGCAGACAAAATCTCTATTGCGGCAGATGCTTTGTTTGATTTTGACAAAGCCACTTTGCGTCCTGAAGGCAAAGCCAAATTGGATGATTTGGCGGCTCAAGCTCAAGCCATCAATTTGGAAGTGATTTTGGCTGTGGGGCATACCGATCGTTTGGGTTCTGCTGTTTACAATCAACGTTTGTCTGAACGCCGTGCTGCTGCTGTGCGCAATTATTTGGTTTCCAAAGGCATTGCCGCTGACCGTGTTTATACCGAAGGCAAAGGCGCAATGCAAAGCGTAACGGGCAACACTTGCACGCAAAAATCACGCAAAGCCTTGATTGAATGCTTGCAACCCGATCGCCGTGTGGACATTGAATTGATCGGCACGCGTTAATTTTTGAATCAAAAAAATAAAATAAAAAGCCCTGCCGATTTGCAGGGCTTTCTTTTTTGGAAAACAACCATGCACAATGCGGATTCTGTGGAGTTGAAAAAATTTTCTGATTTGGCGCATCATTGGTGGGATGAAAACGGGCCGATGCGTGCTTTGCATCAAATTAATCCCTTGCGCGTCAATTGGTTGGCAAATTCCATTGGTGATTTTCAAAACAAAAACATTGTGGATGTGGGCTGCGGCGGCGGTTTGTTAAGCGAAGCAATGGCGCAAAAAGGCGGCAAGGTTTTGGGCATTGATTTGTCTTCTGATTTATTGGAAGTGGCGCGTTTGCATTTGTTGGAATCGGGTTTAACGGTGGATTATCAAAATATCCGCGCAGAAGAACTCGCCGAAAAAACGCCCGAATCTTTTGATTTGGTGACGTGTTTTGAAATGTTGGAACACGTGCCGCAACCTGCTTTAATTGTGCAAAATTGTGCAAAATTGGCCAAACGCGGCGGTTTTGTGGCTTTTGCCACGCTCAACCGCACCTTCAAATCTTATTTGTTTGCCATTTTGGGCGCGGAATACGTTTTAAAATGGTTGCCGCGCGGCACGCACGCCATTGATAAATTCATCAAACCTGCTGAGTTGGCGCGTTTTTGTGAATCGGAGGGTTTGTCGGTTAAGCAATTTCAAGGCTTGTCTTATTCCATTGCCACGCAAACTTTTGTTTTAAGCCAAGATTTATCGGTGAATTATTTTTTGCTTGCCCAAAAACTTTAAAATTTTCAAAATTCCACGGTCAACGCAAAATTTTTTTCAAAAATGGATTTTATTTCTATTCGCGGTGCGCGCACGCACAATTTACAAAATATAGATTTGGAAATCCCCAAAAACAAGTTGGTGATTATCACCGGACTTTCTGGTTCGGGGAAATCTTCGCTTGCTTTTGATACGCTTTATGCCGAAGGGCAGCGCCGTTATGTGGAATCTTTATCCAGTTACGCGCGGCAATTTTTGGCGCGTTTGGAAAAACCCGATGTAGAACATATTGACGGTTTGTCGCCAGCCATTGCCATTGAGCAAAAGGCAACCAATCACAACCCGCGCTCAACTGTGGGCACGGTAACGGAAATTCACGATTATTTGCGTTTGCTTTTTGCGCGCGCCGGCACGCCATTTTGCCCAGAACACCAAGTGCCGCTTGCGATGCAAAGCATTTCACAAATGGTGGATTCTGTTTTTCAATTTCCAGAATCCACCAAAATGATGATTTTGGCACCGCTTTTAAAAGGCAAAAAAGGAGCGCATCAAGCCTTGTTTGAAAATTTGCGCCGCGCGGGTTTTGTGCGCGTGCGCATTGATGGCACTTTGTATGAATTGGACAATTTGCCTGTTCTTGCCAAAACCACAAAGCATGATGTGGATTTGGTGATTGACCGCTTGAAAATCAAGTTGGATTCCAAAACGCGTTTGGCAGAATCCTTTGAAATGGCGTTGAAATACGGCAATGACCGCGCCATTGCTGTTAATTTGGAAACGCATGAGGAATTGCTTTTTTGCGGACATTTTGCTTGCCCTTTTTGCAATGTGGCTTTGCCGGAATTATCGCCCCGTTTGTTTAGTTTTAATAACCCATTTGGAGCGTGTTCTACTTGTTCGGGTTTGGGGGTGTTGGAATTTTTTGATTCGGAAAAAATCCTGCACAAAAACAAAACGTTGCGCGAAGGTGCCATTGAAGGTTGGGGAAAAGATTCGCCTTATTATTTTCAATTGTTAGAAAGTTTGGCAAATTTTTACCATTTTTCATTGGATGTTCCTTTTGAGAAGTTGTCTGCCAGCATTCAAAACATTTTATTAAATGGCAATGATGAAAAAATTCCATTTGTTTATTGGGCAAAAAATAGTTTTTTTGATCATAAAAAAGATGAAACCAAAACACATACTTTTGAAGGTGTGTTGAATTATTTGCAAAAACGTTATCGCAATACCGAAGCAGGCAAAACGCGCGACCATTTGGCGCGTTGGTTGAATCAAAAAACTTGTCCAAATTGTTTGGGCGCGCGTTTGAATCAACATGCCCGCAATGTGAAAATCAACGGCAAAAATTTATTTGAAATCAATAGTTTGCCGCTGACGCTTTGTTTGGATTTTTTTCAAAACTTACAATTAAAAGGGCATTTGGCAAAAATTGCGCAAAAAATCCAAAAAGAAATTCTGGCGCGTTTGACTTTTTTAATTGAAGTGGGTTTGGGTTATTTAACGCTTTCGCGCAGTGCTGAGACTTTATCCGGCGGGGAGGCGCAACGCATTCGCTTGGCTTCTCAAATTGGTTCGGGTTTGTCTGGCGTTTTGTATGTGTTGGATGAACCGTCTATTGGCTTGCACCAGCGCGACAATATGCGTTTGATTAAGAGTTTGCGCAATTTGCAACAAATGGACAATTCCGTCATTGTGGTGGAACACGATGAAGAAACCATTTTAAGTGCGGATTTTTTAATTGATATGGGCCCAGGCGCAGGCTTACACGGCGGGCGCGTTGTATCGTGCGGCACGCCCAAAGAAGTGGCGCAAAATTCAAAGTCGCTTACCGGACTTTTTTTAAGCGGCAAAAGAAAAATTGAAATTCCCAACAAGCGCCGCCCCAACAATTTGGAAAAACAAATTGTTTTAAAAGGCGCAACAGGCAACAATTTAAAAAATATCAATGTGTCGTTTCCGATAGGTTTGTTTTCGGTGATTACAGGTGTTTCGGGTTCGGGAAAATCTACATTGATCAACCAAACGCTTTTGAAAGCCGCCATGGCGCATTTTTACCACAGCCAAGAAGCACCAGCACATTTTGAAAACATCAGCGGATTGGATTTTTTGGACAAAGTGATCAACGTGGATCAGTCGCCTATTGGCAGAACGCCGCGCTCTAATCCGGCAACTTACACGGGATTGTTTGCCTTTATTCGCGAATTGTTGGCGCAAACGCCGCAAGCGCGTGAGCGCGGATATGTGCCCGGGCGTTTTTCGTTTAATGTGAAAGGTGGCAGGTGCGAAGCTTGTCAAGGTGCGGGTTTAATTGAAGTGGAAATGCATTTTTTGCCTAACATTTTTG
>JBNMHE010000090.1:0-7678 GCA_050872585.1 Rhodocyclales bacterium | reverse complement strand
GATTGGAAATTTACGAAATCCAAGAAATTGCGCGGCAGTTGTAAAGCGATGAAAAAGCAAAAAAATCCGCACCGCACCGCGCGCTTATCTGCGCAAATTCGGCGCGATTTGTCGCAACTCATCGCTCGGGAATTAAAGGATCCGCGCGTGTTGTGGGTGAGTTTAACCGAAGTGCAACTCACCGCCGATTACGCGCACGCCAAGGTTTTTTTCAGCACCTTAAATGCGCAAGATTCCGCGGAAATTGCCCACGCATTGAATCACAGCGCCGCTTTTTTGCGTTCTTTGTTAGGCAAAAATTGGCACGCGCATACTTTGCCGCAGTTGCATTTTGTTTATGATGATTCCGTTTTAAAAGGCGAAAAAATGGAACATTTGATTCAACAAGCGCTTTCCAAAACCGCTGCGGATGCTTAAAATCCACGGTAAACGTCAAAAAAATTTTAGGTTTACCGTGGAAAATCACCAACAAAACGGCGTTTTGCTTTTAAACAAACCGCGCGGAATAACTTCCAACGCGGCGCTTGGGCGCGTTAAGTTTTTATTCAAAACCAAAAAAGCCGGCCACTGCGGCACGCTTGACCCTTTGGCAAGCGGACTTTTGCCAATTTGCTTGGGCGAGGCAACCAAGTTTTCTGCCGATTTGTTAAACGCGCCCAAAAAATACCGCGCCACCATTCAATTTGGCATTGCCACCGATTCGGGCGATTCAGAAGGTGTGGTTATTTTGGAAAAAACCGCCCAGTTTTCACGTGGAGCATTAGAAAAAATTTTGCCGCGTTTCACAGGCGCAATCGCGCAAGTGCCGCCAATGTTTTCCGCTTTAAAATTTCAAGGTCAACCGCTTTATAAATTGGCGCGCCAAGGTTTGGAAGTGGAGCGCCAAGCGCGGCGCATTAGCATTTTTTCTTTAAAACTCATAGATTTTGACGAAACAAAACAATCGGCAATTTTGGATGTGTTTTGCTCCAAAGGCACGTATATTCGCGCGCTTGCAAGGGATTTGGGCGAATCTTTAAACAATGCGGCGCATTTAACGGCGCTGATGCGAACCGCCGTGGCGGATTTTTCTTTGGAAGATTCGGTTGATTTGGAAACCTTGCAAAATGCAAAATCGCCAGCCGTTTTTTTAAAACCCATTGATTTTTTGTTGCAATCTTTGCCGCGTGTGGATTTGGAAAATCGCTTGTTGCCAAAATTTACTTGCGGCAACGCTGTTTTTTTGAAGTCGGGCGATTTTTTAGCCGAAGATTCACTTTGCCGTGTTTATGCCGACAATCTTTTTTTAGGCACGGCATTGATTCAAAACAAAATGTTGCAACCCAAAAGATTGGTTGTTTTTCCACGGTCAACTTAAAAAAATTTTAAAAAAAATTTTACGTTGACCGTGGAAAATGTTGCGATTTTCGGTTGGCAAATTCATCCAACAATTTTTGTTCGCGTTTGTTTTCAAGCAAAGTGATTTTTTGATTAAAACGTGTTTTCAAAGCATCCACTGCTTTCATTTTGGTGTGTTGTTCTTGCCAGATTTTTTTTCCGTTTTCTTTGTTTTCTTGGCTTTTTTGAAGCAATTTTTTTTGGGATGCAATGGCTTCATCAATGCGCGCCAAAAAATCTTGGTAATTTTTGAGTAAGGTTGGCGTGATGCCTTCTTGCGATGTTTTTAAAAAATGGTCGGCGTATTCTTTTCTGTAATTTTCCAAAAGCAAAAGCCGATTTTTTTCATTTTGTTCGGCCGCAATCAATTTGCCCAACATACGCGTTGTTTCTTCGTTTTTTTCCTTCATTAAGTTTAATAAAGGTTCTAAATTAAAAGAATGAGTCATTTTTTGATTCTCATCAAATGCACCAAGCAACTCAATAAAAATGCCACCAAAAAATGTGTGATGCCGCTTCTTAAACTAAACAAACCGGTATGCAAAGCCAGTTCTAATAAACGAGCCAAATCGGCGTTTAAAATCAAACTCAACAACACCAAAATGAGGGTTTGCGGTTTGGAAAATTCTTTGGTTTTGCGCCAATAAGCGCCCAAAACATTGGCGCAAATCAGTGCTTGCAAAAAAATGGCTACCCATACGCACAACAAAAAAATGCCATAAGGTTCTTGCAGTAAAGCCATGGAAAAATTGATGTTAAAAATCATGGTTTGATGCCTTGATGAAGTGGATATGGAATTTTAATTCCACCTGAAATTCTGGGCAGTTGAGCCAAATCATTTTGGGTGAAAATGTGAACAAAACCATTTTCTTTTAGTTTTTTTTGGCAGAAATCGCCTTGATTGTGCCCGTGTTCCAACAACAAAATGCCGTTGTGGTTTAAATGTAGCGGTGCGTTTTGAATGATGGTGGATAAATCCAAGGTGCCGTTTTCTTGGGCGATTAAAGCGTGGGCAGGTTCAAATTGTAAGTTGTTCAAATGCGGGTCATTTTTGGCAATATAAGGCGGATTGGAAACAATGAAATCAAAAGAATGGGGGATGTTTTCAAACCAGTTGCTTTTTAAAAAGTGAATTTCAACGGCATTTTTTTTTGCATTTTTTTGCGCGATATTTAACGCATTTTGGGAAAAATCGCTTGCCCAAACTTGCAAAAAAGGAAAACGTTTTTTCAAACAAATGGCCAAAATGCCGCTGCCTGTGCCCAAATCCAAAAGGTTTACAATTGAATTTTGTTGAATAAAATCAATGGCTTTAAATAATAAAAGTTCGGTTTCTGGGCGCGGAATCAACACATCTGGCGAGATTTCAAAATTCAAACCTGCAAAATCAATTTCTCCCAAAATATAAAAAAACGGCTCGCCTTTTTGGCGGCGCACAATGGCCGATTTCCAAAATTGTTCTTGTTGTTGATTTAAAAAAATAGAATCGCCAAAAGACAAAATTTGTGCGGCAGTTTTGCCGGTTAAAAATTGCAAAAGCAAACGCGCTTCAAAAAAACCGATGGTTTTTTTGCCTTGTTCCAAAAAGAATGCAAGCGATTGCGACATATTTTTTTTAAAAAATTTCACGTTGACCGTGGAAAAATCATTTTTCCACGGTCAACGTTTTGTTTTTTTTATTTTTTAAACGATTCAATTTGTGCCATTTGGCGTTCAATGAGTTCTTGATTGGTATCTTTGCCGCGCATTTTCAATAAGGTATTCAAAACCGCGGCTTCCAGCAAAACGGCCAAATTGCGACCCGCCGCCACGCGCAAAGTGGTTTTCAAAATGGGCACGCCGGCAATATCTTGTGTTTGGTTGGTTAAAGGCAAACGCGGCTCGTTGCAGTCTTCTAAATCGGTTTGTTGCAAATGCACAATGAGCGTTAAGCGCATTTTGTTGCGCACAGCAGTCTCGCCATAAATGGTGCGAATGTTCAACAAACCCAAACCGCGCACTTCCAAAAAATCGCGCAACATTGCTGGGCATCGGCCTTCTACAAAATCGGGCGCAATTCTTGCCATTTCTACAATATCATCGGCAACCAAACCATGTCCGCGTGAGATGAGTTCCAAAGCCAATTCCGATTTGCCAATTCCTGCATCGCCTGTGATTAAAACGCCCAAACCATAAACTTCCATAAAAACGCCATGCAAAGAAACGCTATCAGCCAAATGTCCTGCCAAATAAATTCTTAATAAATCAATGACGGCGGAACAATGTTTGGGCGTCACAATTAAAGGCGTGTGTGTTTTTTCGCACAAATGTGAAAGTTCTTCCGGTGGTGTTAAACCATCTGCCACAATCATTGCAGGCGTTCCGGCTTCAAATAAATCTTTGAGAATGCGTGAAAATTTGCGTTTTCCGATGTTCAATGCCCAATCGTATTCCGCTTGTCCCATTACTTGTAAGCGTTCTGGGTGAATGATGTTGATGTGACCGACCACATCGGCACCGTAATTGTGCGCGGTTTTGAGTTCTATTTGACGCGAAGCGGATGTGAGTTGATTCATCCAATTCAAATGCAGTTTTTCGCGGTTGTCTTCAAAAAGTTTGGACAAACTCAAATGCGCCGGCATGGTTTAAACCTTTGCAAAAAGCTGCCAAACATGCTCAGGCGTTGGCGCGCTGCGCAATTGTTGCCTGAAATTTTCTTGAGACAACACATCGGCTAAGGCGGCCAACACTTGCAAATGTTCGGCAGAAGAATCGGCGCAAACCAATAATAAAAAAAGCAAATCCACCGGCATTCCATCGGGCGATTCAAACAAAATGGGTTTTTGTAAGCGCACAAATGCGCCTACTGTTTCTTTTAAACCAACCAATCGGCCATGCGGAATGGCGATGCCTGAACCCAAACCGGTTGAACCCAAACGCTCGCGCGCCAAAAAAGCATCAAAAATGGCGCGGCGCGCAATGCCCAAAACGGGTTCAAATAAAAAGCCGGCTTGTTCAAAAACCCGTTTTTTGCTCATCAAAGGCACATCCAAACGGATATATTCCGGCTTTAAAATGTTTTGAAATACGTGCATTGAAAATTTTAAGCGCGGTGTTCTTGCATTTTTTGTTTTTGTTTTTGCACTTGGCGATCCAGTTTGTCAAACATGGAATCAATGGCGGCGTATAAATCTTCATGGCGTTCCGTAACATGCAATTCTTTGCCCGGAATGCGCAATGTTACATCGGCAATTTGGGTGAGTTTTTCAACTGACAAAATTACATTCACGCCCAAAACTTTGTCAAAATGGCGCACCACCGGTTCCAATTTGGTTTCTACGTATTCGCGCAAAGCAGGTGTAACATCAATGTGATGTCCGCTGATTTGTAAATTCATAAAGCAATCTCCCAAATTAAAAAAATAAAAAAAATTTTAAGTTGACCGTGGATTTTTTGCAAAAATCCGCATTGTTGAGTTGCAGCAAACGCTGCAATTTTATTCCATTTTGCGCGCCACAACCGAACCCAAACCCAATGCTTCTCTGTATTTGGCAACGGTGCGCCTTGCCACCATAATGCCTTGTTTTGCTAATAAAGCGGAAATTTTGGCATCGGATAAAGGTTTTTTTTTGTCTTCCTCTTGGATGATTTTTTTGATCATCGCGCGCGTGGCAATGACAGAATATTCGCCTCCAGAATCGGTTGCCACATGCCCGCCAAAGAAGTATTTTAATTCAAACACGCCTCTGGGCGTTGCCATATATTTTTGCGCTGTCACGCGTGAAACGGTGGATTCGTGTAAATCCACTTCTTGGGCAATTTCTTTTAAAATCAAAGGACGCATGGCTTGTTCGCCATATTCAAAAAAAGCCCTTTGGCGCTCTACAATGGCTTGTGAAACGCGCAAAATGGTATCGAATCGTTGTTCTATGTTTTTGACCAACCATTTGGCTTCTTGCAATTTGCATCCCATATCGTGCCCTTCGCGCTGGGCCTTGATGGCGCTGGCATACAAAGAGTTCACGCGCAATCGGGGATAAACATTGGGATTGATATAAGCCTTCCATGTGTTTTTTAAGCGGCGCACCACCACTTCCGGCACAATATATTGTTGTTGTGTTTGCCCAAAATTGGCGCCCGGTTTGGGGTTTTGTTTCAAAATTAAAAGTTGTGCCGCTTTGATGTTTTCTTCATTTTCATTGAGTTCACGTTTCAAAGTGGCAAAATCTTTGTTGGCCAGCAAAGGCAAATAATGTGCCACGATTTCCAAAGCCAAATTGCGCATGGGCAATTCTTTTTCGTTTTGTAATTGCAAGGTTAAGCATTCTTCAATAGAACGTGCGGCAACGCCCAAAGGTTCTAATCGTTGCACCCAACAAAGCGCAACATAGAGTTCGTCCAATGAAAAATTTAAATCTGCTGGCAAACTTGGATGCAATTCTTCCAATGATGTGCGCAAATAACCATCTTCATCCAAATTTTCAATGATAAAAACGCATAATCCGCGGTCTCTGTCGCTTAAATTTAAAAATTGCAATTGCTTTTCCAAATGTTCGGTTAAGGTTTCTTCGGATGTTTGAAAAGCTTGCCAATCGTCTTCATCTTCGCCGGAATCGTTGCGATTTTTTATTTTCACATCGCCTACTTCGCTTTCAAAACGCGCATCGTCTAAATCTTGGTTGGATTCATTTTGTTGTTCACTAGTTTGTTCGTAAGGTGCATCGCTTAATGTTGCTTCTTGTGGTGAAGTTTCAGAAAAATCTTCGGTGTATTCCAATAAAGGATTGTCTGCCATTAAAGCGGAAATTTCTTGCATCATTTCCAAATGCGACATTTGCAACAAACGAATAGATTGTTGCAACTGCGGTGTGAGCGCCAGTTGCTGAGAAAGTCTGATTTGCAAACTTTGCTGGAATGCCATTTTTTAGAGCCTAAAATGTTCGCCCAAATAAACTTGACGCACTTTTTCGTTTTCTACAATTTTTTGAGGTGCGCCACTTGCCAAAACTTTGCCATCGTTAATAATCCATGCATGGTCGCAAATGCCCAAAGTTTCGCGCACATTGTGGTCGGTAATCAAAACGCCGATGCCTTTGTTTTTCAAAAAAACAATGATTTTTTGAATATCCAACACCGCAATAGGATCCACGCCGGCAAAAGGTTCATCCAATAAAATAAAACGCGGGGAAGTGGCCAAAGCTCTGGCAATTTCAACACGTCTGCGCTCGCCTCCGGATAAAGCTGCCGCATTGACATCTTTGACGTGGGTAATGTTTAACTCGCCCAATAGATTTTCCAAACGCAATTCAATTTCTGAGCGTTCTTTGTAGGTTAATTCCAAAATGGCGCGAATGTTTTCTTCCACATTGAGTTTGCGAAAAATAGAGGCTTCTTGCGGCAAATAAGACAAACCCAACTGCGCGCGTTTGTGCATTGGCAAATGCGTTAGAGGCGTATTGGCAATAAAAATTTCACCTGCATCGGCACCAACCAAGCCCACAATCATATAAAAACACGTGGTTTTGCCCGCACCATTGGGGCCCAACAAACCCACAACCTCGCCCGATTCCACCAAAAAAGAAACATCTTCAACCACCGTTCTGTTTTTGTATGTTTTTTTTAAGTTTTTGGCAATGAGTTGCGTTTTTTCCACGGTCAACCTCAAATTTTTTTCAAAAATTTTTTAACAATAATTTTGTAATGTTTTCAAAAGTTTTGTGACCATATTGGGTGCAAAACCGCGTGAACACAAAAAACGTCCTTGTTTGGCAAATTCTTGGGCATTGTTGGGCGCGGTGAATTTTTTTTGCCAAACGGCAAAACAGCGCTTGGATTCTTCTTCTATTTCTAAAAAAGCTTGTTCAATAATGGAATCTTTTACGCCTTTTTCTTTGAGCATCGCCACAATTTTGCGGTTGCCAAAACGCGCTTGTTGTTCGCGCACGCGACTTTGGGCATAACGCAATTCGTTTAAATAGTTGAGTTGAACAAGTTCTTCAATTAGTTTTAAAACCGAAGATTCTTCTGCTTCTTCATAACGCATTAAGCGCGCGAAAAGCTCTTTTGGAGCGTATTCGCGCCGACTTAATAAAAAAAGCGCTTTTTCACGCAAACTGCGAGCCATTTTTATTCCAAAATTGCTTCTTGCGTGGCGGCAGACGCATTTTTACGCGTTTCTTTTTCGCGTTTTTCTTTTATTTTTTCTCTGATTTTGGCTTCAATTTCATGCGCTTTGTCTGGATTTTGACGGAAAAATTCGCGCACATTTTCTTTGCCTTGCCCGATTTTATTGCCGTTTAAAGAATACCAAGCACCAGATTTG
>JBNMHE010000089.1:0-7777 GCA_050872585.1 Rhodocyclales bacterium | reverse complement strand
TCGCGAAGGTGGCAGAACGGTTGGTGCCGGCGTGGTGAGTAAAATTATCGAGTAGGAAGTAGAAAGAGGAAGTAGAAAGCAAAAATCCACGGTAGATGCGCAATTTTTTTGAAAAAAATTCAGCGTTGACCGTGGAAAATCATCGTTCTTTGTTGGGCGTTTCAAAGCCCTTGTTCTTTGAGTAAAGATTATGCAAAACCAAAAAATTCGCATTCGTTTAAAAGCCTTTGATTATCGTTTGATTGATCAATCGGCGCAGGAAATTGTGGAAACCGCCAAACGCACGGGCGCACTTGTAAAAGGCCCTGTGCCGATGCCAACCAGCAAGCAACGTTTTGATGTTCTGCGTTCACCGCACGTCAATAAGGCTTCGCGCGATCAATTTGAAATCCGCACGCATTTGCGTTTGATGGATATTGTGGATCCGACCGATAAAACAGTGGACGCTTTGATGAAATTGGATCTGCCCGCTGGTGTGGATGTAGAAATTAAGTTGCAATAATTTTTTTTAGGCGTATAATGCGCCGTTTTTTGTGATGGTGCCTTTTACCAATCGCAGTAAAAGGCGAAGGAGAATAATATGAGTCTAGGCCTTGTTGGTCGCAAGGTTGGGATGACCCGCATTTTTACAGCGGACGGTCTTTCCGTTCCTGTAACGGTGCTGGATGTATCCAACAACCGCGTCTCGCAAGTCAAAACGCCAGAAAACGACGGCTATGCCGCCGTGCAAGTGGCTTTTGGCAGCAGAAAAGCCTCGCGCGTTATCAAACCTATGGCTGGGCATCTTGCCAAAGCAGGGGTGGAGCCAGCGCGAGCCTTAAAAGAGTTCCGTGTAAATGAGTCGGAACTTGAAAAAATCAAAGCCGGCGATGTTTTGAATGTTACGCTTTTTGCCGAAGGTCAAAAGGTAGATGTAACGGCAAAAAGCATTGGTAAAGGTTTTCAAGGCGGGATTAAACGCCATAATTTTGCATCTAACCGCGCTTCCCACGGCAATTCGGTGTCTCACAATGCGCCCGGTTCTATCGGCCAAGCGCAAGATCCGGGTCGTGTTTTTCCGGGCAAAAGAATGGCAGGGCATTTGGGCGATGCAAAGGTTACGCAACAAGGTTTGACAGTTGTGCGCGTGGATGAAGCGCGCCAGCTTTTGCTTGTTAAAGGTGCTGTGCCCGGTGCCAAGGGTGCTTATGTTGCCATTCGCCATAGCATTAAAGATACGAAGGAGGCCGGCAAATGAAATTACAAGTTTTAGTTTCCCCGGGCACCTCCACAGAGATGGAAGCTTCTGACGCGCTTTTTGCACGCGATTACAATGAAGCTTTGGTTCATCAGTTGGTTGTTGCTTATCAAGCGAATGCAAGGCTTGGCAACCGCCAACAAAAAACACGCGCTCAAGTGCGCCACACCACCACCAAACCTTGGCGGCAAAAAGGCACAGGGCGCGCACGTGCGGGTAGCAATGGTTCGCCTTTGTGGCGCGGGGGCGGTAGGGTTTTTCCTAATTCTCCATTAGAAAACTTTACGCAAAAGGTCAACCGCAAAATGTATCGCGTTGGGATGGCGGCAATTTTTTCTGAATTGTTGCGCCAAGAACGCTTGATTGTGGTGGATTCTTTAAAAGTTGACTCGCCCAAAACCAAAGGCTTTTTGGCGAAATTAAAAGATTTGGGTTTACCACAAGAAAACTTGTTGATTGCAACCGATGAGTTGGATGAAAACTTGTATTTGGCATCCCGCAATGTGCCAACAGTTTGGGTTTATGAAGCACAAGAAGTAAACCCTTGGGTGTTGTTGCGTTTTGGAAAGGTTGTAGCCACTCGCCAAGCGATTGCAAAATTTGAGGAGTTTTGGGTATGAATGAAGAACGTTTGATGCAAGTGTTGCTTGCCCCACAAATCTCTGAAAAAGCAACGCTTGTGGGTGAAAAAAATCGCCAAGTGGTGTTTCGCGTTTTGAAAAACGCAACCAAACTTGAAATCAAAGCCGCCGTGGCTTTAATGTTTAAAGTGGAAGTTGAGTCGGTTCAAGTCTTAAACACGCACGGTAAAGTAAAACGTTTTCGCGGTTTTGTGGGTAAACAAAAATCGTGGAAAAAGGCTTTTGTGCGCTTAAAAGAAGGCTTTGAAATCAATTTTGTAGAAGGAGGCTTCGATGGCGCTCGTTAAAGTCAAACCAACTTCGCCCGGTCGGCGTGGCGTGGTGAAGGTTGTGCATCCCGAGTTGCACAAAGGTCGCCCTTTTGCTGGCTTGGTTGAAAACAAGAAAAAACACGCTGGCCGCAATCACCACGGGCATATTACCGTGCGTCATCAAGGCGGCGGTCACAAACAAGCCTATCGCTTGATTGATTTTTTGCGTAATAAAGATGGTATTCCAGCCAAAGTGGAGCGTTTGGAATACGACCCAAACCGCACGGCGCATATTGCTCTGCTTTGTTATGCCGATGGCGAACGCCGCTACATTATTGCAAACAAAGGGATGAAGGCCGGTCAACAAGTTTTGAGCGGTGCCGAAGCGCCAATTAAACCGGGCAATGCTTTGCCTATTCGCAATATTCCCGTGGGTACCACCATTTGTTGTGTGGAAATGCACCCGGGCAAAGGCGCACAACTCGCACGCTCGGCAGGTTCTTCGGTGCAACTTTTAGCCCGTGAAGGTGCTTATGCCCAACTGCGTTTGCGCTCGGGCGAAGTGCGGCGTGTGCATATTGAATGTCGTGCCACAATTGGCGAAGTTGGCAACGAAGAAAACAACCTGCGTAAATTCGGCAAAGCCGGTGCAATGCGTTGGCGTGGCATTCGCCCAACAGTGCGCGGTGTGGTGATGAACCCAATTGATCACCCGCATGGCGGTGGTGAAGGCCGCACGGGTGAAGGTCGCGTTCCTGTTAGTCCTTGGGGGCAACCAACCAAAGGCTACCGCACGCGTAGAAATAAACGCACGAACAATATGATTGTTCAGCGTCGTCATAAACGTTAAGAGGTGATTTGAAAATGGCACGATCTCTTAAAAAAGGACCTTTTGCCGATGGGCATTTGGTGCGCAAAGTGGATGCGGCAAAAGCCTCTGGCGATAAGCGTCCGATCAAAACTTGGTCGCGTCGCTCGACCATTTTGCCGGAATTTATCGGTTTAACCATTGCAGTGCATAACGGGCGCCAACATGTGCCGGTGTATGTCACGGAAAATATGGTCGGGCATAAGCTTGGCGAATTTTCTTTGACTCGCACCTTCAAAGGTCATGCGGGCGGCAAGAAAGCCAAGAAATAATAGGGAGCGGACAACATGCAAACTTGTGCAAGTTTAAAAGGGGTTCGCCTCTCCGCGCAAAAAGGTCGGCTGGTGGCAGACCTTGTGCGTGGCAAAAAAGTGGCAGAAGCCTTGAATATATTGACTTTTTGTCCTAAAAAAGGCGCATTGATTATTCGCAAAGTGTTGGAATCCGCCATTGCAAATGCGGAAAACAACAACGGGGCGGATATTGATGAACTCAAAGTCTCTACCATTTATGTGGAAAAAGCGCGTGTGTTAAAACGTTTTACGGCGCGTGCCAAAGGACGTGGGAATCGCATTGTTAAACCCACCTGCCACATTTTCATTACTGTTGCGGATTAGGAGCAATTATGGGACAAAAAATTCATCCGGTTGGTTTTCGCTTATCCGTAACCAAAGATTGGAATTCCCGTTGGTTTGCCCACGGCAAAGATTTTTCCAAAATGTTGCATGAAGATGTGAAGGTTCGGGAATATTTAAAACGTAAACTTTCACACGCTTCGGTTAGCCGTGTGTTGATTGAACGCCCCGCCAAAAACGCAAGGGTAACGGTGTTTTCTGCGCGCCCGGGCGTTGTTATTGGCAAAAAAGGCGAAGATATTGAACAGTTGCGTTCGGATTTAAATCGCATTATGGGCGTGCCGGTGCATGTTTCCATTGAAGAAGTTAGAAAACCCGAATTGGACGCGCAACTTATTGCCGATTCCATTGCGCAACAATTAGAAAAACGCATTATGTTCCGCCGTGCGATGAAACGCGCCATGCAAAGTGCAATGCGTTTGGGCGCACAAGGCATCAAGGTGATGAGCGCTGGTCGCTTAAATGGTGCGGAAATTGCCCGCAGCGAATGGTATCGCGAAGGTCGTGTTCCTTTGCATACTTTGCGTGCGGATATTTCTTATGCCGTATCAGAGGCGCGCACCACTTATGGAATCATCGGAATCAAAGTGTGGGTTTACAAAGGCGAATTGCCTTTTAAATCAGAAAATTCTGAAAAAAATAATGCGTTGACCGTGGAAAAAACTCTTCGCACAGAAAACGACAAACCCAAAACCCGCACGTTTAAACGTGAAGGTGAAAACAAGTCTGTAAAACGGGTTAGAAAGGCAGGTTCTGAAAAATGATGCAACCTAATCGGCGTAAATACCGTAAAGAACAAAAAGGTCGCAATCGCGGTCTGGCAACCGTTGGAACAGATGTTTCTTTTGGTGAATGGGGTTTAAAAGCCACGGGTCGCGGCCGCTTGACTGCACGCCAAATTGAAGCCGCGCGCCGTGCAATGACACGCCATATCAAACGGGGCGGGCGCATTTGGATTCGCGTTTTTCCTGATAAACCCATTTCCAAAAAACCAGCGGAAGTGCGTATGGGGAATGGCAAAGGTAATCCAGAATATTGGGTTGCTGAAATTCAACCCGGCAAAGTCTTGTATGAAATGGACGGTGTGCCAGAAGCATTGGCACGTGAGGCATTTTCTTTGGCAGCTGCCAAATTGCCGATTTCAACCATTTTTGTAACGCGCCATTTGATTTAGCGAGGTGAGTTTATGAAAGCCAAAGAATTACGCGCCAAAAGCGTGGAAGAATTAAAGGGCGAATTGAAGTCGCTTTTAAAAGCGCAATTCAATTTGCGCATGCAATTTGCCACGCAACAATTAAACAACGTGAGTCAAATTTCTAGTGTGCGCCGTGATATTGCCCGTGTGCGCACGCTTCTTACCGAAAAAGCCCAACAGGTGAAAGCATGAGTGAAGAATTAAAAGTCAAACGCAGCCTAACTGGCCGCGTGGTTAGTGACAAAATGAACAAAACCATCACGGTTTTGGTGGAACGCCGTGTGAAACACCCTGTTTATGGCAAGGTGATGGTCAAATCCAAAAAATACCACGTGCATGATGAAGAGAACCAATGCAAAACGGGCGACATTGTGCAGATTGTGGAAGGCATTCCGATGTCTAAAACAAAAAGTTGGGTGTTGGCATCAATTCTTGAAAAAGCGGTGGTTGTGTAAAAAAACGCTTGATTTTTTCAAAAGAGCGGTTATAATGCCGCCCTTTCTTGTGCGTAACTTTTAAAGTTGTTGATTTAAAGGTTATATTTTTTCAACCCGAACGGGTTCCAATACTGACCGCAAAACTTTGTGTTGAGCGGGTAAAGTTGGAGAGTTTTTAAAAATGATACAAATGCAGTCTGTGCTGAATGTGGCCGACAACACCGGTGCACGTTCAGTGATGTGTATTAAAGTGTTGGGTGGTTCCAAGCGCCGCTATGCGGGCATTGGCGACATTATCAAAGTGAGCGTAAAAGACGCCGCTCCGCGCGGTCGTGTGAAAAAAGGCGATGTTTACAACGCCGTGGTTGTGCGCACTGCCAAAGGCGTGCGCCGCCAAGATGGTTCTTTGATTCGCTTTGATAGCAACGCCGCTGTTTTGTTAAACACCAAGTTAGAGCCGATTGGCACGCGTATTTTCGGACCAGTCACACGGGAATTGCGCACGGAACGGTTTATGAAGATCGTTTCTTTGGCTCCTGAAGTTTTATAAGGTAGGGAGTTAAAAAATGCAAAAAATTAAAAAAGGCGATGAGGTGATTGTGATCACCGGCAAAGACAAAGGCCGCCGCGGCACCGTTACCAAACGTGTGGATGCAGAACACGTGCTTGTGGAAGGCATTAACCGCGCCAAAAAACACGTGCGTCCGAACCCGATGAAAGGGGAGCAAGGCGGTATTCGCGAAAAGGATATGCCGATTCATATCTCCAACGTGGCGCTTTTTAACCCTGCCACCCAAAAGGGCGACCGCGTGGGTTTCAAAGTGATGGAAGACGGCAAAAAAGTGCGCGTTTTCAAATCCAACGGCGAGTTGGTTCAAGCGTAGGGGTGAAAAATGGCTCGTTTGCAAGAATTTTACAAAAAAGAAGTGGTTGCACAGTTGCAAAAGCAATTCGGCTACAAATCGGTGATGGAAGTCCCGCGCATTTTAAAGGTTACGCTCAATATGGGCGTGGGCGAAGCCGTGGCGGATAAAAAGGTGTTGGAAAATGCCTTGTCTGATATGACAAAAATCGCCGGGCAAAAACCCGTTACGACCCGCGCCAAAAAATCCATTGCGGGTTTTAAGATTCGCGAAGGTTATCCTATCGGCTGTATGGTTACTTTGCGCGGTCCCAAAATGTTTGAGTTTATTGACCGTTTGGTGAGTGTCGCACTGCCGCGTGTTCGCGACTTTCGCGGTATTGCCGCCAAAGGTTTTGATGGTCAAGGCAATTACAACATGGGCGTGAAAGAACAAATCATCTTCCCTGAAATTGAATACGACAAAGTGGACGCTTTGCGCGGTATGAATATCAGCATTACGACCACGGCAAAAACGGACGCAGAGGCAAAGGCTTTGCTTTTGGCGTTCAAATTCCCGTTTAAGAATTAGAGGCAAAACACGATGGCAAAACTTTCTTTAATTAACCGTGAAGAAAAACGCCGCAAGTTGGTGGATAAGTTTGCACAAAAACGCGCCGCCTTGCAGGCAATCATCAACAATCAGGCTTTATCTGAGTCTGAACGCTACGAAGCTCGCCTGAAATTGCAAGCCTTGCCGAGAAACGCTAATCCAACGCGTTTGCGTAATCGTTGTCAAATTACGGGTCGTCCGCGCGGCGTGTTCCGTAAATTTGGTTTGTGTAGAAATAAAATTCGTGAGTTGGTCTTTGAAGGTCAAGTCCCGGGTGTTGTGAAAGCCAGTTGGTAAGGAGAAAAAAATGGCGATGAGCGACCCGATTGCCGATATGCTGACCCGTATCCGCAACGCCCAGTTGGTGGGCAAACTCTCGGTTTCTATGCCGCATTCCAAAATCAAAACTGCCATTGCCGCGGTGTTGAAGGAAGAAGGTTATATTGACGCTTATAGCGTCAAAGCGGAAACCGCAAACAAAAGCACCTTGGATTTGACGCTGAAATATTACGCCGGCCGCCCTGTGATTGAACGCATTGAACGTGTTTCACGCCCGGGGTTGCGTATTTATAAAGCGTCAGCAGATATTCCACGTGTGATGAATGGCTTGGGTGTGGCGATTGTATCAACCCCCAAAGGTGTGATGACCGACCGCGCCGCGCGCGCCCAAAAAGTGGGCGGCGAAGTGTTGTGCTACGTGGCATAAGGAGAATAAAAATGTCTCGTATCGGTAAAAATCCTGTAATGGTGCCTGCGGGTGTTGAAGTTTCTTTGGGTGATGAAATTGTGGTCAAAGGCCCCTTGGGCACTTTAAAAACCGCGCAATCTCCGGCTGTTAATGTTGTTTTTGAAAATGGTCAACTCAAAGTATCCACGGTCAACGGCGAAAAATTTTCAAATGCGATGTGGGGCACTATGCGTGCCAACTTGCAAAATATGGTTACCGGTGTTTCCAAAGGTTTTGAAAAACGCTTGACGCTTGTTGGCGTTGGTTACCGCGCCCAAGCACAAGGTGCAACCTTGAATTTGAGTTTGGGTTTTTCGCATCCTGTGGTTTAT
>JBNMHE010000088.1:0-7851 GCA_050872585.1 Rhodocyclales bacterium | reverse complement strand
GGCATTGTGTGTTTTTTTATTGGATAAAATGAAAATTAAAATCAATCCAAAAATTTAAATTGTTTTTGCTTTTGTTGTAATTCCTTTTGCTTTTTTAACGCATTCTTATTCTCCATTTGGTTGGGAATTAAATGAAGATGTGGGTGATTTTGAAAAAGAATTAAACGCCATTATTTTGAAAGAAAATTTAAAAGAACCTGTGCCTTTAACTTGTTTGGTCACCAAAATAGATTCTTTTGAAAAGAATCCTGGTTTTTATGTGCGTCAAGGCTGCAATTATTTGGCGGGCGTTTTGTTGCAAATGCCGCAAAAAACTTGTTTTGCAATGCCTGAAAAACGCCAAACTTTGGAGGATATCCGTTTGTTTTTGCCGCCCAATGTGTTTTGCCAAAACAAGACCAAACCGCGTTTTGCTTTCGTGGCTTCTGTTGAATGTGTAGAAAACCAGGGACAAAATTGCAGAGCTTCTGCCAACCGCGTGGATAATGGCGCGGCAATGCTGGATTTATTGGGTTTTGATGGTAAAATGATTTTGTTTCCATCTATTGAGCGAGAATTGACCCGCGGATTTTAAAAAAATCAAAAAAAAATCCACGGTCAACGTTTTATTTTTTTTAATCCATCATCCAAATTTTTCCAAAAAATGTTGAATGCTTTGGCAAACCGCGTGTTTTTCTTTGGCATCAAAACTTTGATGTTTTAAGCGGTTGTTCATCCAAGTGATTTGCCGTTTGGCGAGTTGGCGCGTTGCAAAAATGCCTTTGTTTAAAAGTTCTTCTTTTTTGATGGTGCCTTCTAACATTTGCCAAACTTGGCGATAACCCACGCACCGCATAGAAGGCATTTGCGCATTCAAAATGTATTTTTGGCGCAAACCTTCCACTTCTTCAACCAAACCGTTTTGGAGCATTTGTTCAAAACGTTGTGCAATTTTGTGGTGCAACATTGGGCGCTCCACGTTTAAACCGATATTCAAATGTTCAAAAGGCAAAGGCGTTTTGGGTTCATTTAACCAAGCGGAAAGCGGTTTTTGGCTGATGTAAAACACTTCCAAAGCGCGTTGAATGCGTTGGGAATCATTGGGATTTAATCGCTGGGCGCTCAATGGATCAATTTGGTTTAAATCCGCATGCAATGTCGCCCAACCATATTTTTTGGCCTTTTCATCAATTTGGGCGCGAATGTTTGGATCGGCACAAGGCAGCGGACTTAAACCTTCCAAAAGGCTAATCAAATAAAGCATGGTGCCGCCCACCAACAAAGGCACATTGCCGCGCTGCGTGATTTGTTGCATCAATAACAGTGCTTCTTGTTGGAAACGCGCGGCGGAAAACGATTCGGTTGGTTCAATGTAGTCAATCAAATGGTGCGGATATTTTTTTAAAATTTCTGCATGGGGTTTGGCGGTGCCGATGTTCATTCCTTTGTAAATTAAAGCAGAATCAACGCTTACAATTTCTAAATTTTTTAAAGAATCCAACAAAAAGCACGCCAAATCGGTTTTGCCCGAAGCCGTTGGCCCAAAAAGAAAAATCGCCGGTGGTTTTTTCATATAAAATTTTGCAAAGTCAATTCAAAAAGGATGATTGTATGGCTTTAAAGCCTTGTCGTGCTTGTTCGCACACGGTGGATACTTCTGCAAAATTTTGCCCGGAATGCGGTGCCACGCGTCCGGCGCACAAATTGAGTGCGCAAATGTTTAACCATTTGATTTTAATTGCAGAAATTATTCTCGGTTGCACTTTGCTTTATGTGGCTTTGGATAAAATTTGGACTCAAATGGCGCCGATTGTTCAAACGCAACTGCACAAAGCCAAAGACAAAAATTAAAAAAAAATTTTCCACGGTCAACTCCCAATTTTTTTAAATTTTAAAAAAAAATTTTTGGGTTGACCGTGGATTTTTTGTTTTTTTAATTATTTTAAAAATCATGCAAATGAAACAATTCTTGTGCGGCGTTTTTCAGTTGGTTTTTTTCTTGCAATGCCGCGCACGGTGCGTGCAAAAATTTGTTGGTGATGCGGTTAGAAAACGCATTTAACACTTTTTGAATGTCTTGTCCTTTTTTGATTTCTTTTAAGGCTTTTTCTAATTCGTTGCGGCGAATGCGTTCGTAATGTTCGCGCAAATTGCGAATAAACGGCACCATTTCGCGCGATTGTTGCCATTTTAAAAACAATGCCGTGTGTTCTTGGACAATTTTTTGCGCATCATTGGCGGCATCGCGGCGCGATTGCGCACCCAAACTGACAATTTCTTTCAAATCATCCACGCTATACAAAAAAACATCTTCCAAATGCGCTGCTTCGGATTCAATATCGCGCGGCACAGCCAAATCCACCATAAACATGGGATTGTGTTTGCGTTCTTTAATGACGCGCTCCATCATTCCCAAACCGATAATCGGCAAAGGGCTTGCCGTGCAAGAAATCACAATGTCGGCGCTGGGCAAATAATCGTTTAAAGCACTCAGCGCAATGGCTTTGCCATTGTATTTTTCTGCCAAAATGCTGGCGCGCTCCACCGTGCGATTGGCAACCACAATTTTTTGGGGATTTTGCGCGGCAAAATGCGCGGCACAATTTTCAATCATCTCGCCTGCGCCGATGAACAAAATTTGGCAATGGGCTAAATTTTCAAAAATGCGTCCAGCCAAATGCACGGCAGCTGCCGCCATAGAAACAATGTTGGCGCCAATTTGCGTTTCAGAGCGCACCGCTTTGGCGGCGGAAAATGCACTTTGGAACAATTTTTGAATCACGCATGATGCCGCGTGATGTTTTTCTGCCAAACGCAAAGCATCCTTCATTTGGCCTAAAATTTGCGGCTCGCCCAAAACCATTGAATCCAAACCGCTGGCAACGGAAAATGCGTGAGAGATAGAATTTTCGTTGTTCAAAACATACAAAAACGGCGCAATTTCTTCTTTTTTCAAACTATGAAAATGCGAAAGCCAATCGGCAATTTGTTCTGATTTTGCGCCAACCGTGTAAATTTCGGTGCGGTTGCAAGTGGATAAAATTAAAGATTCGTGCGTGATTTTGTTTAAAGAATCAAATGCGCTGCTCATTTTGTCGGGACCAAAAGCCACGCGCTCGCGAATGGCAAGCGGTGCGCTGTGATGATTCAATCCCAAAGTTAAAAGCACGTGCGTTTTTAAAAAAATAAAAGAAGCAATTTTAACCAATTAAGCCAAAAATTGCCCAAAACGGTGTTTTTCCACGGTCAACCGCGGATTTTTTTTAAAATTTTTGTGTTTGTTTTTTTTCAAGCCAATTCGCCACATTCACAAGTTTTTTTGTTTTTTGGTAAATCCACCACGCCGTTTTGATTTTTTTGAGTTTGGGATGCGGCAACAAAATGACCACGCCCAAAATGGCTGTGCTGACAAAAAACGGATGCGTTTTAATCCAACGCAATGCGGACAAAGTTTTTTGGGCGTGTTTGATTTTTGGCGCATTCATTTGTTGGAAAATTCTGCGCTCGGTTTCAATTTGCGCCAATAATTGCGCGCGTTGTAAATCGCTTTTGAAGAAAATCATTCGTTGTTTTTTAAAATGGCAATATCTTTTTGCAATTCGTTTAAAGAATCAGCAAAAAGCGTGGATTTGAAAAATCGCGGCATCAATAAAAAACACAATAATGCCAAACCCAAAAAGAAAATGGACAAAGAAAACAAAAGCAACAAGCGGTTTTCCCAAAAATAAAAAATCAAAAAAAACGCTCCAAAAACAATGCCCAACAGTGTGGCCAAAACGGCAAACAAAATCAGCACAATCAAAATGGTGCAGCGTTTTTTTTCCAAATGAAGTTCAAAACGCAAAAGCGCCAAACGCGAAGGCAAAAGAGACAAAAAACGCATTTTTAACGTTTTAACAACAATCCCAAAATCAAACCGGCAACGCCGGCAATGCCAACGGCTTTCCATGGATTTTCATTGACGTATTGGTCGGCTTTGTCGGCGCATTGTTTGGTTTTTTGGCGCACTTCATTTTCCATGTTTTTAAGTTGTTCTTTGGCAAAATTCAAACGATGGGCAATTTTTTGGCGCAAAGCCGTGATTTTTTCATCATTCAAATGCGCGGTGTTGGCCAAAATGCTTTCGGCATCGTCAATGATGTTGCGCAAATCGGAGGCGATTTTTTTGTTCATAGGGTTTCCTTTTGAAAATAAAAAGTTATTCCATTTGGTAAATGATGCTCAAAGGCGCATGGTCGGAATAACGCGGTTCTTTGTTAATGTAAGCGTTTTTGGCGCTTTGTGCCATTGCAAAATTGCCGATTTGGTAATCAATGCGCCAACCCACATTGTTTTCGCGCGCTTTGCCGCGATTGCTCCACCAAGTGTAGCAATCGGTTTCATTGGGATAAAGATGGCGGTAAATATCATACAAACCCAAATCCAGCATAGCGGAAAACCATTGGCGCTCTTGCGGCAAAAAACCGGAATTTTTTTGATTGCTTTTCCAATTTTTTAAATCTATTTCTTGATGCGCAATGTTGAAGTCGCCGCAAATTAACCATTTTTTTTCGTTTTTCAAACGTTCTTTTAAATAAGGCAAAAAGGCATTCAAAAAACGCATTTTGGATTCTTGGCGCATTTCGCCAGACGAACCCGATGGCAAATAAAGCGAAACAACGGACAAATCGCCAAAATGCGCTTCTAAAAATCGGCCTTCATCGTCAAATTCTTTTAATTCTGGTAATTGAAAACCTTTTTGAACAAAATCAGGTTTTTCCTTAGAAAAAAGCGCAACGCCGGCATAACCTTTTTTTTGTGCGGAAAAATAATGCGTGTGGTAATTGAAAGGGGACAAAAATTCTTGTGGAATATCTTTGTCATCGGCACGCACTTCTTGCAAGCATAAAATATCGGGTTGATGCTGTTCAAGCCAACCGATAAAGTTTTTGCGCCAAACCGAGCGGATTCCGTTAACATTCAATGTTGTGATGGTTTTCATTTTTTTAAACAATTATGGAAAAAAATGATTTTATACAATTTATTTTGCAAAACGGCGCTTTAAAATTCGGTGAATTTACCACCAAAGCCGGTCGCTTATCGCCTTATTTTTTCAATGCCGGCTTGTTGTCGGATGGCAACACCTTGGGCAAATTGGCACAATTTTATGCTGATGCTGTCTTAAAAAGCGGCATTCATTTTGATGGTTTATTTGGCCCGGCTTACAAAGGCATTGTGTTGGCAAGCGCGGTGGCAGTCGCTTTGGTGAATCAAGGCAAAAATTGTGGTTTTACTTACAACCGCAAAGAGCCCAAAGATCATGGTGAAGGCGGTTTGTTAATTGGCGCGCCTTTAAAGGGAAAAATTTTAATTGTGGATGATGTGATTTCCGCCGGAACTTCGGTGCGTGAATCGGTGGAATGGATTCGTCAAGCGGGCGCCGAACCTGCTGGCGTTTTAATTGCCTTGGATCGCCAAGAAAAAGGAAAAGGGGAAAAATTGGCCACACAAGAAGTGTTGGAACAATTTGGGTTGCCGGTGATTGCGGTTGCCAGCATCAGCGATGTATTGACTTATTTTCAAAACGATGAAAAAGCCGCACGCATTGCACAATATTTGGCAAAATACGGCAAAATATTTTAAGCATTTGAAGGACAAAGCAATGAAAAAAACATGTTTGGGCATGATGTTGGTTTTCATCACCGTGGGCGCGCATGCGGCTGACGGCGCCATTCGCACTTATTGTTGTGAAAATGAAGAAGTTGGCAAAATTTGTGCCGATGACCGTTTACCTGTGGTTTGTCAAGGCAAGGCTCATCACATTATTGACCAAAACGGCAATGTGATTAAACGTGTGGATGCTCATATGAATGAAGCCGAACGGCGCGAATGGGCAAAAAATGCGCATCAACGCAAAAAAGAAGAAGATGAAGCTCGCCGCCGCTCGCGTTTAGACCAAGCCTTGTTGGATACTTATTATTCTGAACGCGATATTGATGTGGTGCAAAAACGTGCCGAAAGAACTGTGCGGCGCAACATTAAGCGTGCAACGGAACGTTTGGAAAAAGCCATGGCCAAATTAACCAAAGCGCAAAAAGAAGCCAAAAAATATCCAAACAAAAAAGAAATGCCGCAAAATGTGTTGGTGCAGTTGAACACCGCGGAAGGTGAAGTGTTGGAAGAACAAACTTTTATTGAAAGCAAAGAACGGGAATTAAAAGAAATTGCCTTGCGTTATGACGAAGACCGCAAGCGTTTTCGTTCTTTAATCAAAGATGCCCAAGCGTTTTCCAAAGCGGAGGCGGCCAAACGCAATGCGGAAAAGAAAGAATAATTTTTGAAAGTTTAAAAAAATTGATTTTTCCACGGTCAACGCAAAAAAAATTTTAAAAAAAACAGCAAGTTGTCCGTGGATTTTTGGTGAAAATGATCATTTTTTGATTTCAAAAAAATGAATTTGAATGTGGATTTTGTTGTCCCAAGCGATGCGCAAAAAATCAAAACCGCATCTTCAAAACCGCTTTTTTCAACGGAAGCCTTGACGATTCCCGTTTATTTGAATGGCGTAATTTTGCCCGGAGGCTGGCAAAATTCTTATGGCGGTGTTTGTCAAGATCAAACACAAGAAGAACAGAACCGCCTCCATGCGCAATGTTTGGCAGAATCGGTGGTTTATGTGGGCGAATTTTTGCCGACTTGGGGACATTTAATCACCGATTTGTTGCGTCATTTTTGGTATCTCATTGCGCCTGAGTATGCGCATTTGAAAACATTGCGCATTGCTTACACCATGCATTTTGAACAAGATGAAATTCCTGAAAATTTTTATTCTTTAATGCAATGTTTGGGTGTTGAAAAAACGCAATTTTTGCGTATTAACCACATTACTTCTTTTGAAAAAATTTATTTTCCCGATGGTTGTTACCGTGTAAGAAATGTGTTGGATTATTTTATTTATACGCAAGAATACGTGGATTTGATTAACCACATTGCGCAATTTGGCAAAAAACAAGAAGGTTTTGAAAAAGTTTATTTTTCGCGCACCCAAATTGCACAACAAACCAAGTTTTATCATCGGCGCGATGTCAATGAACAAGCAATAGAAAAAGTTTTTAAAAATCAAGGATTTAAAATTATTTATCCGGAAAATTTAAGTTTTTGGGCGCAATTAAATATTTTGCAATCTTGCCAAACTTTTGCCGCAACCGATGGTTCGGTGATGCACAATTTGCTGTTTTGCAAAACGGGCGTCAATGCTATTGTGGTGCGCAAATCGCGCCATTTTACTTTGCATCAAATCACCATCAATCATTTAAAAAATGCCAATGTGTTTTATGTGGATTGCGGTTTTTCGCCTTTTGCGGATCAAAAAGCACATTGGTGGGCAGGACCTTTTTTTATGTATGTTTCGCCCAATTTGCGCAAAATGTTTTGTCTTTCTTTTCAAATTTTTCCGTTTTTTTCTTTTTTGTTTTCGTATTGTTTGGCGGAATTTTTACGCAACATTTTGGACAATCGCTTGTTGATTCACATTAGAAAAAAATTAAAAATCGGCCAACGATTAAAAAAACTTTTCAAATAATTTTTTAAATTAAAATAATCCACGGTCAACGCATTATTTTTTTCAAAAAAAATTTCTGTTTACCGTGGATTTTTATAAAATTGTAAAAATTTTATCCAAGGAATTGCCGTGAAAAGCTATGATTTTTTGAATGAAGAAGAATTGAAAATCAAAATCGCACAAGATTATTTTCAAAAATTTGAATATGTGCCTTTTTCACGTTTGGATTTTACTTTAAAACAAAAAAACACCGATTTGCCTTTTTATTTATTATGGGCAGAAGCCAAAAAAGAAACGGCAGATATTTTCAATAGTTTCACGCAATTGGTTTT
>JBNMHE010000087.1:0-7869 GCA_050872585.1 Rhodocyclales bacterium | reverse complement strand
TTGTTGTTGGGTGTTTTTTGCGCTCGGGCGATTTTTAAGGCATCGGCGGTGTGCGGGTCCAACAAAATGTGGTATTTTTGGTAAGCCAAGCGAATATTTTCCAAGCGATCTTCATGCGTGCTGCTGCCCGAAATAAAACCAAAATGCGCGCGTTTTTGCCAAAACACCGTGCCGGATAAATCAAAAGATTCGCCTTTTTCTACGCAATTCCAAAGTTGGCGCACCACGGTTTTGTCTTGGTCAACAAAATCAAAAATAAAACGCTCAAAATTAGATGCTTTGGAAATATCCATGGATGGACTGCTGGTTACAAAGGTTTCATTGGATTTTCTTGGCCGATAAATGCCCGTGCGGAAAAATTCATCCAAAACATCGTTTTCATTGGTTGCCAAAATTAAATTGTCAATAGGCAAACCCATTTGTTTGGCAATGTGGCCGGCGCAAATGTTGCCAAAATTGCCCGTTGGCACCGCAAAAGAAATTTTTTCTTCATTGGATTGGGTGGCTTGAAAATAACCAGCAAAATAATAAACAATTTGCGCCAAAAGCCTTGCCCAATTTATAGAATTGACCGCGCCCAAATGGTATTTTTCTTTAAAATCGGCATCGTTTAAAAGCGTTTTCACAATGTTTTGCGCATCGTCAAACATTCCTTCTAATGCAATATTGAAAACGTTTTCTTCGTTTAAAGAATACATTTGCGCACGTTGAAAATCGCTCATTTTGCCGTGTGGTGAGAGCATAAAAATTTTAATGCGTTCTTTGCCTTTAACCGCATATTCTGCCGCCGAACCCGTGTCACCCGATGTGGCACCCACAATGTTTAAAACGCGGTTTTCTTTTTCCAAAATATACGAAAACAAATTGCCCAAAAATTGCATTGCCATATCTTTAAACGCAAGCGTGGGGCCGTTGGATAATTCCTGCAAAAATAAACCATCTTCTAAACAAACTAGCGGCGTGATTTTGTTGGCATCTATCACTTTGCGGCTGTGCGCAAAAATTTTGGGCGTGTAAGTTTGTTCGGTAATGCGCAACAAATCTTCGCTTGGAATATCATCAACAAACAATTTAAAAATTTCAAAAGCCAACAAAGGATAAGGCAAAGTGCGCCAAGCGTTTAACGTTTCAAGGCTAATTTTGGGATATTCTATTGGCAGATAAAGCCCGCCATCTGGTGCCAAACCTTCCAAAACGATTTCACAAAAAGAGCGTTGCGGGCTTTGCCCACGAGTGGATGAATAGCGCATAATGATTGTTTAAAAAATAGAAAAAACGGCATTTTAAGCGCATCGCATTTTGCGGTAAATTTTTTTGAAATTTTTTTGGCGTTGACCGTGGAAAATTGTTCCAAAACCTTTAAAAAATACAATGCGATTTGAACAATTCAAAAACCTTGCAAAAATGAGAGAAGGTGCTGGGAATAAACTTAAAAAAATGATTAAAAAGCAATTAAAAAAAAATTTAAAGTGCGCGATTTTAAGAAATTTCAAAAGAAATTTGAAGAAGCAGCTTCAAGCGATTTGAAGTGGTTTAAGAGGTTTTAAATAGAGATTTTTTAAGGCGTGGGCCGGAGTCGAACCGACCTACATGGATTTGCAATCCAGTGCATAACCGCTTTGCTACCACGCCGCATTGGAGCGGGAAACGAGTCTCGAACTCGCGACCTCAACCTTGGCAAGGTTGCGCTCTACCAACTGAGCTATTCCCGCACTGGAAAAGTGCGAAATTATATAAATAAAAAAAAAGTTGTCAAGCATTGGGTAAAAAAAGCAACAAGGCTTGCAATACCAACAATGCCACAACCGGCGACAAATCAATGCCAGAAATAACGGGCACAATGCGCTGTATGGGTTTTAAAATGGGACGAACAAATGCGCATAAAGTTTGCATGATTGGATGCATCGGATTGACCCAACTCATAATGGCAAAAAGCAAAATAGAAAAAATAAAAACGTTTAAAATCAAACGCAAAAGGGCAATCAATACCATCAAAGCAAAAATGCCCAAAAAGGCTTGCCAATTTAAAATCACGGTGTTTTGTAAGAACAAACGCACAACATAAAAAATCAACACCATTGTCAAAGCGCCCAACAAACTTGCCCAATCCAAGTTAAAAAAACTGGGCACCATTTTGCGCAACGGCACCACCCAAAATTGAGTGAGTTTTAAAATAAATTGTCCTATCGGGGTTAAAAAAGAAACCCGAAAAGCTTGCATAAAAAAACGCAACAAAAACAAAACGGCAAAAAAATAAAAAACATTTTGGAAAATAAAAATCAGTGCTTGCATTTTTTTAACCTTGTAAAAATTTCAATTGTTTCAATTGTTTGAGTTTAATTGTTTAATTCCAAGCTGCGTTTTTGGGCTGCCAAAATGGCGCGATGCACAATGTTTTGAAAATGTTCTTCTTTTAAAACATTCAAAGCCGCTTCGGTGGTGCCGCCTTTGCTGGTGACGTTTTCTCTTAATTGGGAAAAAGGCAGCATTTGTTGTTGTGCCAATAAACCCGAGCCCAATAAGGTTTCCAAGGCCAGCATTTTGGCGGTGGATTCATCAAAACCGAATGTTTGGGCACTGTGCATCAAACTTTCTAAAAAATAAAAAACATAAGCGGGGCCACTGCCGGACAAAGCCGTGATGGCATCCATTTGGTTTTCATCGTTTAACCAAAGCGTTTTGCCAATTTGTTCAAAGAGTTTTTGGGTTAAATTTTTGTCGTTTTCTGTGGTGTGCGCATGTGCAAATAATCCCACCACAGCGCGATGAATCAGCGCGGGCGTATTGGGCATGGCGCGAATAATTTTTTTGGTTTTCAACATCGCAGACAAATGTTCAGTGGTTTTGCCTGCCAAAATGCTGATGACCAACGTGTTTTCATGCACTTTTAAACAAGGCGCAACTTCTTGAAGTTGTTGCGGTTTAATCGCCAAAAAAATGGCATTCCATTCTTGCCAATTTTGAATTTCATCAGGATGCGCAAAACTGGGAATAGAATAATTCTTTTCCAAAAAAAGACGTTGATCGGCGTTGGGTTCTAAGGCAAACAAATCGTATTGTTTAAAAATGCCGCCCATAATGGCTGAGCCCATGTTGCCAGCACCGACAAAAAGTATTTTTTCCACGGTCAACTCCTTATTTTTTTCAAAAATTTGTTTTTTGAATTTGAATGATTTTCATTATTTTAAAGGACGTGCCCCAAACAATGCCGAACCAATGCGGATGTGCGTGGCACCTTCCAACAGTGCGGCTTCCAAATCATCGCTCATGCCCATAGACAACACATTAAAATTGTTTTTTGCATTGTCTGGCAGTTGATTGCGCACGTTGTGAAAAAGATGAAACATTTTGTTGGCGTAAAAATGTTGTTCGTTTGGGTTTTGGCTGGCAGGCGGAATGGCCATCACACCGCGCAAACACAAATGCGGCAATTTTAAAATTTCAAGGCACAAAGGCAAAGCATTTTGTGCGTTTGTGCCGCTTTTGTTTTCTTCATTGCCCAAATTGATTTCCACGCAAACATTCAAAGGCGGTAAATGCTTTGGGCGCTGATGATTTAAACGCTCAGAAATTTTTAAGCGGTCAATGGTATGCGCCCAAGCAAAGTTTTCTGCAATGGCGCGCGTTTTGTTGCTTTGAATTTTGCCAATAAAATGCCAAGTGATTTTTAAATTTTTTTCGCGCGCTTGTTGAATTTTTAAAAGCGCTTCTTGCAAATAATTTTCACCAAAATGAATAATGCCCAAATCGAAAGCAATTTGGATTTTTTCAAAAGCTTGAAATTTGGAGACCGCAATCAAAGTGATGGAAGAAGGCTCCATTTTTAAATTTTGGATTCGTTGATTTAAAACTTGCAGGCGAGTTTGAATCTCGTTCATAATGTTTTTATCAAAAGGCATTTATAATAACCACTCTTTCTATCAAGGGAACGTTTATGGATATTACCGAATTATTGGCATTTGGCGTGAAAAACAGCGCCTCGGACTTGCATTTGTCGGCAGGCTTGCCGCCGATTATCCGCGTGCATGGCGATGTGCGGCGCATCAACTTGCCGGCGATGGATCACCAAACCGTGCATGCTATGGTTTATGACATTATGAATGATTCCCAACGCAAAACCTATGAAGAAACCTTGGAGTGCGACTTTTCTTTTGAAATTCCCAACTTGGCGCGTTTTCGGGTCAATGCCTTTAACCAAAACCGCGGCGCAGGTGCGGTGTTTAGAACCATTCCTTCCAAAGTGTTGAGTTTGGAAGATTTGGCTGCCCCTAGAATTTTCAAACAAATTTCAGAATATCCCCGAGGCGTGGTGTTGGTCACTGGACCAACAGGTTCGGGCAAATCTACCACCTTGGCGGCAATGGTGAATCATATTAATGAAACCGCTTATTCTCATATTTTAACCATTGAAGACCCTATTGAATTTGTGCATGAATCCAAAAAATGCTTGATTAACCAACGGGAAGTGGGGCCACAAACGCATAGTTTTGCCAATGCCTTGCGCGCAGCTTTGCGCGAAGACCCCGATGTGATTTTGGTGGGTGAAATGCGGGATTTGGAAACCATCCGTTTGGCGCTTACCGCCGCTGAAACAGGGCATTTGGTGTTTGGCACTTTGCATACTTCATCGGCAGCCAAAACCATTGACCGTGTGGTGGATGTGTTCCCTGCGGCAGAAAAAGATATGGTGCGCTCGATGTTATCCGAATCCTTACGCGCGGTGATTTCGCAAACGCTTTTAAAGAAAAAAGACGGCTCTGGGCGCGTTGCCGCGCATGAAATTATGATTGGCACGCCAGCCATTCGTAACTTAATTCGTGAAAACAAAGTGGCGCAAATGTATTCCGCCATTCAAACCGGACAAGCGCAAGGCATGCAAACATTAGACCAATGTTTGATTGACATGGTGCGCAAAAATATGATTTCCACCGATGAAGCGCGTTTGCGTGCCGTCAATAAAGAAATGATTCGTCTTAATTAAAAGAGGCAAGTATGGAACGCGATCAGGCGATGAAATTTATGCACGATCTTTTGCGAATGATGGTGCAAAAAAAAGGCTCGGATTTGTTTATCACAGTCGGTTTTCCGCCCGCCATCAAAGTGGATGGCAGAATTCAACCGGTTTCCAATCAAGCCTTAACGCCGCAACACACTGCGGAATTAACGCGTTCTGTGATGAACGACCGCCAAGCTGCCGAATTTGAAACACATCGCGAATGCAATTTTGCCATTGCGCCAACGGGCATTGGGCGTTTTCGCGCCAACGCCTTGGTGCAACAAGGGCGCGTGGGTTTGATTTGTCGGACAATCAACACCACTATTCCCACATTAGACGAATTGGAATTGCCCAACACTTTAAAAGATTTGGCAATGACCAAACGCGGTTTGATTATTTTTGTGGGCGGCACAGGCACAGGCAAATCCACTTCCTTGGCGGCGTTGGTGGATCATCGCAATGCCAATTCTCAAGGGCATATCATCACCATTGAAGACCCGATTGAATACGTGCATACGCACAAAAAATGCATCATCACGCAACGCGAAGTTGGTGTGGATACAGAAGATTGGGAAATCGCCTTGAAAAACACCTTGCGCCAAGCGCCCGATGTGATTTTGATGGGCGAAATTCGCGACCGCAGAACCATGGATTACGCCATTGCCTTTGCGGAAACCGGACACTTGTGTTTGGCAACGTTGCACGCCAATTCGTCCAACCAAGCCATTGACCGGATTATCAACTTTTTCCCCGAAGAGCGTCGCCCGCAGTTGTTGATGGATTTGTCGTTGAACTTAAAAGCGATGATTTCTCAGCGCTTGATTCCCAAAAGAACCGGCAAAGGGCGCATTGCCGCCATTGAAGTGATGATCAATTCTCCTTTGATTTCCGATTTGATTTTCAAAGGCGATGTGCATGAAATCAAAGAAGTGATGAAGCGCTCGCGCGAGCTCGGCATGCAAACCTTTGACCAAGCCTTGTTTGATTTGTATGAAGACGAGGTCATTTCTTATGAAGATGCCTTGCGCAATGCGGACTCGCTTAACGATTTGCGCTTGCAAATTAAATTGCACGGCAAAGAAAGCAAAAACAAAGATTTGGTGGATGGTTTGGATCATTTGGGGATTGTTTAAAAAATCCACGGTCAACGTTCATTTTTTTTGAAAATTTTAAAAGGTTTACCGTGGAAAAATGGCAATGCGGGCGTTTTGAATTGGATTTCAAAACGCCCAAAATTATGGGAATTGTTAATCTCACGCCGGATTCTTTCTCAGGTGAAAATATCTTTCACAATCCCACCAACGCGCTTCAATACGCCGAACAACAAGTGCGAGACGGTGCCGATTTGTTGGATATTGGTGCAGAATCTTCGCGTCCTTATTCCGAACCTGTTTTGCCCGATGAAGAATGGCAACGTTTGTATCCTGTTTTAAAAGAAGTCATTCATTGGAATGTGCCCATTTCCGTGGATACTTACCATTTTGAAACCATGCAAAAAGTCTTGGATTTGGGTGTGGATTTCATCAATGATATTACTGGTTTACAAAATCAATCGGTGCGCAAAGTGTTGGCACAAAGCACTTGTGCCATTTGTTTGATGCACATGCAAAACAATCCCAAAACCATGCAAAATGCGCCCACTTATACCAACGTGGTGCAAAACATTTTTGATTTTTTTAAACAACAAGCCGCGCTTTGTCAGCAAGATGGCATTGATTTAAAACGCATCATTTTTGACCCGGGCTTTGGTTTTGGCAAAAACTTGGAACAAAATTTGGCCTTGGTGCATGCAATTCCGCAATTTAAAAAAGAATTTTTGTTGTTGGTGGGTTTTTCTAGAAAATCCATGTTGGGGCAAATCACCGGCAATGATGTGCACAATCGCGTGATAGAAAGCGTAACCGCGGCGTTAAAATCCGTGGAATTGGGCGCCAACATTGTGCGCGTGCATGATGTGAAAGCCACCAAAGATGCTTTTTTAATTCACCAAGCTTTTTCCATTTAAAAAACTCCACGGTCAACCCACAATTTTTTTGAAAATATTTTGACAATCAAGAATGAAAAAACAATTTTTTGGCACAGATGGCATTCGCGGCATTGTGGGAAAACATCCTATGACGCCAGAATTTGTTTTGAAGTTGGGGCAGGCGGCAGGTTGTGTTTTTAAAAAACAACATGCGCGCGCCAAAATTTTAATCGGCAAGGATACGCGTCTTTCAGGTTATATGTTTGAATCGGCATTGGAAGCCGGTTTTGCCGCATCAGGTGCGGATGTTTATTTGGTTGGTCCTTTGCCTACGCCCGCGGTGGCTTATTTAACCAAAACCTTGCGCATGACCGCCGGCATTGTGATTTCGGCTTCACACAATTCTTTTGAAGACAACGGCATTAAATTTTTTTCATCCGATGGCGAAAAATTGCCCGATTCTGTGGAATGGGAAATTGAAAATTTATTAAATCAAAATCTTCACATTGATTCCCAAAACATCGGCAAAGCCACACGCATTGAAGATGCACGCGGGCGTTACATTGAATTTTGCAAAAGCACGTTTTTTCATCACTTCAATTTAAAACATTTGAAAATTGTTGTGGATTGCGCCAATGGTGCGGCGTATCAAACAGCGCCTTTGGTTTTTGAAGAGTTGGGCGCAAAGGTCATTCCTATTTTCAATGAGCCCAATGGCTTGAATATCAATCATTCTTGCGGTTCAACCCATCCTTGCAATTTGCAACAAATCGTTTTAAAAGAAAAAGCCGATTTGGGCATTGCCTTTGATGGCGATGCCGACCGACTGCATGTTGTTGATTCTTTTGGCAAATTGTATGACGGCGATGCGTTAATTTATGCCATTGCCAAAAATCGCCACCAACAC
>JBNMHE010000086.1:0-7902 GCA_050872585.1 Rhodocyclales bacterium | reverse complement strand
CTTTACGAGCTTTCTGACTTCTTCTACATTATGCGCAATCGCATCATAGTCGATTTCTGTCCAAGCCCGACTATAAGCTTCTAACATGCTCCAATAGTCCTTTGCATAGCTAATTCAATTAGCTTATCAATTAAATCCGCAAATTCAATTCCAGCTTCTTTCATCATAGAAGGATAACGAGAAGTAGCCGTTAATCCTGGAATTGTATTCAATTCATTTAAAATCACTTCTTTATCTTCTGTCACAAACATATCTACTCGTGCCATACCACAGCAGTTCATCGCAATATAGGTTCTACGAGCTAATTCTTGTGCTTCTTTAAATGTTTTTTCATCAATACGAGCCGGACAATAAATAGCTGCTCCCTTCATTTCATACTTACCTTCAAAATCAAAGAATCCACCATTAATTTCAATTTCATCCACTGATCCTGTAAAGATTTCTTCATTTCCCATAACAGCACAACCAATCTCAAAGCCCTTAATTACTTTTTCAACTAAGATCTTACCGCGACCATCATAGAAGAAAGCATCTTTACATGCACTTTCAAATTCTTCTTTATCATTCACAAAATGAACCCCATAGCTACTTCCTGCATTGCATGGCTTAACAATCCATGGTAATGGAATCTCTTCTTGAATCTGTTCAAATGTAGGATTTTCTCGATTTGCGTATAAACAAATATAATCTGCACACGGAATATTTGCTTCCTTACAAAGAATATGCATGATTTCTTTGTCCATTGACATAGCACTTGACATTACATCACAGCCTACATAATGAATATTCATCAATTCAAGCAATCCTTGAATCAATCCATCTTCTCCATTTTTTCCATGTAGTACTGGGAACACACAATCCAATTCAATCACTTTGTTTGAACCATCCAGAGGCATGATTCCACCATTTACCCATGCACAAGATACACAAGTTTCTTCACTTTGCCATGTATCATGTTCAATCGAATCTACATCTCCATTATCTAACTAGAAATGTCCATTTTTATTAATTCCAATTAAAGTCATATCATAGTTATCAGCATGAATCTGACGTAAAAAAGGAGCGACAGAATGCAATGAAACAGAGTATTCACTACTTTGTCCTCCAAATATGACACCTAAACGTAATTTACTCATTGTTTTTTCCCCCTAAATGCATCTACTAACGTATCCATTTTCATAGCTCTTGAACCCTTGATCAAAACAATACAATCTTGATCTAACAAAGGTTTAACAGCTTCATATATCTCATCTTTTGTTTCATACCACTTTCCATTAAAACCATCACTTGTTTCTCTAGAAAGAGGTCCCGTACAATATAGTTCGTCTACACCTTTTTGTTTAGCGTATTCGCCCACATCAAAGTGCAATTGTTTTTCTTCACTTCCAAGATCTAACATATCCGATAAAATGGCGATATGTTTTTGCGCAGGCAATTCCATCAATGTATCGATAGCTGCCTTTGCACTTTCTGGATTTGATTTATACGTATCATCTAAAATATACGCATTTGAAACTGGAATTAGCTGTGTACGCATCTTTGTCATTTCTAAATCAGCCAATCCTTTTAAAATAGATTCCTCTTTTAATTGACAAGCCTTTGCGATAAAAATACACGGCAATGCGTTCATAGCCTGAAAATCACCAAATGCACGTAAATGAACAGGTGCATCTAGAATATTGCAGTTAAAAACAATTCCTTCTTTATCATATTTAATATCACTTGTGATAGAAACCTCTCCACCTTGACCAAAAGATACGATTTTCTTATTTTCTGTATTCAAAGTAGGAAGAACCTGCTTTATTTCTTCACTTTCATGATTATAAAGGAATAAGCCATTTTCTTTTAATCCCTCTAAAATTTCACATTTTGCCTGCGCAATCTGAAGTCTACCGCCCAAATTTTCCATGTGAGCTGAACCTACAGAAGTAATCACAGAAATATCTGGCTGTGCAATTGAAGTCAACTGCGTAATTTCGCCTTTGTTTTCCATACCCATTTCTAAAATCGCAACTTCAATATCTTCATCAAAGTCAAAAATAGTTAATGGAAGACCAATTTCACTATTACGATTTCCCTGTGTTTTTTGTGTTTTTTTCTCTTGTTCTATTTGTTTTAAAATGGGCAAAAATGCATTGTTTTGGCTGGACAAATATTGGTGTATCAAGCGTGGCAACTGCGGCAAAATGTTGGCGTAATTCGGCAATTCTTCTTTTAAGCGATTTTTAAAAGCCGGAAAACCAACTTGCTTTTTCATCCAATTTTCCAAAAAAGGTTGCGCCGTTTGCCACAAATCCAAATTGGGATAAAGTTCGCGCCCCAAACCTTCAATGTTCAAAAGCGTTTTTTGCAACATCACCAACTGCGGTTGAATGGCAACATTAAAACGGCGCGAAGTTTGAAAAAGGCGCAACAACACTTTGCCAAAAGAAATGTCTTTTAAAGGGCGATTAAAAATCGGCTCGCACACGGCGCGAATGGCTTGTTCAAATTCATCAATGCGCGTGTTGGCGGGCGCCCAGCCGCATTCCACGTGTATTTGCGCCACGCGTTTGTAGTCGCGTTTGAAAAAAGCCAAAAAATTTTGCGCCAAATAATTTTTGTCCAAATCGGTTAAGGTTGCCACAATGCCAAAATCAAGCGCGATGTATTTGCCGTTGTCATCCACCAAAATGTTGCCCGGATGCATATCGGCGTGAAAAAAACCATCGCGAAAAACTTGGGTGAAAAAAATCTCCACGCCATTTTCAGCAAGTTGTTTCAAATGGATGTTTTTTTCTTTTAAAAGATGAATTTTTGAAATTGGCGTGCCGTGCATGGCTTGCATTACCATAATGTTGGAAGTGCAAAAATCAAAATACACCTCCGGCACGCTTAAAATGTTGGAATTTAAAAAATTGCGCCGCAACTGCGCGCAGTTGGCGGCTTCTTTCATTAAATCCAATTCGTTGTGCAAAAATTTGGCAAATTCGGCAACCACTTCGCGCGGTTTCAAGCGTTTGCCGTCATTCCAAAGTTTTTCTAATAAATAAGCGAACAAATCCAGCAAAGCCAAATCATTGGCAATGGTTTTTTGCATATTGGGGCGCAAAATTTTAACCGCCACCATTTGTTTGGGATTGTGTTTCAAACGTGCAAAATGCACTTGCGCAATGGATGCGCTGGCAATGGGGTTTAAATTAAATTCACAAAAAACTTCATCAATTTTTTTGCCGTAATTGTTTTCTATGATGCTTTTGGCAATTTCGACATCAAAAGGCGGCACTTGGTCTTGCAGTTTGGCAAGTTCTTGGGCAATGTCGCTTGGGATTAAATCCGGGCGGGTGGATAAAACTTGCCCAAACTTCACAAAAATCGGCCCCAACGATTCCAATGCAAGGCGCAGCCGCACGGCTCTTGGTTGATTAAAATTGCGCCAACATTGCAATGTGGCGCACCATTTTAAAAAAGGCACATAATGGCCGAGCATTTCGTCCAAACCAAAAACGGATGCCGTGCGAATAATTTTAAACAAACGAAAAAAACGCATTTTTTTTGAAAAAAATTGGGAGTTGACCGTGGAAAAATCGTAAGAATAAGTCAAAATCAGGCAAAATAAACGCTTTCTTTTTGAAAACAAAAAAGGATTTTAAATGAGTGCAATTCAAAAAGTGGTTTTGGCTTATTCCGGCGGCTTGGATACTTCGGTGATTTTAAAATGGTTGCAAGACAAATACGCTTGCGAGGTGATTACCTTCACCGCCGATTTGGGTCAAGGCGAAGAGCTGGACAAAGCGCGCCAAAAAGCTTTGCAGTTGGGCATTGCCAAAGAAAATATTTTTATTGACGATTTGCGTGAAGCCTTTGTGGGCGATTATGTTTTCCCAATGTTGCGCGCCAATGCGTTGTATGAAGGCGAATATTTGTTGGGCACTTCTATTGCACGCCCATTGATTGCCAAACGTTTGATTGAAATTGCGAACTTGAAAAAAGCGGATGCCATTTGCCACGGCGCAACCGGCAAAGGCAACGACCAAGTGCGTTTTGAGTTGGGCGCTTATGCCTTAAATCCCAATATCAAAGTCATTGCGCCGTGGCGCGAATGGGATTTAACCTCGCGTGAAAAACTTTTGGCTTATGCTGAAAAAAACGGCATTCCCATTGAAATGAAGCACAAAAACGGCGGCTCGCCTTATTCTATGGACGCCAATTTGCTGCATATTTCTTATGAAGGCAGGCATTTGGAAAACCCCGCGGCAGAGCCAGAAGAATCCATGTGGCGCTGGACAACTTCGCCTGAAAATGCGCCCGATAAAGCGGAATATCTCACCATTACTTTTCAAAAAGGCGATGCCGTAGCGCTCAATCAAAAACCGTATGGCGCGGCGGAATTGCTTGCGCAACTCAATAAAATTGCGGGTTCACACGGCATTGGGCGCTTGGATTTGGTTGAAAACCGTTATGTGGGAATGAAATCCCGCGGTTGTTATGAAACCCCGGGCGGCACCGTTTTGTTAAAAGCGCACCGCGCCATAGAATCTTTAACCTTGGATAGAGAAGTGGCGCATTTGAAAGACGATTTGATGCCGCGCTATGCCGCTTTGATTTACAACGGTTATTGGTTTTCGCCCGAGCGGCGCGCCTTGCAAGTGTTAATTGACCACACGCAAGAACACGTCAATGGTGAAGTGCATTTGAAACTTTACAAAGGCAGCGTGCAAGTGGTGGGGCGTGAATCCAAAACGGATTCGCTGTTTGATTCCACCATTGCCACTTTTGAAGACGATGCCGGTGCTTACAACCAGCGCGATGCCGAAGGGTTTATCAAATTGAATGCCTTGCGTTTGCGCATTGCGGCTAAAAAACGGCAACATTCGTAAAAGTTGCAAAAATCCACGGTCAACCTGAAAAAATTTTGAAAAATGCGCACTGTTTTTGAATCCGCCACCTTGCTTTTAAAATCGGTGCGCAGTTTTTCGTATCCTTTGGATTTGCGCCTGTCGGATTTTTTTAAAACTCGCCGATTAAACCAGCGCGAGCGCGCCTTTGTTGCCGAATTGATTTACACCGCCGTTCGCCATTGGCGCTTGATTGAATGGCTTGTTGGCAAACCCACCAAAGACGAAGCGGTGTTGAAAATTGCCGCATTTTTGATGGGCGAATTCTCCGCCGTATCATCCTTTTTAAGTGATGAAGAAAAACGTTTTTTTGAAAACTTTTCTTGGGATTTTTATCAAGAATCGGTGCCGCCAGCGGTTTTTTATAGTTTTCCTGATTTTCTTTTTGACGCTTTAAAAAAACGTTTTGGCGAAAAGGCTTTTGAAGTTGCGGCATTGATGAATGAAGCCGCGCCATTGGATTTGCGCATCAATCCTTTAAAAACCAAGCGCTGTGAAGTTTTAAACGCTTTTGCTCATTCTTGCCCCACGCCATTTTCACCGCTTGGCGTGCGTTTAAAAAAGAAAATTCCTTTATCCAAAAATCCCTTGTTTTTGGAGGGCAAAATTGAAGTGCAAGACGAAGGCAGTCAGTTGGTTGCCTTGCTGGCGGATGCAAAGCGGCGCCAAATGGTGTTTGATTTTTGCGCGGGCGCAGGCGGCAAAACCTTGGTTTTGGGCGCTTTGATGAAAAACAGCGGCACGCTTTATGCCGCGGATACTTCTCAAAAACGTTTGGCGCGCTTTGTGCCGCGCTTTAAAAAAAGTGGATTGTCCAATGTGCAAATTTTGAATTTAAATGAAAATTCCACGCGTTTAAAGCGTTTGAAAAATCGTTTTGACCGTGTTTTGGTGGATGTGCCGTGTTCGGGCTCAGGCACATTGCGGCGCAATCCGGATTTAAAATGGCGTTTTTCAATGGAGCATTTAAAACATTTAAATCAAACACAGTTGGCAATTTTAAATCAAGCTTCTTTATTATTAAAATCCGGTGGTGTTTTGCTTTATGCTACTTGTTCTTTTTTAAAAGAAGAAAATGAAGAAATTGTTTTCAAATTTTTAAATGAAAATCCGCAATTTAAACGTTTTTCTTTAAAAGAAACAGCATGGGAATTAAAATTAAATTTACCGGATGAAGCATTTAATGAAAATAACGAATTGTTTTTGTCGCCATTATTGCAAACAGATTGTTTTTTTGCCTCGGCTTTAATTAAAAAATAAAAAAAATCCACGGTCAACCAATTATTTTTTTGAAAATTATTTTTCAAAACTTTCAAAAAAATTCTATGTTCACCGTGGAAAATTGAAGTTTATTTTGTCGCGTTGTTGGGATCGGTTTTGGCGGGGCGGGATGGCAAAATTTCGCTTTTATCCGTTTTGGCAGCCGGTTTTGCAGGAAGTGCATCATTCGGTGCAATTTCGCCTTTTTGCGGCTCTTCGCCCACGTGCAAATCGTTTTTCAAACTTTCAACCGATTTTTCACCAAAACCTTTGACTTTTTTCAAATCATCCACCGATTGAAACGCGCCATTTTGCTCGCGGTATTCAATAATGCTTTTGGCTTTTGTTGGTCCCACGCCTTTTAAGGTTTCTAACTCGGCTTGGGTTGCGGTGTTTAAATTCACCGCCGCAAAGGCAAAGTTTGCGCCAGCAAAAAACAAAGCGATAATTTTTAATAAGGATTTCATTGCTTTCTCCAAAAAATTGAAAATTCTATATAAAATCCGCGATTTTCACAAAGTAAGCTGATGCCTTTTGACTCTATTTCATTGACGGCAAAAAACGCAAGCTAATCGTTTTTTTGAAAAAAATAACGGTTGACCGTGGATTTTTTTAAATTAAACAAATTAAATCGTTTAATTTAATTTAAAAAATTATTCAACTGGCACCAACAAGGAAGGTGCGCCAAAACTTTTTAATTGCGCATTGGATTGTTCAAAATACGCGCGCCAAAAGGTTTCTAAGTTTTTCATCGTTTTGGGGTCGCGGTAAACTTCGGGTTTGCCTTTTTCCGCCGTGATTAACCCCGCGCCCAAAACATAAACGCGCGCGCCTGCAAAATCAGCAAAAAGTTGGTTGGCATCCACTTTTTTTAATTCCGCCTGCGCGTTGATATTGCGCACGTTTTTGTGGGCGTAAAAACTTGAAATGCTTGAATTTTCAAGCATATCAGAGATTAAAAACAACACTTTTTGCGGCGCGCTGCTTAATTTTACGCGCTCGGACAAAGCCGAGAGAGAACTTAAAACATCCGAATTTTTCAAGTCTTTTTGCGTGTTTTGAAAGGCTTGGGCAAGTGCTTCGGCGGCAATTTTGCGCCCGTATTTTTTTTGGCGATCCAAGCATAAATCAAAGTTTTTTAATTTTTTAACGCCAATGGATGAACGCTGAGCCTTTTCAATGCCCGTTTGCAAAGCGCCTTCTGCCAAAACTTCCAAGTAGCGCCCTTGCGAAAATGCCGAAAAAACGCCCAACACAAAGGCATTGCCCGGTTGAATGAGGGCGGATACGCGCTGGCGCACATCGTTTTGCAGCGATGCATTCAACAGCGTGGTTTGGTCAATAAAAATAAAAACTTCTTTTTGCGGCGCGGGCGTTTGAATTTCGGCGGAAAGTCCTGTTTTGGCGTAACAATCGGGAATTTCAGCAAAGGCGGGCGCGCTGGCAAAAAGCGCCGCGCAGAGTGTGAAAGTGGCAAGGGTTTTGCGCATTTTTTTGACCTTTTTAAAACAAATCGTCCAACTCGGCAGCTTTTGCGGCTTGGTTGCGTGCGTCTTTGCGTGCTTTAAGCAGTGCTTTTAATTCTTCGGTGTTTGCTTCAATAGGCAAAGTTTGATAATACGCTTTTTCTTTTTCCACATCGTTTAAAAATTCCAAATGCGCTTTGATTTCTTCAAAACTCGGCACATTGTCGTTATTTGGCGCATTATTAATGGTTTGTGGGGAAGGCAAAACGGCAGGTTTTTCTTCTTCGTGGGATTTTAAT
>JBNMHE010000085.1:0-7919 GCA_050872585.1 Rhodocyclales bacterium | reverse complement strand
GTGTATTCGTGCCTTCAACCACCAAACCCACTTTATTCGTTCCTTTGTTAAGGCTATTGGGGAATGAACAATCGGCATCAAAGCCATTGGCGTTTTCGTTTGTTGGACATTGCAAATCCATAATGTAGTAAACCCTTTCGCTCGTTTTTTCTAAATTAAAAGAACAAGCTCCTTGTGGGGTTGAATCTGTCAACGCATGGGAACGCCTTGGGGGTCTACGCCTTTTAGGCGATCCTGCCTGTCTGTTGAAAAATTTTTAGCTTCTTCAAAACTACCAGCAAAGGCGTATGGATAATAACACCCGCTTTGGGTTCTTAACGTGGTGGCCATATCCTTACTTTTGAATGTTTTGTTGGCAATTTTTTTCAGTATGTCATCTTTTGCCTTGGCATAGCCCACATCTGCTGCCGATTGTGCGGAAAACGCCAACATTCTATTGGTTGCAAATTGAGCGCCCGTATCCACGGAATAAGATAGGGAAATAGCGGCTGCCATCATCGCAATCAAGGCGATGAGTGCAATAAACAACACCACGCCTTTTTGTCGTTGAATAGAAGAGAAAGTCATCAGTGTGTCCTTTCAATTATTGGCTACATTTGTTGTCTTTATTATCCATGCAAGAAGCATAGGCTTGGTCAAAGCCGTATTGCGTATTTTGCAAAGGAATCAAAAACTCCACCACTTCGTAATGGTAGGTGGCTTCGTCTGTTTTGGCTGGAATGGTTATTGTGATGGCTTTATTTCCTAGCTCCTCTTTGAATAGCGTGGGCAAAGTTTTAGCCGGCGCACTGTTTATGTCCTCAATTTCGGGGAAAGAGTTGCGCAAAACCAAGGCTACTTTTATTGCACGAATACGGCGAATTTTATTGCGTGCGGTATCATTATCTTCACGCAATTTATCGTAAGACCAATCTCCTGTTGGCAAATGCCATAAACTGTTACTTGCCAAATTGCGGTTGTTGGGATCGGCGCTGTTTTCAGAAGGTGCAACGCCGTAAATGGCTTTTAACAACACCACGTTATCCGCCAATGCCTCCAACTTATCGTGCAAGAGGTCGTAGCGCAACAAGTTGCCACTTGTGCCAAGATTTTCATTTTGCGCTTCAGCCAATCTGCCCGCAGTGAACATGGCAAAGCCGCTGCGCGTGAGAATGTCGTCCTTTAATTTTTCGTTATTGCCAGAACCAACGGTTCCCTTATCACTGAAATTCCCTCGGTCCAAACGCCCCAGATTCATCAAAAAACCGTTTTTAAATGTATTTGGGTCAGGTTTTTGAAGTGCTGGGTTAGCGTTTCTTGTGGCGGTTTGCAGTTGCAAATTGCCATCCAATAAGCCATTTTTGTATGTGGGCTTCCATTCCCAATCTGTTGCGGTGATATGGCATTTTTTAAGGTCAGAACTAATTGCCATGACTGCTTCACGGCAATACGTGCCCGTTTTGCCCGCACTGCAAAAACCAAGGTATTTGGGATTGCCATTCCCCCAGTCTTTAGCTTCTTTACCGTTGAACCAACCGAATTTCACAAAATTTTTGTTACCGTTGCTACCAATCTCAGCAATTGGCGCAATAGCATTGTAAGTGTTGGTGCTGCGCATTGTAATCAGTATGTCTTGATTCTGCCCGTTATTTTCTGGGAAAGTGAATTTGTTGTTTGCTTTGGTGCGAATCAAAATGGGCGCAACGGGCCAAGTGTCCTTGTAGTCTCCAGCATTGGCGTTTTGAGGTGGGCGATGACCAAAGAAGGTACTGTTACCGCCTTGGAAATCAAAATTATCTGAAAGAGGCAGATAATGTTTGTCCTTAGTCGGCAAGGGCGGCACGCGGTTTTCAAAGGGCCAAATTTGCGCCCTGCAACCATAAAGTTGCATAGATTTGCCTGCGTTCAAGCGTGCTGTGCTGATGCCTTGCCCCGCTTGGCGCAATTCATTGCTCAACAAAAAATAAGCCAAATTGCCGTTTTGCAGCGCATCTGAATCGCTGGTGGTTTGTTGCTTTTGGGTTTCATAAACAGAAAAAACCTGAAAAATAGCAACTGTGGCAATCAAAGCAATTGTTACGCCGACCAGCAATTCAACCAAAGAAAAACCTTTTTGGTGATTTTCCACGGTCAACGCAAATTTTTTTTGAAAAGTTTTCATGGCAGAGTTTGAAAAAATTGAAAAACGTTGAAAAAAACCTAATTTTTGTGGCGAATGGGACCATCATCGCGGTAAGAAAAAAACTCCAAAGAACGGGCACCACTTTGTTCTCCCTCTCTTTTTACGCCATATTCCAACTGATTGCGCGAAAGATAGCCACGGGCATTGCCAGTTGGTCCATCTATTGAAAAACTTGAACTATCTTCTTGCATGCGATGTTGCAAGCTTTTAGCGCTTTGCAAATTGAATGCGTCTTTGTTGGGTAGACGTTTGAGGAAAGTATCACCTGCCCCGAGCGCAATGTTTAATTTGGGGTCATCAAAGTTTTTAACGTTGCGCGATATAACTTGTTTTTGCGCAATCTCAGAATTCAAAGCGGTAAAAACATCATCGCGCAAGCGCGTATCATTCACGCTATTGGTGGCACGCGCCAATGTTGCCACCAAACCCAAAATACCGATGGAAAAAATAACCACCGCAATCAGCGCTTCCAAAAGCACTGAACCTTGTTGCGATTGTTTGCTGGACGTTGTTTTGTTCATAATCATCACCCGTTATTGCGTTGAATTAACCTTTGGTTTGGCATGCCATGGAGCGCATTGTGCTTGAACCGTCTGTATCATCATAGCCCGGGTCACACATGCGCACTTTGCCGCCTAATTTCATCAAAACCATCAGGCAACGAATGTCGCCCTCTTTGTCTTTATCAGGATTGGTGTCCGTTTTTCCTGAACAGTTGTGAGTGATTTGTTGCGTTGCGTCACGCTTTTTGGATGCAAACTGCAACTTGGGTTCTCTTAGGTATTTGCCTTCTTCCGCAAAAGAATTTGTGCCGCCCGTGGCACGAAAAGTAATGATTTTGTTATTGTCATTATTTGCAAAAAAGCTATCGCTGATGATGTCTACAACATTTTCACCATCTTCTGGCGTGCGGTATTGCACACTCATGGGGAAAATATCATCGCTAAAACCAGCTGGGTTTTCAGGATCTCTGGAACGCGCACTGTTGGCATCAGCGCAAATGACCAAATAATTGGCTTCCGATGGTTTTTTTCTCTTGTCTGCTGATGGACATGTTCCCGTGTTGTTATTGTAAGCTTCGTTGTATGCTTTTTCGGTGAATACAACGCTGACATCGCTATTGCGTGCGGCTGCTAATTGCTGTGCCTTGCGCAAACCGTTTTGCACGTTTTCTGCGGCAGAGCGAATTTTGGTGTTGGTTAGCCAAGTTTCCATAGCAGGCATGGTAGAGCCAACCACAATGCCGATGATCACCACAACGACCATCATTTCAACGAGCGTAAAACCTTTTGTTTTCATCACACGCCCCTTTTAGCAAGTGCCATTTTTGTGTGCAACCCAACAACTTTTGGCTGCTTCAGGAATAGGTTTTTCATTGATGGTGCCTGATGACGTTTTGTTGCCATTTTGATCAACAGTCATTGTTAAACCATTAAAAGGCTCTTTGCGACCTGTCAAAGTCAATTTGTATGTTTGTCTTTGGGATGAAGAGCAATTACCAGTATCTGCACACGCATTGCATTCCACTTTGAAATCTTTATCGTCAATGATGAAAATCTTGTTGCTGTCATTGGTATTGCCGCAGTTGTTGTTGGCGTAAACAAAATTGGCATCAAAGCTACCAGCACACGCAGACTCAGAGCCATCACTAGGCCACAGACCACAATAATACTTGCGACGGTTGGCGTATCTTCTTTCCATTAGCTGTTGACCTTGCATCAAGATGGAATGCGCTTCTGTGAGCCTTGCGCGAATCACATGGTCTTGATAAACAGGGATGGCAATGGCTACCAAAATACTGATGATCGCAATCACAACCATCAGCTCAATTAACGAAAAACCGTGTGCTATTTTTTTCATCTTGAATTCCAATCTCTTAAAAAAACTTTGCGAAAAGGTTGTAAAAAACTTTGGAAGTTTGTTGCTTCCAAAATGTTTTCAGTATTGTTTTTTTCCGCCGAAATCCAAGAAAAACATTTAAAAAAACTTTTAAAAATTAAATGTTTTTAATGATCGTCCCATTGCTCGTTAGTATAGCGCAAAAAATGAAAAAGTGAACGAATGACAAAAAAACTTGCCGCTTGTAACATTTTTTGTCCCAAACCAAAATGTTTTAAGGCTTGCTCTGGATAATGCATGCAATGTTTTTCCACGGTCAACATCAAAATTTTTTTAATTTTTTGCGCAAGTGGCGGATGCAAAACCAACACGTTGGCTTCTTGATTCAAACGCAAACTAAACGGATCCATGTTGGAAGAACCGATGGTGCACCAGCGCTCGTCAATGACTGCTACTTTGGCGTGCAACAAACCGGGTTGGTATTCGTCAATTTCAATGCCCGCTTGAATGAGTTTTTGATACAAAAAACGCGTGGCAGAAAGCAAAAACGGCACGTTGGATTTGCCTTGCAAAATAATGCGGATTTTAACCCCGCGCGAAGCCGCATTCAAAAGCGCTTGGCTCAACCAAAAACCGGGCAAAAAATACGCATTGGCAATGATGATTTCCTTTTTGGCGCTTTCAATGGCGCGCAGATAGCCGAATAAAATATCGTGCCGATGTTGCACATTGTCCCGCATTAAAAAAGCAATTTCGGCGCATTCTTCTTCCAAAATATTGGGCAAGCGATGATGCACAACGGGCGCTTGAGGCATTTTGATTTTTTGAATGCGGTAAAGTTTTTGTGCTAATTTTTTTAAACTTTTGAGAATATCCAACACCACTTCGCCTTCAATTTGGGCGGAAAAATCCAAGCGCAATGTGCCTTGTAGCGCGCAATCAATGTTCATTCCGCCAACAAAAGCGATTTGTTCATCCACCACGCAAAGTTTGCGGTGCAAGCGCCGAAAGCGTTTTTTTTGAAAATCAAAAAGCGATTTTTCTGGCCGAAAAAAAAGTGTATGCACGTGGGCGCGTTCAAAAGAAGGCAAAAAATCTTTTTGGACATTTCTGGCGCCAAAACCATCCAGCACCAAATGCACAAAAACGCCGCGCTTGGCGGCATTGCAAAGCGCTTGGGCAATGGTTTTGCCAAATAAATCGTTTTTGAAAATATAGGTTTCCAAAAAAATGTTGTGATGTGCGGAATCAATGGCGTTTTTCAAAGCGGCAATGTATTTTTCGCTGTTTTCCAGCAAAATAATGCGGTTGTGTGTGCGCAAAATCATGGTTTTTCTGCGTGATTAAAAAAAATCCACGGTCGACTGGAATTTTTTTTGAAAAATAAAATGTTCAAAAAGAGGTTTTTTTTGCGTTTGAATAAAATGCAACAAAGAAGATTCCAGCGGGGCACAAAACGTGATTTTTTTTGAAAAATCAACAGGATGCGGCAAAGTGATTTGGTGCGCGTGCAGCGCCATGCGTTTTAAAGAAAGCGTTTTGTTTAAAGCAAAATGGCCGTATTTTTCATCATTTAAAACAGGAAAACCCAAATGCGCCAAATGCACGCGAATTTGATGCGTTCTGCCAGTGAAAATTTGCGCATTCAAAAAACTTAAATTTTCCCAAATGGCAATGGGTTTAAACAAACTTTGTGCGGGTTTGCCGTTTTGAAAATCTACTTTCACAAAACGTTGGCCATCGGGCATTTGCGTTTTCAAAAGTGGTGCCAAGCACGAGAGATTTTTTTGCGGGAATTTGTCCCAAACCAGCGTTAAATATTCTTTTTTTAAATTTTTTTCTTTGAAAATTTTGTGTAAATGTTTTAAAGCTGCGCGTTTTTTTGCCAAAATCAACACGCCAGAAGTGTCGCGGTCTAAGCGGTGCGCCAATTCCAAAAAAGGCAAGTCTTGGCGCATTTGGCGCAAAATTTCAATGATTCCAAAATTTAACCCTGAGCCGCCGTGCACCGCCAAACCGGCGGGTTTATCAACAACAAGCAAATAATCGTCTTCATACAAAACAGGAATGTGGATTTTGGGCAAAAATGGCGCCGATTGTTTTTGTTCAACATCGGAATCGCTTAAAAAAATCGGCGGAATGCGCACCGAATCACCGATGGTTAAACGATTTTGCGCTTTGGCGCGTTTTTTATTCACGCGCACTTCGCCGCTTCTAATGATTTGATAAACGTGGCTTTTGGGCACGTTTTTGAGTGTTTTAAACAAAAAATTGTCCAAACGTTGCCCATCGGCAGATTCGTTAATGGTTACATTGCAAACTTGCCTATTCACGTTCATCCAACCACGCCGCTTGAATGGCTTCCAAAATGCGCTCGTTGCAGGCATTGGGCGAATCGTCAAAATCGTTTAACCCCAAAACCATTTGGCGCAAATCCACAAAATTTAAAGTTTGCGGATTTTGATTGGGAAATTGTTCGTCCAAAGCGATTGCAATATCCAAAATATCCGTCCAGCGCATTATTTTTCCTTGGCGTGATTGAGAGAATAACGTGGAATTTCAAGCGTGATATCGTCCGTTCCCACAATGGCTTGGCAAGATAAGCGCGAAGTGGGCGAAAGTCCCCAAGCTTGGTCCAGCAAATCGTCTTCTAATTCATCCGATTCGTTTAAATCTTTGCCGCCCGCTTTGATGATAACGTGGCACGTGGAACACGCACAGCTTAATTCACAAGCGTGTTCAATTTCAATGCCGTTTTTAAGCAGATTTTCGCAAATGCTGATTCCAGATTCGGCGTTGATGGTGGCGCCTTCTGGGCAAATTTCAGGGTGTGGAAGAATGGTGATTTGAGTCATAGTTTTTCAAAATTTTTTTCAGTTTACCGTGGAAGAGTGTTGAATTAAAGAATCTTCCCACGCATTGTGTTTTTCAAAACCCAAGAGCGTGGCAACACTTGCGGCAAGGTTTGCAAGCCCCGCATTTTCTAAATTTTTTAAAGAAAATTGCGGCGCTTTGGGGTTAAACAAAATCAGCGGCACAGGGTTCAAGGTGTGGGAAGTTTTGGCGCGTTTGTTGCCGTTTTTGTCTAAGAGCACCAAGCCGGTTTTTTTATCCGTTTCAAACATTTCGTCCGCATTGCCGTGGTCGGCGGTAATCAAAGCAATGCCGCCGATTTTTTCAAGCGTTTTTAATAAGCGATTGAGCGCCAAATCCAAGGCTTCAACTGCCATTGTGGCGGCGCGAAAATTGCCCGTGTGCCCAACCATATCGCCATTGGCAAAATTGCAACGCAAAAAATCGTATTGGCGGCTTGTTAAGGCGTTAATCATCGCATCTGCAATTTCGGCAGATTTCATCCACGGGCGTTCATCAAAAGAAACGCCATCGCTTGGAATTTCAAGCCACGTTTCTTTTTCAAACTTGTGGGAGCGGTTGCCATTCCAAAAATAAGTTACATGGCCGAATTTTTGCGTTTCGGAACAAGCAAATTGCGCAATTCCGCTTTTAGAAAACCACTGCCCCGAAGTGTTTTCAATGGCGGGCGGATTAACCAAAAAGCGCGGCGGAATTTGTAAATCGCCATCGTATTGCAACATTCCCGCAAAGGTGATGTTTAAAGGCGGTTTTTTAAAATGCTTGAAATTTTCCACGGTCAACGCCAAAGAAATTTCAATGGCGCGGTCGCCTCTAAAATTAAAAAAAACAACCGAATCGCCGTCCACAATTTTGCCAATCGGCTCGCCATTTTTGGCGATGACAAAAGGCGGCAAATCTTGGTCAATGATGCGCGGGTTTTCCGCGCGCGCTTTTAAAACGGCTGCTTTTGTCGATTCAAAATAGGGCGCTTCGCCCAAAACGTGGGTTTGGTAGCCGCGCTCCACCATTTGCCAGTTGGCGTTGTAGCGATCCATTGTAATGG
>JBNMHE010000084.1:0-8162 GCA_050872585.1 Rhodocyclales bacterium | reverse complement strand
TAAAATCAATGGAAAACAAAATACGCCTATTTTAAAAAGTTTGGTTTGAATTTTTTGAATGTTTTGCATTTGAATTGCGCCTTTTGGAGTGATTTTTTTTAAATATAAAAGGAAAAGGCGATTTAAAAAAATAAATTATTTAAATGGTGTTAATAAAAAAAAATTATCAAAAAATTAAAAAATCCACGGTCAACGTCAATTTTTTTAAAATTTAAAAAACAAAATGTTGACCGTGGATTTTTTTATTTGGATTGATTTTGTTTTTGCTCATTTAAAAGCGGTTGAATTTGTTCCAAAAAAGGTTTTAATTGTTCGGCAATTTGGGCGCTTTGTTTTTCAATTTCGGCTTTCAATTGTGCGCAAGATTCTGGCGTAATTTTCTTTTCCGATAAAATTTTGCAGTTTTCAGGCAATTTTTGAAAATTTTCATTTTGGAATTCTTTGGGCAAGGTTGAAAAATCAAAAGTGGTGCACAAGGTGGCCAATTGCGTTTGTAATTGTTCCAATGCTTTTAAATCTTCGGGCGCGCATTCTGAGGCAAAAGCAAAATGGGTGCATAAAAATGGCAAAAGCAGTAATTTTTTCACGTTTTTACTCCATACAAAAATCAAAATTTTAACCTTAAAAAAAGAAAGAAAAAAAATCCGCACAGAATTTTTCAAATCCAATGCGAATTATTTTGATTTTTAATTTTGATTTTTTTAAAACGCAGGAAATGCCGCGCCGTCAAATTTTTCTTGAATAAATTGGGCGACTTCGGGCGATTGAAAAACTTCTTTCATCACTTTGGCTTTGGCGCTGTTTTCTTCACCTCTTCGCACCGCCAAAACCATCACGGCGTAGCGGTTTTCTTTGTCTTCCATAAAAATGCCATCTTTTTGCGGATTCAACCCCGCGCCCAAGGCGTAATTGGTGGTCACCACGCCCAAATCCACATCTTCTAGCGCGCGCGGCACTTGCGCGGCTTCCACTTCTTTGAATTTTAATTTTTTGGGATTATCCACAATGTCCAAAGGCGTTTTTTGCGCCACCTTTTTAAAGGTTGCCAAACCCGCTTTTTCAAGCAAATCTAATGAGCGACTTTCATTGGTGGGGTCGTTGGGCAAAGCCACGGTGGCGCCTTCTTTTAAATCTTTTAAGTCTTTGATTTTGTTGGAATAAATTGCCATCGGCAACACAACCACCGGCGCCAATGCCACCAACTGGGTGCCTTTGTTTTTGTTGAAATCTTCCAAAAAAATCACGTGTTGGTAAAGGTTGGCATCCAATTCTTTGTCGTTCAAAGCAAAATTGGGCGTGAGGTAATCAGAAAATTCTTTAAAATCAAGCGCATAGCCGCGTTTTTCAAAAAGCGCTTGGGTAAAAGCCACAATTTCGCCGTGCGGCGTGGGTGTGGCGCCAATGGTGATTTTTTCCAAAGCAAAAGCGTTGAAAGCCAACAAAGCCGCAGCGCCTGCCAAAAAAACTTTTTTGAATTGCATGGTTGGGTATCCTTTTTTAAAAAAAATCCACGGTCAACGTTCAAAAATTTTCAAAAAATTTTCAAATTTTTTTGGCGTTGACCGTGGATTTTTTGATTTTAAATTTTAAGTTTTAAATTTTAAATTTTAAATTTAAAACGCTGGCACCACCGCGCCTTTGTAGCGTTCCAAAATAAAATCTTTGACTTTTTGCGTTTTTAAAGCATCAATCAACGCTTTGGTTTTTGGGGAATTTTCATTGCCGGCTTTGACCACCAAAATGTTCACATAAGGATTGTTTTGGGATGATTCTTGAATGAGCGAATCTTTTACCGGATTTAATCCCGAATCCATTGCGTAATTGGAGTTAATCACCGCAAAATCCACATCCTGCAAAGCGCGTGGCACTTGCGCGGCTTCCAATTCTTTAAAATCAATTTTTTTGGGGTTTTCCACAATATCCAATTTGGTTTTTAAAACGCCGTCTTTGAATTTCACCACGCCTTGTGCGGCAATAATATCCAAGGCGCGCGCTTCATTGCTGGTGTCGTTTGGAATGGCAATGCTGGCACCTTCTTTGATTTCAAAGCTTTTGTGTTTTTTGCTGTAAACACCCATCGGTTCCAAATGAATGCCTGCGGCATTGACCAAATGGCCGTTTTTTTCTTTGTTAAAGGCATCCAAATGCGGCGTGTGTTGGAAAAAATTGGCATCAATTTCGCCATTTTCCGTTGCCAAATTGGGTTGCACGTAATCGTTGAATTCTTTAATGACCAAATCAAAACCGAGCGCTTTGACATCCGCTTTGATAAATTCCAAAATTTCCGCATGCGGCACAGGCGTGGCACCAACGGTAATATTTTCAGCCGATGCGTTGCCCAAAAAAAGGGCAAGGGATGCCGCCAACAACGATTGTTTGAAAAATTGCTTCATTTTTTTAACCTTTCCAAATTGAAAAAAAGGCATAGTAAAGCAATTTACAAAAAAACAAAGCGCAAAAATGGATTTTAAAAAATGCGTTTTGGCGTTTAACGTTTGGTGATTTTGTAAAAAAAGTTGCCCGCCATTTGCACCATTTGCACCAAAATCAAAAGCACAATGACGGTTTCAATCATAATGTCGGTTCTAAAACGCTGGTAACCATAACGCACCGCCACATCGCCCAAACCGCCGCCGCCAACGGTGCCAGCCATCGCTGAAAAGCCGATGACAATAATCAACGTTAAAGTCAAGCCATTGATTAAACTTGGCAAGGCTTCCACAAAAAGCACACGGCAAACAATTTGCGTGTTGGTGGCGCCATAACTTTTTGCCGCTTCAATCACATCTTGCCCCACTTCTTTTAAACTGGCTTCAATCATTTTTGCCAAATAAGGCGCAATGCCAAGTGTGAGCGGCACAATGGTGGCGGTGGTGCCAATGCTGGTGCCAACAATCAAGCGTGTGAAGGGCATTAAGATAATAATTAAAATAATAAACGGAAAAGAGCGCACCACATTGACCACAAAATCCAAAGCGGCATAAGCGCTTTTGTTTTCTTTTAAGCCGTTTTTGTCCCACAAAACCAAAAAAACGCCCGGGATAATTGCCAACAAAAAACCCAAAAAGGTGGAAACAAAACTCATATAAAGCGTTTCCACCAAGGCGGGACCGATGATTTGTAAAAAATGTTGTTCAATGCTGGTAAAATCCATTTTGTGCGCACAATTTTTGAAAAAAAAAGCGAGTTTACCGTGGAAAATCGTTTTTGCGCCAATTTTTTTTTAAATCATTCCAATGATTTTTTTTGTTGATTTTCTTCTTCTTTCATCAAACACAAAAAAGTTTGAATCAATGCCAAACGTTTTTGTTCATCGGGAATTTTTTTTAAATTTTTTTCCAATTCTTTGAATAAATTTTTTTCCAATTCTTTGAATAAATTTTTTTCCAATTCTTGTGCAATGTGTTCATTTTGTTCATTTTGAATTTGTGTTTTTTGATTGTATTTTTTGTAAATGGGAATGCTCACTTGCAGCAAAATATCAAAAGCCATCACAAAAGGCATGGTTTTTGGAAATTTTTTCAAAGCCAAGGATAAAACAGAAGGCAATTTTTCTAAGAAAAACAAAAGATTTTTTTCATTTAAAATTTGATTTAATCGGTTTAATAAAAATTGAAATTGAAATAATTCTTTTTTGTTCATATTTTTGTTTTTTTCATTTTTATTTATTGGCTTTATTTGTTTTATTGATTTTAATTTTTTAATTTTATTTTTTTTGGAAAACAACATTTTTATTCCAAAAGTCACGCACAAAAAAAGCGATTAAAATCAATCGCTTTTTTTTGCTGTTTTTTAATTTTTAGCGCAAGCTGGCGGCGTATTGTGAAACCGCTTTGATTTCCTTTTCGCTCATTTTTTCAGCCGTCATACGCATCATTTGCGAAGGATCATTGGTTCTTAAACCTTGGCGAAAATTGTTTAATTGCAATTCCAAATATTCCGGATATTGCCCCGCCAAAGCTGGATATTGTGCCGGCATACCGTGCCCGTTGGGACCATGGCAACCCGTGCAGGCAGGAATGCCTTTTTTCATATCGCCAAACTTCCACAATTTTTTGCCCAACGCCAAAGTTTCTTCATCGGCAGTAACTTTGCTGTGCGCAATTTTTTGTTGGGCAAAATACGCCGCCAAATGTTTGAATTCCGAGGGCGGAACAGCCGCCAACATCGCATTCATATTGGGTTCTTCACGCAAAGCCGGTTTGGGTGGGTCAGCGCTGACATCCACATAAAATTCGTTGAGTTGTTTCAAAATGTATTCCGCATTTTGCCCGGAAATCATCGGATACATTGTAATGGGATTTGCCGGATCCAAACCGTTGCCGTCCATCCCGTGGCAAGCAATGCAAACCGTTTCAACATATTGTTGTGCTTTGGCAGGGTCAGCAGGTTCAGTGTCTGCTGCAAACGCCACACTGGACGTTGCCAAAAGAATTGCCGCGGCTGTGATGCGCAACATAGTTTTCTCCCCAAATACAAAATTAAAAAGCGTCAAAGTTAAAAATGGCTACAATAATACAAAATTCAAAGGCATTTTGCGAACATTTTTTATGTCTATTTTTCATTCGGTTCATTTTTACCAAACCATTGCCCAGCTTCAAAATTTGCCGCAAGCCAAAGTGGAAGTGGCGTTTGTTGGGCGCTCCAATGCCGGCAAATCCACTTTAATTAACACCTTGTGCAAGCAAACACGCTTGGCTTATGTCAGCAAAACGCCCGGCAGAACGCAACATTTGAATTATTTTCATTTGCCAGACCAAAACGAAATTCCAACGCGTTTTTTGGTAGATTTGCCCGGTTACGGTTATGCCAAAGCTCCCGAAGAAGTGCGCCAAAATTGGAATCATCTTCTTTCGCCTTATTTGGAACATCGCATGGTTTTAAAAGCCGTGGTTTTGGTGATGGATTGCCGCCATCCTTTTGCGGCTTTGGATTGCGCATTTTTAAAATGGTATTGCCCCAAAGGCTTGGTGCGCATTGTGCTCAACAAAGCCGACAAACTCAGCCGCAACCAGCAACAACAAACTTACCAGCACGCCCAAAAATTATTAAATTCCATCGTTGGTGAAAAAAACCGTGCGGCATACAGCATTCAACTTTTTTCAGGTTTAAAAAAACAAGGCGTTGCGGAGTTATCCGATTTTTTAAGTTCCATTTTGGATGTTTGAATTTTTTCCACGGTCAACGTTTAATTTTTTTTAAATTTTTAAAATTTTTTTGGCGTTGACCGTGGATTTTTTTAAATTAAGGAGAACCATCATGCAAAACGATGTGCAAGCCATTTTTCCACAAACGCGTTTAAGAAGAATGCGCAAAGACCATTTTTCGCGGCAACTGATGCAAGAAAATACGCTTTTGGCAAACAATTTGATTTTGCCAATTTTTGTTAAAGAAGGAAAAAATCAAAAAGAAGAAGTGCCTTCCATGCCCAATGTTTTTCGCTATTCCATTGATTTGTTGGTGAAAGAAGCCGAAGAATTGGCAAAATTGGGCATTGGCGCCATTGCACTTTTTCCGGTGATTGAACCGAATTTAAAAACCTTAAACGCCAAAGAATCTTATAACCCAGAAGGTTTGATTCCGCGCACCATCAAAGCCTTAAAATCGGCGTTGCCAGAGTTGGGCGTGATTACCGATGTGGCGCTGGATCCTTACACTTCCCACGGGCAAGATGGCTTAATTGATGATTTTGGCTATGTTTTAAACGATGAAACCATCGCTGTTTTGGAAAAACAAGCGCAAAGCCACGCCGAAGCAGGTGCGGATGTGGTGGCGCCATCGGATATGATGGATGGCAGAATTTTGGCAATTCGCAAAAAATTAGATGCCGCGGCTTTGATTCACACGCGCATTTTGGCGTATTCGGCAAAATATGCTTCTTGTTTTTATGGTCCTTTTCGCGATGCTTTGGGTTCTGCCAAAAATTTGGGCAAAAGCAACAAAGCAACTTATCAAATGGATCCAGCCAATTCGGATGAAGCCTTGCGCGAAGTGGCTTTGGATTTGCAAGAAGGCGCGGATATGGTGATGATTAAACCCGGACTGCCTTATTTGGATATTATTTACCGCGTCAAACAAGCCTTTGGCGTGCCAACTTTGGCTTATCAAGTTAGCGGCGAATACGCCATGCTTTCTGCCGCCATTCAAAATGGTTGGTTGGATAAAGAAAAAGCCATTTTGGAATCTTTGTTGGCGTTTAAACGCGCGGGCGCCAATGCCGTTTTAACGTATTTTGCCAAAGAAGCCGCACTTTTTTTGAAAAACAATCCAAATCATTAAAACAATTCAAAACCATTCCAACAAGATTTTTCAAAAAAAATCTGGGTTGACCGTGGATTTTTTAAAAAAAGGAAAAAACCATGCAAACGCGCAGCGTTTTTTATATTTCTGATGGCACCGCGCTTACTGCTTCTGCTTTGGGCGCCAGTTTGTTGGCGCAATTTGAAAAAGTGCGTTTTAAAGAAGTGCGCATTCCGTTTTTGGATTCGGTTGAAAAAGCGCATTTTGCCGTGGCGCGCATCAACGCCCAAGCCTTGCGCGATGGCGCGCGCCCGATTGTTTTTTCAACGTTAATCAACCACGAAATTGCCCAAATTATCAAACAAGCCAATGCGCTTTGTTTGTCGTATTTTGATTCTTTTTTAAAGGAAATGGAAAAAGAAATGGGTATGCCTTCCATTCATTTGGCAGGGCGCTTGCACGATGCCGATGATGTGGATTACAAAAAAAGAATTGATGCCATCAATTACACGCTGGCGCATGACGATGGTATGAGTTTTGACCATTTAAATGAAGCGGATGTGATTTTGGTGGCGGTATCGCGCTGCGGCAAAACGCCCACTTCGCTTTATTTGGCAATGCAATTTTCGCTAAAAGTGGCGAATTATCCCATTGTGGAACAAGATTTTTTGCGTGCTTCTTTGCCTGCCTGTTTGTTGCAATATCCCCAAAAATTGTTTGGCTTAACCATTACGCCTGAGCGTTTGTCGGCTTTGCGCACGGAGCGCAATTTAAGTGAAAATTACGCGCATATTGATTCTTGTCGGCACGATATTTACAACGCCGAAGATTTAATGAACGCCCACCGTATTCGTTTTATAGACACCAGCCGACAATCCATTGAAGAAATTGCAACCGGCATTATGCATGCCTTGCATTTGGAATAAAAAAATGCAGTTGCAGGTGATGAGCTTCAACATTCATAAAGGTTTGTCCGCTTTTAATCGGCAACACACTTTGCCGCTTTTAAAAGAATGTTTGGCAGAACAAAATTTTGATTTGATTTTTTTGCAAGAAGTGCAGGGCAAAAACGATTTTCGCGCCCAGCAATTTGAAGATTGGCCATTGATTCCACAACACGAATTTTTGGCAGGCACGCAATTTTATGCCGCTTATGCGTGTAATCGGCAGTATCAAGCTGGGCACCACGGCAATGCAATTTTGTCGCGCTATCCCATTGTGTCGGTTTTTAACCAAAACATCACCGATTTTTCTTTTGAAAAAAGAGGTGTGTTGCATGCCAAAGTGGCGCTTTTGAATGGGCGATTTTTGCATTGCGTGTGCGTGCATTTGTCGCTTTTTCAAAAATCGCGAAAAAAGCAAATGGCGCAATTGGTGGATTATTTACAAAATTTGGAAGATTTTGAAAATCTGCCTTTAATTATTGCTGGTGACTTTAACGATTGGCAAAACGATGCCCAACAATTTTTAGCCAAACCATTGAATTTAAAAGAAGTTTTTGTGGAGTGCTGTGGTAAAACTTCTAAGAGTTTTCCTGCTGTGTTGCCTTTTTTAGCGCTTGATCGCATTTATGTGCGCCATTGGGTGCCTGTTGCCGCGCACACGCAAAATAGCCCAGATTGGAAGAAAATCTCCGATCATTTTGCAATAGGCGCAAAATTAGAAATTTAAAAAAATTCACAAATCCACGGTAAACACGTTATTTTTTTGAAAAAAATTATGGTTCACCGTGGAAAATTGATTTTTCAACAGAAAAACGCACGCCAATAAGAGTCAACCGCAAAAATGTTTGACGTTTTGTAACAATAGGCGCAAACTTTGAGGTATTCTTTTTGTTTTTTTTGCAACAGGGTCACAATGCTTTCAAAATACTTTTTGCACGATGAAACCCCAAAAATGCGGGGGGGGGGGGGGCAAAATTT
>JBNMHE010000083.1:0-8192 GCA_050872585.1 Rhodocyclales bacterium | reverse complement strand
TCACAATGGTCAATTTCACAAATTATTTTTGATAAAGAAAAAGGCGAGAAAATTAACCGAAAAAAAATCCCTGCTGACCGTTATGAATTAAATGAAAAAACGGGAGAATTTAATTTTATTAAAAAATACATTTATGATAATTTTCGCCCGAATCTGATTAAAGAAATTCAAAATAAAATTAAACAAAATGAACATGGGATGATTTTGGGAAATTATAGTTATCTTTCTTCTACAATAAATTTAACAAATAAAATAGGAAGTAAAACAACTCCAATTACGACTCATAATTTAAGATATTGCCTTTTATCAAAGGGAATTAATTTCAATACAGACCATAAATATTTTGAAAGAAACGGAAATGTTTACCGTGGATCTTTTTATAATATTCATCAGGAATTATTTAATGATTCCGTTGCGTTTTCTTTATTTTTTAAAAATTGTGCATTTACAAACAAAGAGCATAAAAATTACATTATGCCTTTTAATGCGCAACAATTGGGGTGTGCTAAAAATGATTTAAATGTTTTGTTTCCACCCGATGATGATATTTGGAAAGATGAAAAACCATTTGATTTTAGAGAGTTTTAAAACAATTTGAATTTTCAAAAGAAGCCATTGCATTGTTTTTGGCAGCGTTGGAAATATTCCGTTTTTATCACCAAAACAAAGAATACAAAAACAAAGATTGGAACTATTCTTTTTATGATATTACACGCACCATTATGAGAAAAGATAATATCCAATTAAAAAATTTAGAAAATGACACTCGAATCAATAAAACAAAAACAACCAAAGGCACGCGTGGTTTTGGGCGCAATACGATTAAATATGTGGTCGGCAGTGAATATTTGCCGATTTTTGAAAACTTTTTTAATGTGCGCGATATTTTGGCAAAAAAAATCAATCGCCAATTAGTAGAATCGGGTTTGTTGCTTTGGGAGCGCGAAAATATTTATTAAAAAAACATTTTTCCACGGTCAACTTCAAAAAAATTTCAAAAAAATTTTAAGTTGACCGTGGAAAATTTAATTTTTGATAATCAAAAAACTTGCCCGGGTCAATTTTGCGTTCTGGCGCAATATCACAATGCCCAGCAATATCAAATTGCGGAATCATTTTTTGAATGGCGTGCAACAGTTGATTCAAATAAAAATATTGTTTGGGTGTAAATTCTTTTTCATTAGAACCGGCTAATTCAATGCCAATTGAAAAATTATTGCAATTTTCTTTTCCTTTGTAATTGGATTTTCCCGCGTGCCAAGCGCGGTTTAAAATAGAGACAAATTGAAAAATTTTCCCACTTCTTGCAATATAAAAATGAGAAGATACTTTTAAAAAAGCCACATTTTGATTTTCTGCATTTATTTTTAATCGGTTTTGAAAAAATCGGCGAATGTTTTGTGCATTAAAATTATTTTCCGGCACGCTGATAAAATGCAAAACGATTAAATCAATTGAAATATTTTTGGGGCGATAATTAAAATTGGGCGAAAAATAACGGCGGATTTTTTTATTCAATAACCAACCTTTTTGCCACACGCCTTTGATTTTAAAAAAACGTTGTTTTTTCTTTTTAATCATTTAATCATCCAGCGCCAAACCCAAACGCTCCAAACGGTAACGCAATGAGCGAAAGGAAATGCCCAATTTTCTTGCCGCTTGCGTGCGGTTGCCGTGCGTATCCAGCAGTGCTTCGGTGATGGCGTTTTTTTCCACGCGTTTTAAATAATCGTCCAAAGATTCGCCTGCGCCAGCGGATTCAGGCATGGAATCGGGCAAATCGGAATCCAAATGCAAATCTTCTTGTGTGATGCGTTTGCCATCGGACAACGCCACGGCGCGCTCCAAAATGTTTTCCAATTCGCGCACATTGCCCGGAAAAACATAATTGCGCAACGCCACTTGGGCGGATGCTTCAATTTCTGGAATGTTTTCACCATAAAGGCGATGCAACAAAGAATGCGCCAGCGGCAAAATATCTTCTGCGCGCTCGCGCAAACTGGGCATGTGCAATTCAATCACGTTCAAGCGGTAATACAAATCTTGCCGAAATTTTTGCTCTTCCACGCATTGTTTTAAATTTTGGTGTGTTGCGCAAATAATGCGCACATCAATGTTTTCTTCCTTCACCTGCCCAACTTTGCGCACGCATTTTTCTTGAATGGCGCGCAACAACTTCACTTGCATGGGAAGCGGCAAATCTGCCACTTCATCCAAAAACAGCGTGCCGCCATTGGCGGCTTGAAAAAAGCCATCGCGGTCAGAATCGGCACCCGTAAAAGCGCCTTTTTTGTATCCAAAAAATTCGCTTTCCATTAAATTTTCAGGAATTGCGCCGCAATTAACCGGCACAAAAGGCGCACTGGCGCGCGCACTTTTTAAATGGATTAAACGCGCGGCAAGTTCTTTGCCCGAGCCCGATTCGCCCGAAATATAAACAGGCGCCAAATTTTTGGCGAGTTTTTCAATGGTTTGGCGCACCGATTCAATCACTTGCGATTCGCCAATTAAAACCGGCATAGCGCGCGATGATTTTTCTTCATCCACGCGCAACGCGGCTTTCACCAAAGTGCGCAGCTGCTCCAACCCAACAGGTTTTGCCAAATAATCAAAAGCGCCGGCTTTTAAAGCCAAAACGGCGTTTTCCGTGCTGCCAAAAGCGGTAATCACGGCAACCGGCAACGCAGGATAATGTTCGTTAATAAAACGCACCATATCCAAGCCATCGCCATCGGGCAAGCGCAAATCGGTTAAGCACAAATTGAATTTATGTTCTTTCAAAAGTTTGCGTGCTTCACCAAGATTTTCCGCCGTTTGCACATCCAAGCCCATGCGAATTAAGGTGAGTTCTAATAATTCGCGGATATCGGCTTCGTCATCAATAACCAACACTTTGTAATGATTGCGATTTTGTTTTTTAACGGCCACTTTCACGCCTCCCCGTTACAATAAAATGTGCGCCTTCTTGATCATTGTGACTTGCCAAATCCAAATGGGCATTATTGGCATGGCATAACTCGCGAGTGATAAAAAGCCCCAAACCTGTGCCTTGTTGTGATGTGGTAAAAAAAGGTTCAAAGATTTTTTCGCGGTTTTCTTCTGGCACGCCTTCGCCGTCATCAATCACATGCAATTCCACTTGCGATTCGTCTGGTGTTAAAAAAATCGCCACTTTCACGCTCAATGGCTTTTGCGAACTGTAACGCAGGGCATTGGTTAGCAAATTCCAAAATACCCGCTCCAAATGCCCGCGGTCAAACAAAATGGCAACAGGGATTAAATTCAATTCCACCACGTCCATGCCGACGTTTTCGTTGGCGCAAATGTTGTCGGTGGCGCGGCGACAAAATTCGTCCAATAAAATCGCCTCGGGCGCAGATTGCGTTTTTCTGCCCAAATCAAGCACATCGCTAACGATTCTATCCAAACGCGCAACATTGTCGCTAATAATGCGCAGTAACCGTTCTTTGATTTTTTCCGTATCGTCTTCTGCCAACAATTCGCCCGCGTGTTTGATGGCGGACAAAGGATTGCGAATTTCATGCGCAATGGATGCCGTTAAACGCCCCAAAGATGCCAACTTCATTTGTTGGGCTTGCTCTTTCATGCGGGAAAAGTTTTCTAAAAAAATCAAACTCTCACCCGAAGTGGATTTGCTTTCTTCAAAACGCGCTAATAAATCTTGTCCGTTGACGTTTTTGACCAAAAACTCCGCATGCGAATGATGAAAATCCGCATCTTCTACTTCAGGTGGCCTGTGGTCATTGCGCCAACGCAACAACACTTCATTTAAAGCCGGCGTTAAAAATGCGCCACTTTGTGCGCCCAGCAACGAAAAAGCTTCTGGATTTTGCAACAACACGCGGTTGTTTTTATCCACAATCACCACGCCAGATGGCATTTGTTCCACAATAGATTGATTGATGGAAATCAAATTGTCCCGCTCGCGGCTTCTTTGGCGAGCAAGCTGTTCATTGACAAAAGTGCGTTTACCCAAATTTTGTGCAATGGAGGCAATCAAAAACAAACCCGATGCCAAAATAACCGCATGCGACAACGATACAGCGGAAAAACGCAACTCCATAATGCCCATAATTTGTTGGGTTAAAACCGCAAATACGGCAAAAATGCCATAAAACTGCACCACTTTGTTGGCGCTAACAAAACTGGCGCTCATCAATGCCAACATCAACAAAATGCCAATGCCGCTATCTACACCATCGGCGCGATACATCATCGCACATAAAAAAACAATATCGATTAAAGCGCAAAATGCCACTTGCAACTGCAAGAAAACGCGCAAAAAAATGGCGGTAAAAATACCAATTAAAGAAGATGCCGTATAAAGATTAACCGCCAATGCCGCCAAACTATACGGCTCAATCATTGCGCGCGAAGACAAAGAAATAGAAGAATAGGTTTGCGCCAGAAAAAAAATGCCCAGCGCCACACGAAAAAAATTGTAATAAAGCAACAAGCGCCAATGGCTTTTTTGCGTTTCAAAAAAACTCATTTTTGTCAATGCTGGTGAAAACTTTCCAAATGCAAAGTGGAACAAAAAAAGCGACCATCTTTGTCTTTTACGCCTTCACTTATTGCCAAACAAACGCCACAAGTTGCGCAAGGCAACAAATCTTGCGTATTTTTTTGAGCGGTTTTTTTGCGTATTTCTTCGCCATGTTCTGCCAAAATTTGTTGCAGATATTCCCGAAGATGCGCCTGCTCTTCTTTTAAATGATTTTTCAAATGCTTGCGCACGCGAAAAGAACGCACCAACATCGCCAACACAATTGCCAAAACAAAAAGCAAAAAAATGCGCAAAAACACGCGATTTTCCTTTAAAGAAACAAATTAAAATTTAGGTGGAACATAACCTTCTATTTTGTCGGCACCTTCGCCAAAAAAATGTTTTTCCACTTGTTCAGACAAATATTTGCGGTGCGCACTTTCTGCCAAATTCAAGCGGTTTTCGTTAATCATCATCGTTTGCAGACGCAACCATTGATTCCACGCTTCTTTGGAAACGTTTTCAAAAATGCGTTTGCCCAATTCCCCGGGATACGGCGGGCGCTCCAAACCTTCTAAACTTTGATTTAATTTAACGCAATGCACCATTCTTGCCATTTTGAAAATCCTTTAAATAAGTAAAAAAGTAAAATTCTAAATTATTTTAAAAAAAATTTTGCGTTGACCGTGGATTATTTAAAATAATACTTTTTTTTAAATTCAAAATGATGTTTGCATTTATTTTAATGGCCGGCTCAGGCAGCAGAATGCAAAGCGATTTGCCCAAACAATACCTTGCTTTAAATGGCAAACCGCTTTTTTGGCATTCACTTGATGCCTTTTGCAATGTGCCTTTGATTCAAAAAATTTATTTGGTTTTACAAGAAAACGATTCTCATTTTGCGCGTTTTCAACATTGGCCTATTTTCAAAAACAACAACATTGCGCTTTTGTATTGTGGCGGCAAAACGCGCGCGCAATCGGTTCGCAATGCTTTAAATCAAGTTTCTTTGCAAGCCAACAATTGGGTTTTGATTCACGATGCCGCCCGCGCTTTAATTGATTCCAAAAGCATTATTCATTTGATTGAAGAATCCCAAAACGATTCCGTTGGCGCTTTATTGGCAACGCCTTTGTGCGATACATTAAAAAAACAAGAAAACGGCAAACTGACCACGCTTTCACGGGAAAATTTATGGCTTGCCCAAACGCCGCAAATGTTTCGTTACGCTTTGCTCAAACAAGCCCTTTTGCATTTGAATGATTCCATCACCGATGAAGCCAGCGCCATTGAACAAATGGGTTTAACGCCCAAAATTGTGCCCAACACATTTGAAAATTTTAAAATCACGCACAAACAAGATTTAAAAATTGCAACACAACTTTTACAAGGAGATTCTATGAATTTACGCATCGGAGAAGGTTTTGATGTGCATCAAATGGTGGAAAATCGTCCGCTGATTTTGGCTGGCGTTAAAATTGATTTTGAAAAAGGTTTATTAGGACATTCCGATGCCGATGCGCTTATCCACGCCATTATTGATGCGCTTTTGGGCGCTGCCGCTTTGGGCGATATTGGCAAGCATTTTCCCGATTCCGATGCGCAATTTCACAACGCCAATTCCCGCATTTTATTAAAACAAACGCATTTTCTCATTCAACAAGCTGGTTTTGAAATCATCAACATTGATGCCACCATTATTGCTCAGCGCCCCAAATTGCAAACTTATTTGCCCAAAATGTGCACAAACATTGCCCAAGATTTAAATTTGCAAATCAATCAAATCAATATCAAAGCCAAAACCAATGAAAAATTAGGTTATTTGGGACAAGAACAAGGCATTGAAACACGTGCGGTTTGTCTTTTAAAATCAATTTAAAATAAATAAAAAATCCACGGTCAACCTTTTATTTTTTTTGTTTTTTTAAATCAATGATGAGTTATTCTCAATTTTCAAAAATTTTTATTGTTTTATTTTTGGCAATTTCTTTTTCTTTGTTTTTTATTTTAAGTTTGACTTTTATTTACGATTCACATCAATTTTTCCACAAACCAATTTTTAGAAAAACAACTTTTTTTAATGAAATGCGTTTGCAAGCCTCCGGTTTAATTCAAAATTATCCTTTTGAATCTGTTATTTTGGGCACTTCTATGTTGGAAAATACTTCTTCACAAGAAGCACAAGAAAAATTAAAATCTTCTTTTGTTAATTTATCTTTACATGGTTCTTCTTTTAATGAACGTGCGGTTATTTTAAATTATTTGTTTTACAAAAGAAAAAATATCAAACATATTCTTTATTCTATTGATCCGCATGTGCGTTTAATTAGTTCGGAAGTGATTCCAACACGCAATTTTGATTATTTATACGACACCAAAAATTATTTTAAACCTATTATTTTTTATTTAAATCAAGAACGATTTTTATGTGCTTTGCGTTATTCTCATAGCTCTTTTTGTATCGGGGGGGGGGGGGGATTTTCGCAATTTAACCATGTGGAAAAATTCCTATGAATTTAAAATCCGCTTTGGTGGTATTCAAAATTGGTTAAAACAAAAAGACCATTGGCAATTAAAAGAAACCATTCAAAATTTAGAAAATTTAGATATAAAGAAAATAAAACCTTTTGCGCTTTCAAATTTAAAAGAAAATGAATTAAACGAACAAAAACAATATATTCAAAAATATATTTTTGATTTTGTAAAAAAATACCCACAAACGCAATTTCATTTTATTATTCCAACTTATTTTCGTTTGTTTTATTTATTGCCACAAAAAGATTCTATTCCTGATTCCAATTCTAAAATTTTCAAAATGATAAAATGGTTTGTTTTGGAATCCAATCAATATCATAATTCAAAAGTTTATGGTTTTGATGATTTAAATTATGCCGATGATATTAAAAATTACAAAGATTTAACACATTATGAATCTTCTATGAATTCTTTGCAGTTGTCCGCCATTGCAAAAGAAAAACATATTTTAACGCCACAAAACATCGATGATTATTTAAATCAAATGGAAAACAAAATAAAAAATTTTCCTTTAAAAGAATTGGTTCAACAGGTTCAAAAGGTGCAAAAGCTTCAACAAGATTAAAACAATTCTTTATTTCAAAAAAATCAAACTTGATTTTTTATTTTTGTGTGTTATGATTTTTATAAAATTAAAAAAAATTCTCGTTGACCGTGGATTTTTTAATTTTTTTTACATTTTTTTAATTCAATACAAAAACAATGACTTCCAAAATTTTCACCTTCCGTTTTTTTCAAGTTTTTTGCGTTTTTTATTTTTTTGTTTTTGCCCTTGCTTTTGCTTTTTATATTTATGACCCTTTTTGTTTTTTTCATGCACCTATTTTAAGAGAAAAAACTTTTTTAAGTGATTCACGTAATATGCGTTATGCTTTATCAGGAATTATTCAATACAATGATTTTGATTCTGTTATTGCCGGCTCTTCTATGCTTGAAAAAACAATTTCACAAGATGCCGAAAACAAACTAAACGGAAAATGGATTAATTTATCCGCACCTTCTTTTTCATTTATTGAACGCGATATTTTATTTTCTTATTTGTTTAAAATTAAAAATATCAAATCCGTTATTTATTCTTTGGAAAGTTATTATTTATTAAATGATTCTATTGAAACTTATCAAAAAACAAATCATCCTTTGAATCATCATT
>JBNMHE010000082.1:0-8199 GCA_050872585.1 Rhodocyclales bacterium | reverse complement strand
TTGCCGCCAGATGCCGGCAAAATAGCCGCTTTCAAACGCTCGCCGCCGCCGTGCGCACCCAAGCCGCCGGTAAATAAACCATAACCAAAAGCATTTTGCAAAATGTCGTTTTCATTAATGCCAGCGCCAAAAAAAGAGCGCCCCATCACATCCGCCCAAATTTTTAAATCATTTTCGGTATAAACCACCACCGTGGGTTTGCCGGTTGTGCCGCTGGACGCGTGAATGCGAGCGTATTCACTTTTTGGCACGGCAACCAAACCAAAAGGATAAGTGTCGCGCAAATCGTTTTTGTAAGTAAAAGGAAAACGCGCAAAATCTTTTAAAGTTTTTAAATCAGAAGGTTGAATGCCGTTTTCATCAAAAGCGTTTTTGTAAAACGGCACTTTTTCATAAACGCGCGCCACCAATTTTTGCAAGCGTTCCAACTGCAATTTTTCTAATTGCGGGCGAGACATCGATTCTAATTCGGGTTCCAACAACATTTTCAAATCCTTTAAAAATTTTTTTATTTTTTAACTTTTTCCACGGTCAACATTTTATTTTTTTTAAAAATAAAAAAATTTTAAAATTTTTTTAATGTTGACCGTGGATTTTTTTAAATTTTGGGATAAATTCCTTGTTCAAAATCATTCCACATTTGCCACATTGCTTTTTCAAAATTTTGCGCAAAAAGTGGCGCATTGCAACCCGGTGATTGTAATAAATTTTGACGCAAATTCAAACGCAAAGCATTCAGTTGTTGAGGATGTTTTGTGAATTGTTCAACAAAATGTTGGGCTTTCAAAATATATTCTTCTTTGGATTGCGCCACAAAATCTTGTAAGCCACAATTATTTAAAACCACCGCAGAAAGTTTGCTGGCCATCAATTCTGCGGTTTGCACCAAAGTGGGCACGCCCATAAAACAAGCTTCCCAAGCGGTGGTGCCAGAAGAAGCAGGAAAAGTATCCAAAATCAAATCCACATCATAATGGCTTAAAAAATAATTTTCTCCTTCTTTTAAAATCAAACGTTCTTTCAAATTGGGAATGGCATATTTTTCAAAACGTTTGAAAATATATTCTTTTAATAAAGGATCTTTTAAATCACCGCGCGCATAAATCAATTTTGTATGCGGTGTTTGTTTTAAAACATTGGCCCACAAATCCACCGTTTCTTCTGTCACTTTATTGGGATTTTGAAAAGCGCCAAAAGTGATGTATTTGTTTTTTAAAACGGGCGCTTCATTCAGTGGCAAAGGATGAACAGGAGGCGTAAATAACAACCACGTCAAAGGCAAAACAAACGGTTTTTCAACAAATTCTTTTGCGTGATGAGAATCTTTTGCAATGGTTGAATCAACCAAAATATAATCCACGCCGGGCGTGCCTACGCCGCCCAACCAACCAATCCACGTTACGCCAATGGGCGCAGGTTTAAAACGAAAAATATTCAATCCGCCGCCCACCGTCATACCGCTTAAATCAAATAAAATATCAATGTTGTCTTGGTGAATTAAACGTGCACTTTCCAAATCCGTTAAAGAATGCAAAGTTTGCCAGCGGCGAAAATACGGCTCCAAATCATTGGAAACTTCATCAAAAATATCTTTTTTTGTATAAGCATAACAATCCAATGAAGTGTTTTTTAATGATTTTAAAAAGTTTTCAAAAAATTTTGTAACCACATGAAAACGCAAATCCATAGAAACAAAACCGATTTTCAAACGTTTTTTATTGGCCGTTTTTTTAAATTGAAATTGTGGTTGTAACGGACGCAATGCAGCATATTCTTGGGCAAATTCGCCCATTTTTTGTGCAGAAATAACAGTATAAGGATAATGCACCAAACGCCCGTATTCATAATAAACCAAATCTTTATTTTTTTCTTTATTTAAATTGCGTTCTTGTTGATTTAAAAAAATAGCTTTTTCCAAATACGGAATACCTTGATTATTTTCCCCCATGGCAACCAATGTGCCTGCCATATTAAAATTTAAATTGGCATCATCAGACATTAAATTTAAAGCTTTTTCCATTATTTCTTTTTTTACAATTAAACTTTCTTCATTCAAAAATTGCCATTTTAATTTTTGCACTTGACGTTCACTTGTTAAATTGTATTCTTTTATTTTTTTTAAATGATCTTCAAATGCTTTTTCATTTTTAAAAATTTGATGCATTAAATTTAAAGCATCATTTTGATTTTCATTTAATAAAAGTGCGTTTTGTATATTTTCTATAATCTCATTTTGATTGGCATAAGTGCAATACAAAACATTGGCCAAAGCGGCATAGGCAATTTCTTGCGCAGGATGCAACAAAATAGATTCTTTTAAAACTTTAATGGCATCTTCAAAACGTTCTTCTTGTGCCAAAAAATGTCCCAAAAGAAAAAAAGTCATAAAATCCATTTTGTTGTATTTTAAAGAAAAAAACAAATTGGAAATGGCTTCTTCTTTTAAATTTAATTGATTTAAAGCATAAGCCTTGGCTTTATAAGCAAAGGCGTTGGTTTTTTCTTTTAAAAGAATTTCATCTGCTTTTTGGATGATTTCTTCCGGAGAAATATCTTTTTTGTTTTCCAATAATAAAAACAAATCATTCATTTTTAATCATCCTTTTTAAATATTTTTTTCAATCTTTTTTATCACATTTTTTAATTCAAGAAAAATTAAAAAATCCACGGTCAACATTTAAAAATTTTAAAATTTTTTGAACGTTGACCGTGGATTTTTTGATTTTAAGAAAACAAACGTTTGGCTTGAGGCGAACCTGCTGGAATGCCAATTTGCTTCATTTTTTCTTGCGGCAACACCACATATTGCGCGGCGATGTTGTCCAAGGCCACTTGATTCAAAGGCACATTGGAGTCATCTACCAAACAACCGCCCCAAGTTTGCGTGAAGTTTTGGGCATCTTGCACCATCACTTTGAAAATTTCATGACCTTCCACCGTGCAAGGCACATCCAAAATAAAATGCAAACTTTGGATTAAATCGCCCGTTTGGGCGGCAATTTCCACGCGATAGCGCAAATTGCCGTTGGAATCAAACAAAGCGTAATCGCCGCTTTGGTTTTGGTATTGCAAACCCAAATTTTGTGCCCAATTTTTAAAATCATCAAAAGCATAAGGCTTTTCAGGCAAGGCTTTAAGAGAAATTTCCAAATCCACTTCGCTACAAAATTTGTCCATACTTTGGGCAATTTCCATCACGTTGATTTCAGGCAATTCGTATTCGGCGTCAAAATGCTGGGCAAGACTTTCAATGAAATGCGTAAAATTTTCAACATCGTGCATCGTTACCGCACCCGTGCGATTGCAAAGTTGCAAATTGATATACAAATGTTCAATGGGAAAAGCAAGCGCACCGTTGTATACAAAGCGCCACGCGTTTTGTTCCGCATCAAAAGCCACCCACGTAATTGGCTTTTGAATGCCTTGAAGGAATTGACTGGATGCCGAAAACAAATCCGCAAGCGCAATGCTTTCTTTAAAATGCAAAACCGCACTCCATTCAAAATGCGGGTCAATTAAAAAAACATCGGGGTTGCTTAAATGATTCACGCTGGGTTCCAACAACACATCTTTGGGATGCGCGCGTTTTAACAAATCCTTTGCCACATTTTTGTGGCGCCAATCCAAAAAAAAGTTGTAAGCCAAAACGCCAATAATCACCAAAGCGGCCAGCGCCAACGCACTTAATTGAATATCCGTCATAAATTTTCATCCCCCAAAGATAAAATGGCTTCTTTGATATCCACATCCACCACGCGCGATGCGCCTTGTTCGCGCATGGTAACGCCAATCAACTGCTCTGCCATTGCCATTGCAATTTTATTATGCGAAACAAACAAAAATTGTGTTTTATCCGACATTTTTTTAACCAACTGACAAAAACGCTCCGTGTTGGAATCATCCAAAGGCGCATCCACTTCATCCAACAAACAAAACGGCGCCGGTTGCAACAAAAACAACGCAAACACCAACGCAATGGCGGTGAGCGCTTTTTCACCCCCCGACAACATTGAAAGTCTGGCATTTTTTTTGCCCGGTGGCTTGGCCAACACACACAAGCCATTTTCCACATTTTCCAAAACCGCAAAGCCAGCGCCAAAAACCGCTTTAAACATTTCACCAAAATGCAAATTAACCGCATTTAAAGTTTCATTAAAACGCATTTTACTTTCATCATCAATTTTTAAAATAGCATTATTTAAACTTTCCACCGCTTCGTTTAAATCTTTTAATTGTTGATTTAAATAAGTTTCTTTTTCTATTTGCACGTTTAATTCTTCCAAAGCACGCAAATTAACCGCACCCAATAATTGAATTTCATGATTTAAATTTTGTATTTTATTTTGTAAATGTTGAATAGAATAATTTTGCGGATTTTCCACGGTCAACCACAAATTTTTTTCATTTTCGTTGCATTCCAAAAATTGTGTTTTTACATTTTCCATTGTATCCAAAGCACGCGTTTCTTTTAAATTAAAATCCGCAATACTTTGTTGCAACGGAATGCCTTGCTGTGTTAATAATAAACGTTGTTCTTCTAAATATTGCATTTTTTCATAAATATTTTTGGCTTGTTCTTTGTTTTCTTTTAATTGATTTTCTGCTTTTAATTTATTTTCTAAACTCAAACGCATATCTTCATCCCATTCTTTTTGATTAAACTCATTTAATTTATTTTGTTGATTTTCAATCTCTTTTTGGTTATTTTCCAAAATGTGTTTTGTTTTGTTTAATCTATTTTGAAAATCATTGAGTTGATTTTCACGTGTTTTAATTTTAAAACTTTCTTCTTTTTCCTTTTGTAAATATTGTTGCAACATTTCCTTTTGGGCTTTTAAATTTTGTTGCGCAATATCAAAACACGTTTTTTGTTGTGTAAAAATGTTTTCCGTTTCGGTTTTATTTTTTTCAAATAAAATTAAATTATTTTTAATTTTTTCTTTTTGGTTCAATAATTCTTTTTCTTCTTCCAACAATAATTTTTTTTCTTTTTCTAAATTTTCAAAAAATTGTTCTTTTTGTTTTTTTTCTGTTTTTAATTTTTCAATTTTAATTTCCAAAGAACGCATTTCACTTTCTAATAAATTAAAAATTTTCATTTCTTCTTTTAGATTATTTTCTTTTTCAAAAACATTTTTTTCTAATAATAAAATTTCATTTTTATTTTTTTCTATTTTCAAATTGATGTAATTTTCTTCTTCTTCTAAAACATTTAATTTTTGCTGATTAGCCAAATCACTTTTTTGATTATTTGGCAAAAGCAAATCATATTGTGAAACAATTTCCCCTTTTGGTGTAACAAAAACTTCATTTTCACTTAAAATGGTTCTGTTATTTAACGCCCATTCTAAATTTTCCGAAAGCAAAACATCTTGCAACCAAATGGACAAAATCAAATGCAAATCTTTTGGCGCATCAATAAAATGAATTAAAGCATTTTCCTTAATTTTATTGATTTTATTTTCCTCTGGAATTTCAAAAAAACAAAAATGTTTTTTGTTTTCTATAAAATTATTTAAATTTTCTATTTTTTGCGCAAACAATTTTTCTTTTAAAATTACTTCTACTGCTTTTTCAAATCCATTTTTAATTTTTAATTCTTTTAAAAACAAAGAATCTTGTTGCGGTAAAAAATTTTTTAATACTTTTTGTGCGCTTAAATTTTCTGCTTTTTGTTTTTCATCATCGTGCATTTGTTTTTTTAAACCCAAAAGATTTTCTTTTTCCACGGTCAACGCATTTTTTTTTTCAAAAATATGTTGATTTAAAATTTCTTTTTCTGCTTTTTTTTGCGAAAAATATTGAAGAGAATCGTTCAATAAATTTTCATCAAAATGTTCCATTGTTTGATTTAAAAAACGTTCTTTGCGTTCTTGTATTTTTTTTAAATTTTCCAAACAATGTGTGTTTTTTTGCGTCCATAAAAAAACATTTTGGCGCTCGGCTTGCATATTTTTTTGCGCTGTTAAATAATCATTTTCTGTTTTTTTTAAATTATTTTCCAAATCACTTATTTTTTTATTTAAAATTTCTTTTTCTTTTTGAATGTTTTTTATAATCTCTAAACTTTCTTTTTGTTGGTTTTCTAAATTAAAAAAAGAATTATTTAATTCTTGTTTTTCTTTGTTTAAGTTTTCTTGGTTAAAATTAAGTTGTTTTAATTGATTCAAACAATGATTTTTTTCTTTTTCCCAGATGTTTTTTTCTTGCGTCATTGCCAACCATTTTGAATTTTCCGCATAAAAATAATGTTGTGCTTCTTGCAATATTTGATTTATTTTTTCATTTTCTTGCATTAAGTTTTCAATTTCTTTCATTAAAGAATTTAAATGAATTTGATTTTCTTCAAAAGCATTCTCGGCTTTTAATTTTTCTATTTTAAAATTTTCCGCTTCATTTTTGGCTTTGTGAAAACGCAAACGCCAAAGCAAATTTTGCGTTTCTTTTTTTTCATTGTTTTTGTTTTGAAAAATTTCTGCCGTTTGCGCTTGTTGTTTTAAATGCAAAATTTGTTTGGAAAGCGTATGCAACAAATCATTCAAACGAAGCAAATGGTTTTGCGTATCATTCAAACGATTTTGCGTTTCACGCTTTCTGTCTTTGTAGCGCGCAATGCCCGCCACTTCTTCAATGGCGCTGCACAATTCTTCAGGTTTGGCTTCAATCAAATTGGAGATGGTGCCTTGACTGATAATGGCATAAGCATTGGCGGACAAACCGGTTCCGGAAAAAAGTTCGGTAATATCGCGCCTTCGCACTTTAATTTGGTTAATAAAATAATCGGATGTGCCGCCGCGCACCAAAACACGCGAGATGGCAATTTCGGCATATTTTCCAAAAGCGCCCAAATTGTGCGTGCCTTTGTTTTCAAAAAGCAATTCCACAAAAGCACGCCCAGCCGGCGGTTTGTTTGCCGAACCATTGAACAACACATCTTGCATAGAATCGCCACGCAAAGCACCGGCGCGCGATTCTCCCAGAACCCATTTGATAGCATCCATCACATTGGATTTTCCGCAACCATTGGGACCAACAATTCCAATCAATTGGCCGGGCAAATGGATTTCCGTTGTTTGCGCAAAAGATTTAAACCCGGCAATTTTGATTTTTTTCAAACGCATTGTTTTTTGAAAATTTTTTGGCGTTTACCGTGGATTTTTTACCACAGTTTCCACCAAGGCATTTGTTTGTCCAAAATGCCTTTTTCGTAAAAAGCACTTTTGGGATAATTGTGTTTCATCACGCGCAAGGCATCTTCTTCCAAATCTTTTAAATTCAAAGCACGGTAAGACAAAACCATAATATAAAGCGCTTCTTCGGTAGCGGGCGTATTGGGATATTTTTCAAGCGCCATTTGCGCGCGATTGGCCGCAGCCAAATAGGCTTTGCGCTTTAAATAATAGCGGGCAACATGCACTTCTTGTTGGGCAATGGCATGCCGCAAATACAAAACGCGTTTTTGTGCGTCTTCGGCGTATTGGCTATTGGGAAAGCGGCGCAACAATTCCTCAAAAGTGGCATACGATTCTCTGGCTGCCAAAGGATCGCGCTCAGTTGGGTCGGGCGAACCCAAATAAGCCACGTAACCCAAATCTTCATTAAAGTTAATCAAGCCTTTTAAATAAAGCACATAATCTACCGCAGGATGATTGGGATGCAACTTCAAAAAATGCTCACAAGCGGCAAGTGCTTGTTGCGTTTCGTTGTCTTTCCAATAGGCATAACACATTTCTATTTGTGCTTGCTGAGCATAAGTGCCGTAAGGATAACGCGCTTGCAAGCGTTCATAATACTGAATGGCTTTATCCCAAGTGCCATCCGAGCCGGCTTCTTTGGCGGCTTGATAAATGGCTTGGGCGGACATGCCCAAAGTATCGTCTTTTTCTTGCGTGCCGGCACACGCGGTTAAAAACAAAACACCGATTAAAATAAGAGTTTTTTGCATAATTGGATTTCCAAAAAAAATCTTATGGATTATACAAAATACATTCCAAACGCGTTGCAAGGAAAACGTTTGGATGTGGCTCTTGCAACATTATTTCCACAATTTTCCCGCTCACGTTTGCAACAATTTATTCAACAAGGACGCGTTTTGTTAAATCAACAAGTCATGCTCAATCAGCGTTACAAAATCAATGCCAACGATTTTCTTTTGTTGAATACCGACCATTTATCAGATGAAACGCATCATTTGCCGCA
>JBNMHE010000081.1:0-8267 GCA_050872585.1 Rhodocyclales bacterium | reverse complement strand
TGCGCAAACCATCAATGCTTTAAAATGTTTTCCACTTTGCGTTTTAACCGCCAACACCATTCAAAACACCGCGCGCGTTTTCAAAGTGCAAAGTGTGGATTCTGATTTTTTAAAACAACAAGCGCAAAGCATTTTGGCAGAATCCGAGGTCAAGGTTTTTAAAATTGGCGTATTGGGCAGCATCAACAATGTGTTGGTGGTTAGCCAAATTGCAGAAGAAAATCCGCATATTCCAGTTGTTTGGGATCCGGTTTTGAAATCGGGCTCAGGTGATTCTTTAAACGAAAATGGCATTGTTCAAGCCTTCAAAGAACATTTGTTGCCTTGTTGTTTGATTGCCACACCCAATGTGAAAGAAGCCCAAAGTTTGGGCGGCGTTGATTTTTTAAAACAACACATTCCTTATCTTTTGGTCACCGGCACCGAAGACAAAACCAAAGCAGTGATTCACCATTTTTATCACCAACAAACATGCAAAAAATGGGTTTTTCCGCGTTTAAAAAATTCCTTTCATGGTTCCGGTTGCACATTGTCATCGGCCATTGCTTGCAATTTGGCACACCAAATGCCCATTTTAAACGCTATTGATTCGGCGCTTGCTTATACTTTTTCAACATTAAAAAACGCCTTTCAAACCGGTAAAAATCAAAAAACACCCAATCGCACAAAATTGTGGAGCATGCAATGAAACTGCATGGTTTGTATGCCATTAGCCCGGAATTTAAACAAGATGCCGATCTTTTTAAGTGGGCAGAATCGCTTTTTGAACAAGGCGTTGTTTTGTTGCAATACCGCGACAAAACACATGATTTTTCCCAATGTTTTCAACGTGCCAAAACATTGTGCCGTTTGGCTCATCAATACCATTCTTTGTTAATCATCAACGACAATCTTCTTTTAACCTTAAAAGCCAATGCCGATGGCGTGCATTTGGGCAAAAACGATGGCTCGCTTTTTTTGGCGCGGCAATTATTAGGCAAAAACAAAATATTGGGCGCATCGTGTTACAGCAGTTTGAAAAACGCCCAAATTGCCGAAAAATTAGGCGCGGATTATGTGGCGTTTGGCGCGGTTTTTCCCTCATCAACCAAACCCCAAGCGCCGCAAGTTGCCTTATCCAAAATTGCCTTAGCCAAAATGGCGCTCAACATTCCTGTTTGCGCCATCGGCGGTATTACGCCAGAAAACGCCGCCCAAGTTTTGAAAAGTGGCGTAGACTTCATTGCCATCTCCCACGCGCTTTTGGATTCGCCCAAAATAAGCGTGAATGCTATTCAATCCCTTTTTCGTGCAAAGGTTGCAACAAATGACAACAAACACTGAATTATTCCAAACCGCACAACGCCACATTCCGGGCGGAGTTAATTCTCCCGTGCGTGCTTTTGCCAATGTGGGCGGCACGCCGCCTTTTATCGCCAAAGGTCAAGGCGCTTATTTGTGGGATGTGGAAGGCAAACGCTACACCGATTATGTTTTGTCTTGGGGACCTTTGATTGGCGGTCACGCACATCCACAAGTTATTGCGGCTGTGGAAAAAGCGCTGAAAAATGGTTTGAGTTTTGGCGCACCAACGGATGCGGAAACGCAGTTGGCTGAATTTTTAAGTCGCCGCGTGCCGAATTTGGAAATGTTGCGTTTGGTCTCATCCGGCACCGAAGCCACAATGAGCGCCATCCGCTTGGCACGCGGTTTTACCAAGCGCGATGCCTTGGTGAAGTTTGAAGGTTGTTACCACGGCCATGCGGATTCTTTGTTGGTCAAAGCGGGTTCGGGTTTGCTTACTTTTGGCAATCCATCATCTGCGGGCGTGCCAGCAGATTTTGCCAAACACACCATTGTGTTGCCTTATAACGATACACACACATTAGCGCGCACCTTTCAAAAAGATGGCGACAAAATTGCCGCGGTGATTGTTGAACCAGTGGCAGGCAATATGAATTTGGTCGCTCCTGCGGCAGGCTTTTTGGAAAAAATCCGCGAACTTTGCACACAATGCGGTGCTTTGCTGATTATTGACGAAGTGATGACGGGTTTTCGCGTGGATTACGCAAGCGCCCAAGGTTTATACAACATTGAAGCGGATTTAAGCACGTTTGGCAAAGTGATTGGCGGCGGAATGCCGCTTGCCGCTTTTGGTGGCAAACGTGAAATTATGGAACATTTGGCGCCGTTGGGCTCGGTTTATCAAGCGGGAACATTGTCGGGCAATCCTTTGTCGGTTGCGGCAGGTTTGGCAACGTTAAAATTAACCGAAGAAGCGGATTTTTATCCGCAAATCACGCAAAAAACAAAAATCTTGTGCGATGGCTTAACCCAAGCGGCGCAAAAAAACGGCATTGCCTTTTGCGCCCAAAATGTGGGCGCAATGTTTGGCATTTATTTTGCCGACCAACCACCACAAAATTTGGACGATGCCAGCGCAATGAACACCAAAAACTTCAAACAATTTTTCCACAAAATGCTTGAAGCAGGCGAATACCTTGCGCCCTCGCCTTTTGAAGCGGGATTTTTATCTTCTTCCCATACGATGGCAGATATTGAAAAAACCATCGCCACCGCCACGCAAATTTTCAAAACGTGGGAAGCGTAAAAAACGCAAAAATCCACGGTCAACCGATTTTTTTTTTGAAAAACTATGAGCGAACATCTTCCCATTTTGGTTGTTGAAGACGATGCCAGCTTGCGCGAAGCCATTGCCGACACTTTGGAATTAGCCAAGCGCGCGGTAGTGGCAGTTGACGGCGGCGAATCGGCATTAAAAGCATTAGAAAAAACGGCGTTTTCTATTGTGATAAGCGATGTGCGTATGATGCCGATGGATGGCATTGCGCTTTTGAAAAACATTCGCCAAAAATTACCTTATTTGCCCGTGGTTTTAATGACCGCTTATGCCGAAGTAGAAAAAGCCGTTGATGCGATGCGGCTGGGCGCTTGCGATTTTTTATTAAAACCCTTTGAACCTGATACGCTTTTGAAAATCATCCAACGCTATGAATTAAACGAATCGGACTCAGAAAACGGCGTTGTGGCGGTGGATTCCAAAACACAAGAAATGTTCGCCCTTGCCAAACAAGTGGCGCAAACGAATGCAACCGTTTTGCTCACAGGCGAATCGGGCACCGGCAAAGAAGTGGTGGCGCGTTTTATTCACCAACACTCCAAGCGCCACTCTGCGCCATTTGTGGCGATTAACTGCGCTGCCATTCCAGAGAGTTTGTTGGAAGCTACGCTTTTTGGTTACGAAAAAGGCGCTTTCACAGGCGCTTACAACGCACAAGCGGGCAAGTTTGAACAAGCGCAAAACGGCACACTTTTGTTGGATGAAGTCACCGAAATGCCTTTGCCGTTGCAGGCAAAATTTTTGCGCGTTTTGCAAGAGCGCGAAATTGAGCGCGTGGGCGGCAAAAAAACCATCGCGCTGGATATTCGCGTGATTGCCACATCCAACCGCAATATGTTGGAAGCGGTTAAAAACGGCACTTTTAGAGAAGATTTGTATTACCGATTAAACGTTTTTCCGGTGGAAATTCCGTCCTTAAAAGACCGACCAGAAGATATTCTCCCGCTGGCACGGCATTTTTTGATTCATCACGGCGCCCGCTTTCAAAAAAACAACCTGCATTTTTCAGCCGAAGCCGAAAACTTGTTAAAACGCTATCCTTGGTATGGCAATGTGCGCGAATTAGAAAACGCTGTGCAGCGCGCCATTATTTTGTCTAGCGGCACGGAAATTGCGCCTGCCGCCTTGCATTTGGCAAAAATGCCTGCATTTGCCGATTCTGCAAAATCCACCGAATTACCTGATTCTGCCCAAACTGCCGATTCTGCCAAAACGGTGAAGGATTTGGAGCGCGAACACATTTTGAAGGTTTTAAAAGAAGTGGGCGGCTCGCGCAAATTGGCGGTTGAAAAATTGGGCATTGCCGAGCGCACTTTGCGCTACAAACTCCAACAATACCGCGATGAAGGTTTTTTTAATTGATTAAATTAAATTGATTTAATTAATTTAATTGAATTCCAAAATTAAAAAATTTAAATTTTTCCACGGTCAACGTTTTATTTTTTTGAAAAATAATTTTTGAAAAAAATTTTATGTTGACCGTGGAAAATTGGTTTTCATCAAAATCCGCGTATTTGCAAACAAGGCGGCTTTTTTTAAGTTATATTGACAAGCCCAACAACATTTACCAAAACCACCATGTGCGAACTTTTAGGAATGAATTGCAATGTGCCAACCGACATTTGCTTTTCTTTTACCGGCTTTCGTGAGCGCGGCGGCGCAACCAATGTTCACGCCGATGGCTGGGGCATCGCCTTTTTTGAAGGACAAGGCGCAAGGCTTTTTTTGGACCCCACGCCCAGCGCCCAATCGCCTTTGGCAGAATGGGTGAAGGCTTATCCCATTCATTCAACCAACGTCATCGCGCATATTCGCAAAGCCACCAAAGGCGCGGTTGGTTTGGAAAATACGCATCCTTTTTGTCGCGAATTGTGGGGGCGTTATTGGATTTTTGCGCACAATGGCGATTTGAAAAATTTTTATCCAACTTTCAATGGCAGTGTTTTGCCCGTTGGCAAAACCGATTCTGAGCGCGCATTTTGTTTGATTTTGCAAACCTTGCGCGCGCGTTTTCACAAGGTGCCAAGTGAAGAAGCACTTTTTGAAAGCATTTGCCAAATCACTTTGGAAATTGCCGAGTTTGGCGAGTGCAATTTTTTGCTCTCGCAAGGCGATTCGCTTTTTGCGCACGCATCAACGCGCCTTTCTTACATTGTGCGGCAAGCGCCTTTTCAAACGGCGCATTTAAAAGACCAAGATTTAAGCGTGGATTTTCAAAAAGTGACCAGTGATACCGACCGCGTGGCAATTGTGGCAACGCTTCCTTTAACCGATGATGAAATTTGGAATGAAATTCCCGCGGGCACTTTGTGTGAATTTAAAGATGGCGCTTTGATTCGCCAAGCCGAAACCAAAGTTGGCGTGCGCGCAACACCTTAAAATTTTTTCAAGCGTTTTGTTTTTTAAATTTTAAAAAAATCCACGGTCAACTTAAAAAAATTTTCAAATTTTTTCAAATCAACTGATATTTAAAAAAAATGCAAACAGACCAAACCGCACTTTTAAAAGAACTTTTGCAAAAACGCATTTTGATTTTGGATGGCGCCATGGGCACGATGATTCAGCGCCACCATTTGCAAGAAGAAGATTACCGCGGCAAGCGTTTTATCCAACACAAAAGCGACTTAAAAGGCAACAATGATTTGTTGCTTTTAACCCAACCGCAAATTATTGCCGATATTCATCGCGCTTATTTAGAAGCGGGCGCGGATATTATTGAAACCTGCACCTTTAACGCCAATCGTTTTTCCCAAGCGGATTACCATTTGGAAGAATGGGTTGCCGAATTGAATTTCACGGGCGCCAAAATTGCCCGCCAATTGTGCGATGAATTTAACCAACAAACGCCCGAAAAACCGCGCTTTGTGGCGGGCGTTTTGGGGCCAACGGGCAAAACGCTTTCTATTTCGCCCGATATGAACGACCCGGCTTTTCGCAATATTACATTTGATGAATTGCTTGCCGCTTATGAAGAATCTGCTGAAAATTTAATCCAAGGCGGCGCGGATATTTTGCTCATTGAAACCGTTTTTGATACGTTAAACGCCAAAGCCGCCGTTGTTGCCATAGAAAATGTTTTTTTGCGTTTGCAAGCGCGCTTGCCGATTATGATATCCGGCACCATCACCGATGCTTCGGGCAGAACTTTATCTGGCCAAACTGCCCAAGCTTTTTGGAATTCTTTAAGGCATTCCAAACCGCTTTCTTTTGGTTTTAATTGCGCCTTGGGCGCCAAAGAAATGCGCGCGCATATTGCCCAAATTGCCCAAATTTGCGATTGTTTTGTATCGGCGCATCCCAATGCTGGTTTGCCCAATGCCTTTGGCGGTTACGATGAAACGCCTGAAATGTTGGCAAACGATTTACAAGAATGGGCGCAAAGCGGCATTGTCAACATTTTGGGCGGTTGTTGCGGCACCACGCCTGAACATATTTTGGCCATTCGTCAAGCGGTTAAAAACAAAACACCGCGCGCCATTCCCACAATCAAGCCAGAATTGCGTTTGTCGGGTTTGGAAGCCTTTAACGTGAATGAAAAATCGCTTTTTGTGAATGTGGGCGAGCGCACGAACGTTACCGGCTCCAAAGCCTTTGCCAAAATGATTATTGAAGAGCGCTATGTGGATGCCATTAGCGTTGCGCGCCAGCAAGTTGAAAACGGCGCGCAAATTATTGACATCAATATGGATGAAGCCATGTTGGATGCGCCTTACGCTATGCGGCATTTTTTAAATTTAATTGCATCTGAACCCGACATTGCGCGCGTGCCCGTGATGATTGATTCTTCCAACTGGCAAGTGTTGGAAGTCGGCTTAAAATGCTTGCAAGGCAAAGGCATTGTCAATTCCATTTCCTTAAAAGAAGGCGAAGAAAAATTTTTGCACCACGCCCGCATTTGCCAAAAATACGGCGCGGCAGCCGTTGTGATGGCATTTGATGAAAAAGGGCAAGCCGATAGTTTTGAGCGCAAAAAAGAAATTTGCGCGCGCGCTTACCAACTTTTAACAAAAAATGGTTTTCCAGCCGAAGACATTATTTTTGACCCCAATGTTTTTGCCATTGCCACCGGTTTGGCTGAACACAATCATTATGCGGTGGATTTTATTGAAGCGGTGGCGTGGATTAAACAAAACTTGCCGCACGCGTGGGTGTCAGGCGGCATTTCCAATGTTTCGTTTAGTTTTCGCGGCAACAATTTGATGCGCGAAGCCATTCACACGGTTTTTCTCAAATATGCCATTGAAAACGGCTTAACCATGGGCATTGTCAATGCTGGAATGCTCGGCATTTATGATGATTTAGAAAAAAATTTAAAGTTGACCGTGGAAAATGCGGTTTTGGATAAAAATCAAGAAGCCGCCGATGCTTTATTGGAATTGGCGCAAAATTTAAAAGGCGATTCCCAACATTCCAAAACCCAACAAGCGGATTTGTCTTGGCGCACTTTGTCGGTAGAAGAGCGCATTTCTTACGCCTTGGTCAAAGGCATTACCGATTTTATTCAAATGGATACCGAAGAATGCCGCTTGCAATTTTTCAACAAAAATTTACCGCCCTTAAATGTGATAGAAGGGCCATTGATGGCGGGAATGAACACCGTTGGCGAATTGTTTGGGCAAGGCAAAATGTTTTTGCCGCAAGTGGTCAAATCCGCCCGCGTGATGAAAGAAGCCGTGGCGCATTTGTTGCCGTTTATTGAAGCGGACAAAGAAAAAGCGCAATCCAAAGGCAAAATTTTGCTGGCAACCGTCAAAGGCGATGTGCATGATATTGGCAAAAACATTGTGGGCGTGGTGTTGGGTTGCAATGGTTATGAAGTGATTGACTTGGGCGTGATGGTGCCGTGCGAAACCATTTTGGATGAAGCCCAAAAACACCAAGTGGATATCATCGGTTTGTCGGGTTTAATCACGCCATCATTAGAAGAAATGGTTTTTGTGGCAAGTGAAATGGCGCGGCTTAAAATGCCGCAACCGCTTTTAATTGGCGGAGCGACCACATCGCGCGCACACACGGCAATTAAAATTGCGCCAGCCAACCCCGAAGGGTGCGTGGTTTATGTGCGCGATGCTTCGCAATCGGTAGGCGTTGCCACGCAACTGCTTTCACAAACGCACGCCGCTTTGTTTAAAGCGGAAAACAAAAAAATGCAACAACAAACCGCGCGCGATTATGCCCAGAAAAAAAGCGCCACCTTAATTCCCCTTGAAGAAGCGCGCCAAAACCACCAAGCTTTTGGCGATTTTGTGCCCACCACGCCGAATTTTTTGGGGCGCCAAATTATTGATTTTGATTTGAAAACGCTTTGTGATTTCATTGATTGGTCGCCCTTTTTTGCTTCTTGGGATATTGCTGGAAAATACCCGCAAATTTTTAATCACCCACAAAAAGGCAAAGTGGCAAAAGAATTGTTTTTTGATGCCCAAAAAATGTTATCCCAACTGGTAGAAGAAAAATGGCTTAGCGCCCGCGCGGTTTTGGGAATTTATCCTGCCCAGCGCCAAGGCGATGATATTGTTTTTTTCCAAAACAACCAACGCCGCCAAACGCTTTGCACCATTTTGGGACTGCGCCAGCAACACAAGCAACCCAAAGGACGTTTTAACACGGCGCTTTCTGATTTTATTGGCGCGCAAGAAACGCCCGA
>JBNMHE010000080.1:0-8365 GCA_050872585.1 Rhodocyclales bacterium | reverse complement strand
TATTTGTTGCGCCGATTTTTATACGCTTTTCCGATTTTAATCGGTGTGAATATTTTGACTTTTTCACTCTTTTTTTTGGTCAATACGCCAGACGATATGGCGCGTTTGCAGTTGGGCGTGAAATACGTTACGCCCAATGACATTGCACAATGGAAAAAACAACGAGGTTACGATCAACCTTTATTTTTCAATGAAAATAAATCGGGCGTTGAAAAAATCACGCAAACGATTTTTTTTCAAAAATCCGCCAAAATGTTTTTGGGCGATTTGGGTTTTTCAGAAGACGGCAGGTCTATTGCTTTTGAAATCAAAAAAAGAATGTTGCCTTCCTTGGCAATCGCCTTGCCAACTTTTTTATTGGGTTTCATTGCCGCCATTGTCAGCGCGTTGTTTTTGGCATTTTTCCGCGCCACCCAAATTGATTTTTGGGGTGTTGTGATTTGCGTGGTGTTGATGTCCATTTCTTCTCTTTTTTATATTATCGGCGGGCAGTTTTTGTTTGCGCGCGTTTTTCGTTGGGTGCCGATTTCTGGCTTTGCAGAGGGTTTGGAAGCGTGGCGCTTTGTGATTTTGCCGATTTTCATCGGCACTTTGGCTGGTTTGGGCTCATCTGCGCGTTGGTATCGCACGCTATTTTTGGAAGAAGTGGTGAAAGATTATGTTATCACCGCGCGCGCCAAGGGTTTGCCTGAAAATGTTATTTTTTTTAAACATATTCTCAAAAACGCGCTCATTCCCATTTTAACGGGCGTTGTTGTGCTGATTCCTTCGCTTTTTATGGGTTCCTTGTTAATGGAATCTTTTTTTGGCATTCCGGGTTTGGGCAGTTTTACCATTGATGCCATCAACGCGCAGGATTTTGCCATTGTGCGCGCCATGGTTTTTATTGGCTCGGTTTTGTATATTGTGGGTTTAATGCTCACCGATATGGCTTATGTTTTTTTTGACCCACGCATTCGTTTTGCCACTTAAATGAAATTGGTTTTTCTTTATTCCGATATTTTGTTTTTTATTTTAATCTTTTTGGGATTATTTTTATTCCTTCAAAATAAAAAACATTTTATTTTTCAAAAACTCAAAAAAAACAATGTTTTTGTTTCCAGCATGACCATTTTAATTTTTTTTATGGGTATTGCTGCATTGGATTCCATTCATTTTCGTCCGTTGTTAAAAAATACGCCGCAAGTTTATTCTATTGAAGTCATTTCATTATTGGATTATTTATTCCCACATTTAAAAAACAATGTAGAAAAAACTTATTCTGCACCATTTGCAACGCGCCTTTTTACTTATGAAACCGTGGATTCAAAACGCATTCAACCGCGTTTAAAATTTGGTGGTGCGCATTTGGAAAATGAAAACAACCAAAGAAAAGATATTTTACAAAAAGGATTTTTTTATTTTTTCAGCGCATTATTTTTAATTTTATTATTTTATGTTTTTCAAAAAAAATTATTCAATATTCAAAGTCAAGCATTTTGGATTACTTTTTCTTTATTGTTTTTATTTTCTTTTGTTTTCATAGCTTTTTCTTATTCTTATCATCCATTGGGAACGGACAAAGCCGGGCAAGATGTTTTTTATCAAATTCTCAAAAGTATTCGTGTGGCAATTTTAATTGGCACTTTAACCACATTTATTTTGTTACCTTTATCTTTAATTTTGGGTGTTTTATCGGGTTATTTTGGTGGATGGATTGATGATTTAATTCAATATATTTACACCGTTTTAAATTCCATTCCATCTGTTTTGTTGATAGCCGCGTTTATTTTGATGATGGATGTGTGGATGGATTCGCATGCGCATTTGTTTTTAAGCGCATTGGAGCGCTCCGATATGCGCTTGTTAACCTTGTGCGCCATTTTGGGAATCACCAATTGGACAACGCTTTGCCGTTTGATTCGCGCAGAAACCTTGAAATTGCGTGAAATGGAATATGTTGCGGCGGCAAAAGCCTTTGGCGTTGGGCATTTTGTGCTTATTTTTTCGCACATTGTGCCCAATTTAACGCATTTGATGATTATCAATGTGGCTATGGATTTTTCTGCTTTGGTGTTGTCCGAAGCCGTTTTGTCTTATGTGGGCATTGGCGTTGATCCTTCTATGGTGAGTTTTGGCACACTCATTAACAATGCCCGTTTGGAATTAAGCCGTGAGCCTGTTGTTTGGTGGATTTTAAGCAGCGTTTTTTTCTGGATGTTGTTGCTGGTTTTGTCTGCCAACTTGTTTGCCGATTCCTTACAAAAAGCGCTGAATCCCAAGGAATAAAAAAAGAAAATAAAAAAATCCACGGTGAACGCAAAATTTTTTTCAAAATTTTTTGGCGTTGACCGTGGATTTTTTTTAATCTCACAGCGCTTCTTTAAGCAGAGGCACTTTGTCTAAATTTTCCCAAGTAAATTCTGGTTCATCTCTGCCAAAATGCCCGTAAGATGCGGTTTTTTGGTAAATCGGGCGCAACAGATTCAGCATTTTAATAATGCCCTTCGGACGCAAATCAAAATGCGTTTTAATCAACGCAACCAGTTTTTCATCCGCAATTTTGCCCGTGCCAAAAGTATCCACCATCACAGAAGTCGGTTCTGCCACACCAATGGCATAAGAAATTTGCACCAAGCAACGTTTTGCCAAACCCGCTGCCACAATGTTTTTGGCAACATAACGCCCAGCATAAGCAGCAGAGCGGTCAACCTTGGAGGGATCTTTGCCCGAAAATGCACCGCCGCCGTGCGGCGCCGCACCGCCATAAGTATCCACAATAATTTTTCTGCCCGTTAAACCGCAATCGCCTTGCGGGCCGCCCACCACAAAACGCCCCGTGGGATTCACCAAAAATTTAATTTCTTTTTTCACCAATTCTTTGGGCAAAACCGGTTTGATGATGTCTTCAATCACCGCTTCACGCAAAGATTCAAGGCTAATATCCGAATCGTGTTGCGTGGATAAAACCACCGTATCAATGTTTTGCGCCACACCGTTTTCATAACGCAAGGTAACTTGCGATTTGGCATCCGGGCGCAACCAGGGCAAGCGTCCGTCTTTGCGCAAAAGCGCTTGGCGCTCGGTTAAACGGTGCGCCAAATAAATGGGTAGCGGCATAAAAGTAGGCGTTTCATCAACCGCATAGCCAAACATCAAACCTTGGTCGCCGGCGCCTTGGTCTAAATTGTCATCAAAAGCGTTATTCACGCCTTGGGCAATATCCGGGCTTTGTTGGTCATAAGCCACCAAAACGGCACAGCCTTTGTAATCAATGCCGTAATCGGAATTGTCGTAACCGATTTTTTTAATGGTATCTCTTGCCACTTGAATATAATCCACGTGCGCCGTGGTGGTTACTTCGCCAGCCAACACCACCAAACCAGTATTGCATAAAGTTTCAGCGGCAACGCGCGCGGTGGGGTCTTCTTTTAAAATGGCATCCAAAACGGAATCAGAGATTTGGTCGGCAACTTTATCGGGATGACCTTCGGAAACCGATTCGGATGTAAAGAAAAATTCGCTCATTTTTTATCTTCCTTTTTAGCCCGTTTCAAAATGCGTTATCTGCTTTGGGCTATGAGCGGATGACGCTTTAGCGGTATTTTGAGCCCCGCAAGTTGTCTTGTTAACTCGGCTGGGGCGCAAGTTTATGCTTTTCGTTTAAAATTGCAAGCCTTTATGAAAATTCTTTTTGCCTTTTTAAGTCACTTGCCTTTATCTGTTCTGCACTTTGTCGGTGCGGGCTTGGGTTTATTTGTTTATTTTTTGTCGCGAACCTATCGGCAACATTTGTTGGAAAATTTGAAAATTGCAGGGTTTTCAGCCGATTTGCGCTTTGAAGTGGCGCGCGAGACCGGCAAACAAATGTTAGAAGTTGCCAAAATTTGGCAAAAAGATTTGCAAAAAACACAAAAAATGATTGTGGCACTGCAAAATGAAGAAATTTTAAAAAAAGCCGAAGAAAACCCCAACGGCATTTTGTTTATTACGCCGCATTTGGGCGCTTTTGAACTAACTGCGCAATGGTATGCCGCAAGGCGCAATATCACGGTGCTTTATCGCGCACCCAAAAATAAAACGCTAGAATCCCTTGTTTTGCAGGGCAGAAGCCGCGAAAAACTGCATTTGGCGCCAGCAGATTTAAGCGGAGTGAAAAAACTCTTAAAAGCGTTAAAAAAGGGCGAAGCCATTGGCATTTTGCCCGACCAAACGCCCAAGGCGGGCGAAGGTGTTTGGGTGAATTTTTTTAATCAACCGGCTTATACGATGACTTTGGCAGCCAAACTTTCACAATCCAAAGCAAGCGTGGTTTATGCCGTGGCAGAACGTTTACCCCAATCGGCTGGTTTTAAACTATGCTTTTATGCACCGCAAACGCCATTTGCGGGCAATGTTGAACAACGGGCGCAGTTGTTAAATGGCGATTTGGAACGTTTGATTAAAACATGTCCTAAGCAATATCTTTGGGGATACAACCGCTACAAAACGCCTTGATTTTTGTTTTTTATTTGTCGTATAATCCGCAATTTTTATTGTTTTCGTAAAGCAATGGCAACCCAATCCAAAAGCATCAAAGGCGCAAAAAGCACCAAAAGCGCCAAAACTTCTTCTTTAAAATCCAAAAAAGAAGTGCTTGAAAAAAAAGAAACGCTCTCTTTTGATGCGCCAAAAACAACGCAAGCAAAACGCACAAAAGCAGCCACCACAACAAAAGTTAAAAATGCAAAAAGTGCAACGCCCATTACAAAAAGTGTAAAAACTGTAAAAGCTTCAAAAGTTGCCAAAGCCGTGTCCCAAACGCCTGTTGTTGTCAAAACCATCCAAGAAAACAAAGAAGAACAAGTTGTTTTGCCCAAAGCAAAAGCCAAAAAAACGCCAAGCACCAAAGCAAAATCGGCGCTATCGGCAAAAGAACAAGCTGCCAAAGCAAAAGAAAACGCAAAAAACAAAGCGGCAACATCATCAAAAACGGCCAAAACCAAAACATCCAAAAAAGATGAAAAAGCGTTTTCAACAACAAAAACAAAAGTTGATTCAACAAAATCGGCACCAAAAACCGCTTCAAAAGCAGTGAAAACAACGCCCAAAAATGAAAAAAAATCGGCGTTGACCGTGGAAAAAATGCCAGAAAAAACACAAAAAGTTTCCAAAAAAACGCTTAAAACGGAAAAGCCCGACAACAAAGTCAGTAAAAAGGCGGCCAAAGCAGCAAAAGTGGAAGAGCAAAATGCACTTTTGGAAATGCGTCACACGCATGTGAAAGCCTTGATTAAATTGGGAAAAGACCGCGGTTATTTAACCTATTCCGAAATTAACGATTATTTGCCGGACGAGATGAGCAATGCCGATAGTTTGGACAATATCGTCAGCACTTTATCGGATTTGAATATTCGCGTGTGCGATGTGGCGCCCAGTGCCGAAGAATTGTTGATGAACGATGTGGCAGTGGCTTCTTCCGATGATGAAGAAGTGGAAGAAGTGGCACAAACTTTGTCGGCAGATTCTGAATTTGGCGGTCGCACCACCGACCCGGTGCGTATGTATATGCGCGAAATGGGAACAGTCGGTCTTTTAACGCGTGAAGCCGAACAAGAAATTGCCAAGCGCATTGAAGAGGGCTTAAAGGCCATGGTGCGGGCTATTGCGGCTTGTCCTTCCACCATTGAAGAAATTTTGTCTTTGGCTGAACGCATTCAAAAAGAGGAATTGGCTATTGGCGATATGGTCGATGGCTTGGTAGAATTGGATGCCTTGGAAAAAATTGAAGAAGTCTCGGATGATGTTTTGGATGATGAAGAAGATTTTGAAGAAGAGTCATCTGAATCGGTTTCGGCAAAAAATGAAGCCGATACCGAGGAATTAAAACGTTTGGCTTTGTTGCGATTTAAGGAAATCAAAACCATTTATACCAAAATGTTGTTGGCTTTGAAAAATGAAAAAGAAGGTTCCAAAAGCACCAAATACCTGAATTTGCAAGCCCAAATCCGCGATATTTTAATGGGCATTCGTTTCACATCCAAAATGACGGAGCGCTTGTGTGAAGAAATGCGCAATGTCAAAGAGCAAATCCGTTTGTGTGAAAAAAGCATTCGCGAAACTTGTATGGATACCGTGAAAATGCCAAGCGAATTGTTTTTTAATCAATTTGTGCCTTTTTTCACTGATTTAAATTGGGTGCAAAATGAATTAAACAGCACAAAAAAACCATTCCATGAAATTTTGGCAAGAAAAGCGCCGAATATTTTGGAAGAACAAAAAAAGTTGTTGGCTTTGGAAGAAAAAGCCAAAATCAGCATTTCGGAATTAAAAGAAATTTGCGGGCAAATGACAATGGGAGAATTCAGAGCACGCAAAGCCAAACACGAAATGACGGCTGCCAATTTGCGTTTGGTGATTTCCATTGCCAAAAAATACACCAACCGCGGTTTGCAGTTTTTGGATTTGATTCAAGAAGGCAATATCGGTTTGATGAAAGCGGTGGATAAATTTGAATACCGCCGCGGCTACAAGTTTTCAACTTATGCCACGTGGTGGATTCGCCAAGCCATTACGCGCTCTATTGCCGACCAAGCGCGCACCATTCGCATTCCCGTGCATATGATTGAAACCATCAACAAAATGAATCGCATCTCCCGCCAAATTTTGCAAGAAACAGGCACTGAACCCGATGCGGCAACGTTGGCAAAACGCATGGAAATGCCAGAAGAAAAAATCCGCAAAATTTTAAAAATTGCCAAAGAGCCGGTTTCTATGGAAGCGCCTGTTGGCGATGATGAAGATTCGCATTTGGGCGATTTTTTGGAAGACCAAAGCACTTTGGAACCATCAGAAGCGGCAATGTTTTCTAATTTGCGCGGTGTAACCAAAGAAATTTTGGATTCTTTAACGCCGCGTGAAGCCAAGGTTTTGCGCATGCGTTTTGGCATTGAAATGAGTTCCGACCACACTTTGGAAGAAGTAGGCAAACAATTTGATGTGACTCGTGAACGCATTCGCCAAATTGAAGCCAAGGCATTGCGCAAGTTGCGGCATCCTTCGCGCTCAGATAAATTGCGTAGTTTTTTAGACCATAATAAAAACTAAAACAAAAAGGGCGCATAGCTCAATCGGTTAGAGCAGCGGACTCATAATCCGTTGGTTGCGGGTTCAAGTCCTGCTGCGCCCACCAATTTTTTTAGAAAATAAAAGGTATTTTGATGAGTCAAAAAATTTTAAAGTCATAATCTTTGATGATTATGTTTTATATTATGATCACGAAGAAACTTCTTGAAAAAGGCAATTTTCAGCCCATGATTAAATTATCCAAACGCTAATTTTGGCTACCTTTTTTATTAAAAACTATTTTTCCACGGTCAACCAATATTTTTTTTCAAAAAAATCTTCGGTTGACCGTGGATTTTTTTTCAAATCAACCATTCCCACGTTTCATAAGCCACGGTGTGGGCGCCAAAACCTTCTTTGTGGTGAATTAAACCTTCATTTAAAAATTGGCCATTGTTTTCGGTGGAAATGCCAAAATCAAAATAAATTTTTTGATTTTGATAATGTTCAATTAAAGAACAAAGCAAAAAATCCAAAGCGCCGTTTTTTCTGGCGGAATCATTGGCTGCCAAATATTGCGTGTGAATAAGTTGCGGATAAATAAACAACAACGTCCCCGCAATCATTTGTTGATTTTCAAGTGCCACAAACAATTCAATATTTTCTGGAAAACGTGATTTCAACAACATCATTTCTTCTGGCGAATGCACGGGTTTGGCTTGGTGTTTTTTTAAAACTTCGCTTAAAATGCCGTGAAATGCAACAAAATCATCACTTTTTGCCATTAAAACACCTAAATTTTCGCTTCTTCTTCTTCTTCTTCTTCTTAGTTCAGAAAAAGGCAAGCGTTCTTGCAAATAAATGGCAGAAGAGGCTTCTTTTTTCATTACATTTGCGCCCATTTTCCACAAGGCATAAAGGTCTTCATCACAAGGTTGGCTGGTGTAAATAAAAGGGATTTTTTTGTAAACCAAACGTTCAAAATGGTTATTTTTTAAATAATCGCCCAAGGCTTCAAAACATTCCAAAACCTTTTTTTGGCCGATTTTGTAAGAAACAACCAAACCGCCATAAGTTAGCCCGCCGTGGGAAATTAAAGTTTGCTGGTGTTGGGTTAAAGGCAAAACCGCAATTAAATTGTTTTTTTCAAAAAACAAAAGAGAATGGTCAATAAAACGATGGGCGTGGTAATCCATAAAAGCACGGTTGAATAAAAACGTGCCGTTTTTGGATTTTGCGATAAAGGCATTCCACAAAGCAGAATCGCAGGCGGCATAAGGGCGAATTTGAATCATCTGCCGCCCCCAAGAACAACAATGAGAACGGCAACAGAATCAAGAGG
>JBNMHE010000079.1:0-8501 GCA_050872585.1 Rhodocyclales bacterium | reverse complement strand
TGGCTTTGGCGGCATCGGGCGGTGTGGCGGCAATTGAAAACGCCGGCATTTCGTGGATGAATGCTTTTGTTGGTTTTGTTCCGGGTTCTATGGGGGAAACCAGCACCTTGGCAATTATGCTGGGCGGTGTTTTGTTGTTGCTCTCTGGCATTGCCGCTTGGCGCACGGTGTTGGCGGTGTTTTTGGGAATGCTTGCCATTAGTTCTTTGTTCAACTGGATTGGTTCAGCCACCAACCCAATGTTTGCCGTTCCGTGGTATTGGCATTTTGTGTTGGGTGGTTTTGCTTTTGGGTTATTTTTTATGACCACCGACCCCGTTTCTGCCGCAATGACTTCTACTGGCAAATGGATTTACGGTTTTTTAATTGGTGCGATGGTGGTGTTGATTCGCGTCGTCAACCCCGCTTTTCCCGAAGGAATGATGCTGGCCATTTTGCTGGGCAATTTGTGCGCACCGTTAATTGATTATTTTGTTATGCAATCCAATATCAAACGGAGGATGGCACGCGATGAGCACTGAAAAAGAATCGGTTGCCAAAACATTATCGGTAGCCTTAATTGTCAGTTTGGTTTCTGCCGTTTTTGTTGCGGGTGCGGCAGTGGGTTTAAAACCTGTTCAAAAGGAAAACCGCCAAATTGATATGCAAAAAAGCATTTTGCAAATTGCGCAGTTGTTGCCGCAAGGCAATGCCAATGCCGATGAAATCAAACGCATTTTTAATAGCCAAATTGAAGCCAAAGTGGTGGATTTAAAATCGGGTTTGTATTTGGAAAATGAAGACCCGAACAATATCAATCCCTTGTTGTTGGCATCCGATTCTGCGCAATCGGTGGCGTTGTCGGCTAATGAAGACATTGCCAACATCAAACGGCGTGAAAACAAAAGCGTGGTGTATTGGGCAAAAGATGAAAACGGCACCATTCAAAGTTTGATTTTGCCCGTGCGCGGTTACGGGCTTTGGTCTACTTTATACGGCTTTTTGGCGATTAAAGAAGATTTAAACACCGTGGTCGGTTTGGGTTTTTACCAACATGGGGAAACCCCCGGTTTAGGCGGCGAAGTGGATAACCCCAAATGGAAAGCCAAATGGATTGGCAAAGAATTGTTCCAAGGCGAGCAACTCAACATTCACGTTATCAAAGGCAATGTCAAAGATTCTGACCCCGATGCCGCCCACAAAGTGGATGGTTTGGCGGGGGCATCTTTAACCAGCCGCGGCGTGAATAATTTGGTTAATTTTTGGTTAGGCGAACAAGGTTTTGGTGCTTATTTGCAACAACTGCGCAAAGGGGAGGCTTAAAAAATGGCAAAAACAATTTCCGCCAAAGAAGCGCTTTTTGGTCCCATTTTTGAAAACAACCCCATTGCCTTGCAAATTTTGGGCATTTGCTCCGCCTTGGCGGTGACTTCCAACTTAAAAACCGCGCTGGTGATGGCAATTTCGCTCACGCTGGTTACCGCTTTTTCTAATTTATTCATTGCAATGATTAGAAACCAAATTCCCGCCTCCATTCGTATGATTGTGCAAATGGTGATTATTGCCTCCTTGGTGATTGTGGTCGACCAAGTTTTGCAAGCTTATGCGTATAGTTTGGCAAAACAACTTTCCGTTTTTGTCGGCTTAATTATCACCAACTGCATTGTGATGGGCAGGGCAGAAGCTTTTGCCATGCAAAACCCGCCCGGCATTTCCTTTTTGGATGGCATTGGCAATGGTTTGGGTTACAGCGCAATGTTGTTAACTTTGGGCGTTATTCGGGAGCTTTTGGGTTCTGGCAAGTTGTTTGGCATCAGCATTTTGCAAACGGTCAATGATGGCGGTTGGTATATCCCCAACGGCTTGTTGCTTTTGCCGCCTTCTGCTTTCTTTTTGATTGGTTTAATCATTTGGGCATTGCGCACCGCCAAAAAAGACCAAGCAGAACCTGCCGCTTTTCGCCTTGCCCCACAAGTTAAAGAAGATTAAAGGACATAAACCATGGAACATTATTTAAGTTTATTCATCCGCACCGTATTTATTGAAAATATGGCGCTCTCGTTCTTTTTGGGGATGTGTTCTTTTATTGCCATTTCCAAAAAGGTAGAAACCGCCTTGGGTTTGGGCGCCGCCATTATTGTTGTGCAAGCCATCACGGTGCCTGCCAACAATTTGATTTACACTTTTTTGTTGAAAGAAGGCGCACTTTCTTGGGCAGGTTTGCCCGATGTGGATTTGTCCTTTTTGGGTTTGCTTTGTTATATCGGCGTGATTGCCGCCATTGTGCAAATTTTGGAAATGACTTTGGACAAATACATGCCCAGCCTTTACAACGCTTTGGGCATTTTCTTGCCTTTAATTACGGTCAATTGCGTGGTGATGGCAGGTGCTTTGTTTATGGTGGAGCGCAACTACAATTTTGCTGAAAGCGTGGTGTATGGTTTTGGCTCAGGTGCTTCTTGGGCGTTGGCAATCGCTTTACTTGCCGCCATACGTGAAAAACTCAAATATTCCGATGTGCCAGCAGGGTTGCGTGGTTTGGGCATTACTTTTATTACCATCGGGCTGATGTCGCTTGGGTTTATGTCGTTTTCAGGTATTCAACTTTAAAGGGAGATGGCGATGAATATCGGTGAAATTTTGCTCGCCATTGGTATGTTTACTGGCGTGGTGTTGCTTTTGGCAATCATCATCATTGGCGCGCGCTCGGTTTTGGTGCAAACAGGCAAAGTGAAAATCACTTTAAATGGTGAAAAAAGCATAGAAGTTGAAGCCGGCGGCAAGCTTTTGCAAACCTTGGCAAATGAACAAGTTTTTTTGTCTTCGGCTTGCGGTGGCGGCGGCACGTGCGGGCAATGCAAATGCATTGTGAAATCGGGCGGTGGCGATATGTTGCCAACGGAAGAAGCGCATTTTAATAAAAAACAAGCCCGCGCAGGTTGGCGGCTTTCTTGCCAAACGCCTGTTAAGCAAAATATGGAAGTGGTGGTGCCCGAAGATGTTTTTGGTGTAAAAAAATGGGAATGCACGGTGGAATCCAATCACAATGTGGCCACTTACATTAAAGAATTGGTGTTGCGCTTGCCCAAAGGCGAAGAAGTTAATTTCCGTGCGGGCGGTTATGTGCAACTGGAATGCCCGCCGCATCAAGTGGCTTACAAAGATTTTGCCATTGAAGAAGAATACCGCCCAGAGTGGGACAAATTCAACATTTGGCGCTATGTCTCCAAAGTTACCGAACCCGTTGTGCGGGCTTATTCTATGGCGAATTACCCCGAAGAAAAGGGCATTGTTAAATTTAATATTCGTGTGGCAACGCCGCCCAAAGCGCGCGATGATATCCCGCCGGGCAAAATGTCTTCTTATGTTTTTTCTTTAAAACCGGGCGACAAAATCACCGTTTATGGTCCTTTTGGGGAATTTTTTGCCAAAGAAACCGATGCCGAAATGGTGTTTGTTGGCGGCGGCGCTGGAATGGCGCCAATGCGCTCACACATTTTTGACCAATTAAAGCGCATCAAAACCAAACGCAAAATTTCTTTTTGGTATGGCGCACGTTCTTTGCGTGAAGCGTTTTACATTGAAGAATTCAATCAGTTGGCAGAAGAAAACCCCAATTTTACGTGGCATTTGGCATTGTCGGATGCTTTGCCAGAAGACAATTGGAAAGGCTACACGGGTTTTATTCACCAAGTGTTGTTTGACCATTATTTGAAAGACCACCCAGCGCCAGAAGATTGTGAATTTTATATGTGCGGCCCCGGCCCAATGACGCGCGCCACCATTGAAATGTTGCACAATTTGGGCGTGGAAGATGAAAACATTTTGTTGGACAATTTTGGTTGATTTTTTTCCACGGTCAACCCAAAATTTTTTTGAAAATTTTTGTAGGTTGACCGTGGATTTTTGAAAATGGATATTGAAAATGAACGAAAAAGAATTATTAGAATTGTTAAAAAACGAATTTGGCACACATTTAAAACAACGTGCGCGTGAAAAGGATGCCGATTTATTAACATTTTTATTAAACAATAAAGATTTTAAAACCCGTTTTTTTGAAAACATTGCAGGCGCACTTGTTTTTAAAGAAAGGGAATTTTTGCGTTTTTGTGAAAGTTATGTTTTGAATAAAAGTTTTACCCGTTTTAAAAACAAAATTGGTTTGAGTTTTGAAAATGAAGAATTGTTGAAAAAAAATGAAAACACCATTTTAAATTTTCCATTTAAAGATTGTGTTTTAAAAGGTGCGCAAACAAAAGACGATGAAAAAGAAAACGAATTGTTTTTTAATGAAATTTTAGCCCAAACGGAAATTGACGTTTTGTTTCAACCAAAGGCTTTGCATAATTTTGAATTGATTCAAAAAGAAAATAATAAAAACATTAAAAATGTTTTAAGCGTCACAACCCCCCCCCCCCCAATTTTTTAATTAAGGGGAATAATTTATTAGCTTTGCACACTTTAAAAAATCGTGCGGATATTTATGGCAAAGTCAAATTGATTTACATTGACCCGCCTTATAACACGGGCAATGATAGTTTTAATTACAACGACAATTTTAATCATTCCACGTGGTTGTGTTTTATGAAAAACCGCTTGGAAATTGCGCGGGATTTTTTGCGCGATGACGGCGTGATATTTGTGCAATGCGATGACAACGAGCAAGCTTATTTGAAAGTTTTAATGGATGAGATTTTTGGGAGAGAGAATTTTATAGCTAATTTTATTTGGCAAAAGAAAACAGGCGCGTCTGATGCTACACATATTGCAATAATTACGGAATATATTCTTTGTTACGCAAAAAATGTTTTTAATTTAAATTTAAATAAAAATACAGATTCTTGGGATGAAAATCGTTATAAATATAGCGATGAATTTGTAGAAACTCGTGGAAAATATTATATTGATAATTTAGATAGAGGTGGTTTATCTTATAGTGATAGTTTAAATTATGCTATTGAATGCCCCGATGGAAGTTTCACTTATCCTAATGGTAGAAAAAAATATAAAAATGATGGTTGGATTTGGAAGTGGAGTAAAAATAAATTTAAATGGGCTATTGAAAATAATTTTATTGAATTTAGAAAAAGTGATAAAAAAGATTCTGGATGGGCAGTTTGTTATAAAAATTATATGTATGTAGATAATGAAAATAAACCTATAAAACGAGCCGCGCCATATAAAAATTTAATTTTAGATGTAATGAATAATCACGCTGCAAAAGAAATTTTATCACTATTTGAAAGCAAACTTTTTTCCACACCCAAACCCGAAGCCTTATTAAAAAGAATAATAGAAATCGCCACCCAAGAAAACGATTTGGTGATGGATTTTTTTGCGGGCAGTGGCACCACGCTTGCGGTGGCGCACAAAATGAATCGCCGTTGGGTTGGCATTGAACAAATGGATTACATTGAAAACATCACCAAAGAACGCTTGAAAAAAGTGTTGAATGGCGAACAAGGCGGCATTTCAAAAGCGGTGAATTTTAACGGCGGCGGCAGTTTTGTTTATTGTGAATTGATGCCTTTAAACGCCGTTTTCAAACAAAAAATCAAAAAAGCCAAAACCCAAAATGATTGGGATGAAATATTTGAAGATTTAAAACAAAAAGCCTTTGTGGATTACCGCATGGATATCCAAAACTTATTAAAAGACAAAGATTTTTTTGCATTAAATTCAACTGACAAAAAAAGAATTCTCTTTCAAATTTTGGATAAAAATATGGATTATATGCTTTACACCGATATTGAAGATGAAAATTACAACATTGAAAATGAAATTATAAAATTAAATAATATTTTTTACGGAGAATAAAAATGCAAAAAAATTTAATACGCAAAGAAACATTGCAAGAACGTTTAACCAAAACAATTGGCTCCGACCATTTAACAAAAACAAACATTCCCTTGCATATTACAGACAATTTAAATCAAAATAAAAAATTAAGAACTTACCAACAAAATGCCTTGCGTTATTATTTAAATAATTTTCAACACGAAAAATTCAAACAAAAACATTTGATGTTTAATATGGCAACCGGCAGCGGCAAAACACTTTTAATGGCGGCACTAATATTGGATTGCTTTCAAAAAGGTTATAATCAATTTTTGTTTTTTGTCAGCAGCACTTCCGTTTTGGAAAAAACAAAAGATAATTTTAATAATCCACGCAGCGCCAAATATCTTTTTTCCCAAAAAATAATTATTAACGGCAAAAATATTAAAATCAATGTGATTCAAAATTGGGAAGAAGCACAAGAAAATGCCATAAACATTATTTTTGCCACCACACAAGGTTTGTATTCTTTATTCACAAAAGAAAAAGAAAATAATTTAACCTTGGATGATTTTCAACAGCACAAAATTGTTTTTTTGGCCGATGAAGCACACCATTTGAATTCCAGCACCAAAAAAGCATTAAGCAAAACCGAAGAAAGCGCACAATTAGGTTGGGAATATATTATCAATCAAGCTTTTTTACAAAATAAAAATAATTTAATATTTGAATTCACCGCCACCATTCCCAATTATGAAACCGTGGCGGATAAATATGCTGATAAAATTATTTTTGAATACAATTTAAAAAGTTTTTATGAAGAAAAATACAGTAAAAAAATATTTTTGTTAAAATACGAAAATAATCACATTCACCATCGCTTTTTGGGCGCAATATGTTTGAATATTTATCGGCAATTGTTGGCTTTCAAATTTTTGCCAGAAAACCGTTCTTTTAAACCGATTATTTTATTTAAAAGTGAAAGCATTCCCTCTTCAAAACAATACCAAAAAGATTTTTTTGATTTTATTAAAAATTTAAAAGAAAAAGATATTAAAAATTTTTATTTGTATATCAATGATAAAAATCAAAATTTATTACAAAATGAAGAATTATTAGTGCAAAGCAAAATTTTCTTTCAAGAATATTTTGGAAAAAATTTTGAATCATTTTTAGTGGAAATTATTCAAAGCACATTCACTGAAAAAGAGTGTTTAAATGTAAATGACAAAGATATTGAAAAATTACAACTGCAATTAAATAGTTTGGAAGAATTGGAAAACCCCATCCGCGTGATTTTTGCCGTGGATAAATTAAATGAAGGTTGGGATGTTTTAAATTTATTTGATATTGTGCGCACCAAAACATTAAAAAACGAGAGAAAACAGAAAAAAAAGGATTTAACCACCAAAGAAGCACAACTCATTGGCAGAGGCGCACGCTATTATCCTTTTCATTTTAAAGAAAATAATCCTTTTCAACGCAAGTTTGACGAAGAACAAACGCCTTTGGCCGCATTGGAAAGTTTGGGTTACCACACCATTAATGAAGTGGATTTTATTTCTGAATTAAATAAAGAATTGGAAAATTTAGGCTTGCAACAAACGGAAAACAAAAAAGTGGTTTTAAATTTAAATCAAAAAGCAAAAAAAATGCTTGAAGAAGGAAAAACAAGCATTCCATTGGCTTTAAATTCCATTGATAAAGAAAAAGGATTATTAAACGATTTTGAAAATAATTTAAAAAATAATTTTAAAAATAATATTTTTAAAGAAAACGAACATTGGTTTATTCCACTTTTAAACACAAACCATGTGGAAGAAACAGAAGCATTTAAAAATGATGAAAAAAATAATCATCCTCTTTCTTTAAAAAAACAATTTTCTTTAAAAGAAATTCCCATTGCCATTTGGCAAAAAGCATTGAATCAAACCCAAAATTTGGATTTTAAAAAAATCAAAAAACAATTTAAATTTTCTTCACGTTTGGAATTTATTCAAATGCTACAAAATAAAGAATGTATTATTCACCAAAACCAAAATGATGAAAACAAAGAAATAAAATTAAATATAGCTTTGTTTGTTTTGGAAAAAGTTTTAAATCAAATCAATGAAAAACAAAACAATTTAGAAAAAAACAAAAATTACAAAGTGTTGGATTTTAAAATCAATTACGAATTTAAATTGGAATCCCCACGTGAAATTTGGACAAAGAAAAAAGCCAAAAATTTTGATTTTTATGATTGGTTGGTTTATGACCAATGTTTGTTGGATTCTGGTTTGGAAAAAGAATTTTTGGAATTTATTGCCAATAACAAATCAATTTTGGATGAAACTTTTAAAAATTGGTTAATTATTCGCAATGAACAATATGAAAACTTGGCTTTGTATGACAATAATAAACAATCTGCTTGTTATGCCGAACGTTTTTTCCCTGATTTTGTATTTTGGGCAGAATTAAAAAACGGTGAAAATGTTGCCGTGGAATGTTTTATAGAACCCAAAGGTGAAGTTTTAATTCAAAAAGACAAATGGAAAGAAAATTTATTAAAATCTTTGTGTTTAAACAAAGAAAATCCGCTTGAAAATAAAAAGGATAAAATTTATTTAGAAGGTTTGTGTTTTTATAGAACAAATGAAAATAACAACAATGAAGAATTTGAACAATCGTTTTATCAATTTATCAACAAATACAAAAATAAAAATTAAAAAAAAATAAAAATTAAAAAATCCACGGTCAACATG